>JAEELW010000148.1 GCA_016282915.1 Lachnospiraceae bacterium | reverse complement strand
TATATGCTTCCCGGTCAAAGATGAGCAGGAACGTCGCCTCCAGCTCCAGAAAGATCAGTATGGCTTTTCTTCTCGCCGGAAGAAAACGCGTAAAGAACATCAAAAGCGCCACGCTTATGGCCACTCCGCTGAGTACGAGCATCACGTTCAGTTGATGTGTCCTGATCAGTTCGAACATCCGCGTTATGCTTCCTTTCCGGTTCCGGCCGAAACCTTATCCCCGCGCCTTTCCATCATGCTCTCCGGGATATGACGCATGATGATCCGCTCCAGTTCCCTCACGTCCACCGGTTTGGCCAGCTGCCCGCTGAAGCCCCCGGCCAGGTATTCTTCCTCCGCTTCCCTTCCCTTTGCCGTCAGGGCATAGACCGGAAGCTTCTCATCAACGGCGCGTATCCTCCTAAGCGTCTCCCAGCCGTCGTAGCCGGAAGAAAGATGCCCAAGGATAACGACATGATATCTCGCATTCCGTACCTTCTGGAGACATTCCTCTCCGGTAAGCGCCGTGGTGACAAATACCTTCGTTGCCTGAAGCAGGCCACGGATCACCTCCAGATTCACGGGGTCATCATCCGCGATCAGCACGTCACAGTCCGGAGCAATAAACTGCGGGACATAGGACGCACGGTCCAGGCTCTCTTCCGCTTCGCTGACGCTGCCTATGGGCGACGCGTCTTCGATCTTCTGCGGAAGGCGGAAGGAAAACTCCGTACCCTCGCCATAGGTGCTCTCGCAGGCAAGCTTTCCTCCCAGGATCGAAGCGTATCTTGCCGAGATCCCGAGTCCCGAAATGCTGCCGAAAACCGGTCCGTTATGATCCTCCGTTTCCTCAAGAAGCCTGCGGATCTGCTCCAGCTCCTCCTTTTTCATGCCCATACCGGTATCCGTGATCCGGAAGCGCAGCACGCACTGCATATCCGTTCTTTCCTCCATGGACACTTCCATCATGACCCTGCCCACATCGGTATATTTCACGGCATTGATGAGGAGGCTCAGAAGGATCTGCCGTATCTTTGACACATCACCGTACATTCTCCCCGGGAGCATCTCATCCACTTCAGCTTTAAATTCCAGGCCCTTGGCCGCGCATCTTCCCTTTACCGCCGAGAGCAGCGGAAGGAGCATTTCACGCACGTCGTATTCTCTTTCCGAAAGGGAAAGCCCCTCCGATTCGAGCCTCGAAAGCTCCAGCAGATCCCCCACCAGCACCATAAGGGCTTCCGACGCCTTTTTTACTTCCGCCGCATAAGCGGTCACGGACGCCAGATACTCTTTCGGTACGTCCTTTGCGTCCTCCCTCAGGATCATCTGGTCCAGTCCCATGATGGTATTGATGGGCGTAAGGATGTCCTGGGAGATATTGGCCAGAAAACGGTTCTTTGCACCGCCTGCCTGTTCCGCCTCATCCCTGGCCCTTGCCAGTTCCCGGTACTGTCTCCTTATGATCATCCCGCGCCTCACCAGCCAGAACACAAGGGCTGCGGCAAAGAGCAGAAGAAATGCGATCACAAAATATCTCATGCTTCGGATCTTCCTTTACACATCCTGATTATACTTCTTCAACACGATCTTGACCTCGGTCAGCGATTCCATAAAGACTTCCACGCATTTCGGATCAAACTGCGTACCGCTGCCCTCCTGCAGGATTGAAAGAGCCTTTTCCAGCGGAAATGCGGGTTTATATACCCTGGGCGAAGTGAGCGCGTCGAAAACATCCGCCACCGCCATGATCCGTGCCGAAAGCGGTATCACTTCCCCGTGCAGACCTTCCGGATAGCCCTTCCCGTCCCAGCGCTCATGATGGTACGCCGCCATGTTCCTGGCCTCTTTCAGATAGTTTTCACCCCGGACCGTACTGATGGCGTGTTCCATGATCTTTTTCCCCGCCGTGGTATGGGTCTTCATGATCTCGAATTCCTCCGGCGTCAGTTTCCCGGGCTTGTTGAGCACATTGTCCGGGATATTGATCTTGCCCACGTCATGAAGAGGCGCGGAACGCACCACATCCGAAAGGAACTGCGGTGTGAGTTTTTCCAGATAGTAAGCCTTATTTTTCAGGCCTTCCGCAATGATCATCACGTAGGCGGCCGTCTTCTGGATATGCGCACCGGTATCCGAATCCCGGTTTTCCACCATGTCCGCCATGGTAACGATCAGGCCTTCCTGCATCTTCGCCGTAGTCTCCGACAGCTGCCGTATGCTCCTGGTCTGTTCGGCCTGACTTAAGGTCATGCGGCAGAGGGACTGGTAGAGCTTCTCGATCTCGTCGCCGGTGTGAACATTGAGCTTCCGCAGCTTTTTCACATGATCGTCCAGCTCTTTCTGCGTATCCGCATTGGCGGAAATGCTGTCGATCTGCGTCGTGATGGAGCGGACCGGATAAATGACGTGATAATCGATCAGCCAGATCACGAAGGCACAGAGCAGGATGAAAAAGCCCAGAAAGACCGAGATCAGCTCCATAAGAAAGCTGCGCTCGTTGCCGAGCAGCCTCTCCATATCCACATCCGCGATGGCGTAGCATACACATTCTCCCTTCGAATCAAATACCGGCTCCGCCGCCGTCAGCAGATGGCCGTATTCATCATCGGTAATGAAAGGCTCCACCTCCAGGCCGGAACGAAGCCTCGGGATATACGGCGTAAAACCCTCGTCATAGGGAAGGAGCGAGCCGATCTTTGCTCCCGGAAGATCTTCCGTATCGATATCAAAGACCACGAGAAAGCCTTCCTTCTCCATCCTGTACACGTAGATATAAGAGATCTCCGGCGAACTGGCAAGGATCTTCTCCAGAAGCTTTTCCGTTTCCACATAAGCTTCCCCCCCGCCGTTTTCCAGCCAGCCGTCGATACGGTCACCGTCCAGCACCTCCGCGGCCAGGCTCGCCGTTCCTTTCGCCAGGATCGTATGCTCGTTCAGTATGGTCTTGTGATAAACCCGTACGCTGACCACCGTTCCTACCATCGCCACGGTAAACAGCGAAAAGATGAGCACCAGAAGAGTCTTTACCCGCAGGGAAAGTACGCGTACGCGAAAACGTCCCCGCATCCCTTTTCCCGCATCTTCCGGCGCTTCCTGCATCCAGATCTGGAAACGGAAGAAGGAGTATGCGCGCTTCGGGATGATGCGCATCAGGAAAAGCGCGAGGAAGACCGTCAAGGCTTTGTCCGGAAGATCCATGATCAGACTGGAAAGAAGGTGGGATATAAACAGATTAAAATATCCTGTTCCATACAACAGGCCGCTTAAGGATTCGCTGTCGAAAGACAGTTCGTTCATAAACCAGGGGATCAGGGCGCCGATCCCTCCGCCGATCAGCGTAAAGACAAGGATGCATACGATAATGCCGCGTATCTTCCTGAAACAGCCGCGCTCGGCCAGAAAAGCAGCTGCAACGGCGATCAGCACGTTGAGTACGCCGTAATAGAGAGAGGCAGGGTCGCTTATGCTTTTGACGATGTTCGTGACAAAGCCAACGGCCACCCCGGGAAGATACCCGCCAAGGGCAGCGACCGTAACCGTCCCCACCGTATCCAGATAGAGTGGCAGTCCCGACAGGGATACCAGATATCCCAGCAGCAGGTTCAGCATGATCGCCCCAAAACAGAAGAGCAGGGTCCAGATATTCTGCTTATAGCGGAACTGTTCCGTCCGTCCGCCTTTATCCATCGCTTCCTCCGTCAGGATCCGTCCCCGGATCCGCACCGTTCAGACTTCCGTCTGCTCCGACCCTTAAATACAGCTATTCGCCGTCGTGCATCTCTTTTTTGATCTGATACATCAGCGAATCCGCCTCGCTGACATAATCCTTCAGGCTGGCATCCCGGCGCCTCTTCGGATCCGTCGTCACATAACCGATGCTCACCGTCAGCTGGTAAGGAAGCCCGCTCTCCCTTCTCCGGAACTGCAGACGTTCGCGGATCTTCTGCCTCACCTGCGCGGCACGCAAGCGGTCACAGTCCGGCACGATCACCAGGAATTCGTCTCCGCCGAAACGCACCGCCACCCAGTCCTTCTGCAGGGTATCGTTGATGGCCTCCGCCACGGTACGGATCGCGTTATCGCCCTGTTCGTGCCCGTAATGATCGTTGATACCCTTCATGGAATTGATATCCACGAAGAGGACTGTCAGCTCCGAGCGCGTCTCCAGGCTCTTCTCATACAGCGGAAGTGCTTTATTCTCATATCCGAGGCGGTTATAAAGACCGGTCAGCGGATCCTTGTCATAAAGATACTTCAGGCGCAGGTTGACGCGCAGCAGACGCAGCGACTGCATCATTTTCTCCAGATAGGGGTACATCATGGACTCGTTCAGCATCATGGGCCGGTCCCGGAACACCACATAACCGTAATTGTTTTCGAAATAATGCAGGGGACAGAGGTAGAATATATGCTGTATGTTTGCCTTTTTCTCATATGCGGGGATCAGCATATCGGCCGGAACCTCATAAACTTCCTGCTGCTCATCGTTTTTTATGGCAACCGCCACATCCAGCGTGCCCTGCAGGCCGTTTTCACACAGCTCCCGGTCCGTAGCCGTGATATCCTTGAAGTATTCCCGGCTCAGCACGAGATAAAAAGCCGAGCCTTCAAACTGATGATTTTCGAGATAATGCCCGCGGAGCTTTTGGATCATGTCTTCATAATCCGTCACATCCGAGATCCTTTCCCGCATGACTCTTTCGTTCTGTTCAAGCAGATTGGCTTCCGTATTCCGCTGGAAGGAATGGCTGCAATACCGCTGACGCAGTTTTGTATATGCCGCCTTCTTCCCGCAGCCGCAGCTTTCCGCGATCACCGGCACCGCCGGCACGACCAGCTTCTGCGGCTCTCTGTTTTTTCTCTTCTTAAAGATCAGCTCACAGGCCCTTTTGGCCACCAGCGAATAATCCTGCAATACCGTTGTAAGCGCCGGATAAAAGATCCTGCCGTTGTCCGTATCGTCAAAGCCGGTCACGGCCACATCCTGCGGGACCCGTATCCCTCTGCGTTCCAGCTCGGTGCACACTGCAAGCGCCATGATATCATTGGCACAGACGATGGCTTCCGGAAGTTTCTTTCTCTTTTCAAACATCTCTTCCAGAGCGTCCACCGTACGCTTGTTGGACCATTTCCCGTAGCCCACATCCTCATCCTTAAGGCACAGGCCGTGCTCCTCCATCACCTTCCTGGTGACCTCCAGCCGCTCCCGGCTGTCGACATGGTCCTCCGTGCCTCCCATGAAAAAGATATCTTTCACTCCATGGGCTTCGATCAGATGGGTCACGATCCCGCGCATTCCCATCTCATTCCCGATATGGATGGAGGAAACGCCCTCCAGCTCCATGCCGATGCTCACCACGGGAACATTCTTTTCCTTTGCCCTGTCACAGATCTCCCGTACCGTATCATCGGAATTCATCATGCTGGAAAAAATGACGATCCCGTCATATTCCTCCGGCCTGCAGGAACGGTATATGTTCAGTTCTCCCTGCATCAGGGTTTTATGCACGCTGTAGGACGCAAAACTGATGAACACAAAGATGTCGAAATCTTCTTTTTCGGCATACTTCCTGAAACCCTCCAGAGCTCTGGTCAGGGCATCCATACTCCATCCGTTTGCGCATACCGCAAGCTTTCTTTTCATAAAGAGATCCTCATTATCCTCTGCTTCCGCCGGGAACTCCCTTAAAAAGCTCCCAGAAAGCCACGGCCGAAGCTGCTGCGACATTCAGCGAATCCACGCCGTTCATCATCGGGATGAGTACGCTTGCATCGCACTCTCTGACGGTCTCCGGCGACAGACCGTCGTTTTCATTTCCCAATATGACCGCAAGCCTGCGCCCCTTCCACGGAGCGCTTTCCCCGAGCCGTACGGCATCCTCCTGAAGCGCCATGGCGAGTACGGTAAAACCGGCCTTATGCAGCACTGCCACATCACTTAAACGGTTCTTTCCGAAATAGCACCAGGGCAGGGACATGACCGTTCCCATGGACACCCTCGCCGCCCTGCGGTACAGGGGATCGCTGCAGTCCGGGGTGAGCAGCAGCGCATCCGCCCCGAGAGCCGCTGCCGAACGGAAGATCGCACCCACATTCGTCGGATTGCTGATACCCTCCAGCACGACGACACGGCCTGCATGTTCCAAAACGCCGGAAAGCTCCGGCAGCGCCTTTCTCCGCATCAGGCACAGGGCGCCTCCGGTGAGTTTATAACCGGCCAGCGTGCTGAGCACTTCCGCTTCGCCCACATAGACCGGGATATCCCCGCAGCGTTTCACTGTTTCTTCGCCCAGATGCCGCTCCTCGATCAGCAGCGAGAGCGCTTCATAACCCGCATCCAGTGCCCGGCCGATGACCCTGAGGCTCTCGGCGATAAAACAGCCCGGCGCAGGCTCATTGCAGCGCCTCAGCTGCACCTCGGAACTCTCCGAAAACGGCGCGAGCTCCGGCCTTTTCAGATCCTCCGCCGCTATCCGCATCCTTCGTTCAGCCATACGTCACCCCGGTCTTCCCATATACGGAAAGCTCCCCCTCCGGGAAGGGATAAAACAAAAACCCGAAAAGGAGCACTCCATGCCGGTCCTGTCTCCGGACCGGTCCTCCATCCCGGGTTTTCTTCGCTGCCTGAAGCCTGCAGATCATATGGTTCACGATGTATAACAGGCCCAAGCTCACATAGCTCATTTCGGCTCATCTCCCGGCATCTGAAAAAACACATAATAACACAAATATTTTATCAGAAAACAGGAGAAAAAACCATTATATTTTACAAAACTGTGCTTGTTTTCCCTTACTATTTATACAACTCCGCTTTCCAGCAAACGGAGGGATCCGGTCACGACAATCCCATCCTCCCTTAAAACTCCTTCTTCTTCATGACCGCCCCTGTGATCAGCGAGGATATCACTACAAAGAAGAGCACGATCCCCGCACCGATAGCCGCCAGTACCGCTGCCGGGGTCGACTGCACGGTCTGAATGAGCGGCGTAAGATCGATATGAAGGAATTCCCCGATCTTTGTGCCCAGCATGCCGATGGCAAAGCAGGCCCCGAAGAGGACAAACATCGCGATCCTGGACTTTTCCATCCCGAAATGAAGCTCCAGGGGGATCAGTATCGCCAGCAGGATCACAAATATGCCGAGATACAAAAGCGAGCTTTCGATGAACGCCAGCGGTTCCGGCATTTTATCCTGTATCGCAAAGCAGCCCAGCTGCAAAAGCATTCCAAGGATCCAGCAGCCGGTCAGGATCAGATAACTGAAGATCTGTTTTTCCGCCGCATAGCCTTTACGGCTGACAGGCAGAGTCATCAGAAAAGGCATGCCGTTGTCATATTCGTCATAGGACAGTGTGGTAATGGCAAGTACCATACCGATCATCGTCACATAAGAGACCGCGAAGGAATCATCCATGCTGAAGGACAGCGCCACCGCGATGATCATGATCAGGAACAGAAAGGCTTTTTTCTGAAGTACAAGCCTGATATCTTTTTCGAATAATCCTCTCATCTCTTTACCTCCTCTCCTGCAGCCACTTTTTCACCGCCCAGCATCAAAAGGATGATACTGTCGATATCACTGTTCTCAATGGCTGCCGACGGATAATTTTCCATATAGAACTGCTTTTCGTTCGTAAGGCAGTCATAACCGTAAGGCTGTTTCTTCGCGCTCACGAGATAGCTCTTATCTACCTTTTCGTAATCTTCCCTGCTGAGCTTGATGATCCCGTAGCTTCCCAGCAGCACATCGGTATCCTCATGGAGCAGGAGGCGTCCGTCACCGATCATATAGATCTCGTCACACAGGCCTTCCAGGTCCGATGAGATATGGGAACTGATCAGCATGGAACGTTCTTCGTCTTCCGCCATGTAGGCGCGGAGCATGTCCAGGATATCCGTTCTGGCCATCACGTCCAGGCCGGCCGTAGGCTCGTCCAGGATCAGCAGCTTTGCTTTGTGACAGATGGCCGTCAGTACCCTGAGCTTTGCCTTCATACCGGTGGAATAGTCCCCCAGCTTCTTATCCGCCGGCAGTCCCTGTTCCTTACAGAGCTTACGGAACTGCGCTTCATCAAAATCCTTATAGAGCTTCTTTAAGATGCAGACCACATCTTCAAGGCGCAGCAGCCTGCTGAAACCGGAATCCGCAAGGCACGCCCCGATGGCTTCCCTGTCTTTTGCCGTAAAGTCTTTCGGATCCTTGCCCAGCACCTCGATGCTGCCCGAAGTGGGACGGATCAGTCCCAGGATCGCTTTTATGGTCGTGCTCTTCCCGGCGCCGTTCTTTCCGATGAGCCCGCAGACGCTGCCGGGCCGGATCTCCATCGATATGTTCAGGTCGAAATCTTTGTATACTTTGGTAAGTTCTTTTAATCTGATCATTTATCCTTCCTCCAGGATCATCTCCAGAATCTCGCGAATGTCGTCGTTATCCAGCCCCGCGAGCTTTGCTTTGGATACTGCCAGCGAAAGCTCCTCCTCGGCCGCTTTCCTCCTGGCTTCGGCAGCCAGGCCGCTGTCGGTGGCGGCGACATAGCTGCCTTTTCCGTGAACGGTCACCACCAGTCCGTCTTCCTCCAGCTTGTCATAGGCTTTCTTGACGGTCAGGGCACTGATCTTCAGCTCGTTCGCAAAGCTTCGGACGGATGGCAGGCCTTCGCCCTCCTTCAGTGTCCCCAGCATGATCTGCTGCCGTATCTGTTCCACTACCTGTTCGTAAACCGGGATCATGGAACTGTTGTTAATGATCACATGCATGTAAATATCCCTCCCTGGACAATAAACAGTGTATAACAGTATGAAACAGTTGTCAATCTCCTTGTTAAAATTTTTTTCCACAAAAAAGACTGCGCCGTTCCGTATATAGATCAAGACGTCTGAAACACAAGGAAAAAAGAAAACGATATCACGGGCCGCGGACAGGCGGCAGATACAGGGAGGAAGATATTATGAAGAAAAGGATGATCGCACTTGCAATGAGCTTATGTATGATGATCTCCGCACTGAGCGGCTGCGGGAACGATCCGGAGACCCCCGGCGGCGGAAACAATCCGTACAGCGGAAAACCCACGGTAAGCGCCCCGGCCAGCGACAAAGAGATCGAGGCCAGGATCCGCAGGGTCGGCAAAGCCTACGACGGACTCTACAGCTACGATGACGATTATGATTACCGTGGCAAAGGTATGGTGGTGTACGAAGCCGCATGTAATGTGGAATGCGAAGAGGCTGTGGATTATGCCGCAGGGTCAGCGGATAATGCCGCAGTCCCGAACGGCAATTCCGGCACTGTCCCTCCCGCTGATGATGTCATGCCTTACGAGGATGTGGACTGGAATACCGAGAACTACAACGCAGTGAAGGAATCCGGTTTTGTATCGACAGCCACCCAGCCCTTCTCCACCTTCGGCGCCGACGTGGACACCGCCACCTATTCCAACTTCCGCCGTAAAGTATATGAAAATGACGGTTTCGGCATCAGCAAAGATGCGATCCGCATCGAAGAGATGATCAACTATTTCTCTTATGACTATCCGGATGCAAAGGACGGCGAAAAGTTCGGGACCGTGATGGACCTGGCTCCCTGCCCCTGGAACAAGGATACCCTGCTGCTCCGCGTAGGCATCAAAGCGGAAGAGGTTTCTGCGGAAAAGGGCAGCAATATCGTCTTCCTCATCGATACCTCCGGTTCCATGTTTGACAACAACAAACTGCCCCTGGCGCAGAAAGCCTTCAATCTGCTGCAGGAAGAGCTCACGGATAAGGATACCGTATCCATCGTGACCTACGCAGGCACCTCGGAAGTGGCTCTGGAAGGCGCAAAGGGCAGCGAGCACGATAAGATCCGCGAAGCCATCGACGGTCTGGAAGCCTGGGGCTCCACCAATGGCGAAGGCGGCATCCTGAAGGCATATGAGATCGCGGAAAAATACTTTATCAAGGGCGGGAACAACCGTATCCTTCTGGCTACCGACGGCGACCTGAACGTAGGCGTATCCTCGGAAGCAGGCCTGATCAGTCTGGTGGAAGAAAAGAAAGAAAGCGGCGTCTTCCTCTCCTGCCTCGGCTTCGGTTCCGGCAATTACCAGGACGACAAGATGGAAGCCCTTGCGGATCACGGAAACGGGAACTATTCCTACATCGACTGCAGCCGGGAAGCAGAACGCGTGCTCCGTGACGAGTTCTTCTCCACCCTCTTCACCGTAGCGAAGGACGTAAAGTTCCAGGTAGAATTCAATCCTTCCCAGGTAAAAGGCTACCGCCTGATCGGTTATGAAAACCGCAAGATGGCAGCGGAAGACTTTGCGGACGACAGCAAGGACGGCGGCGAGGTCGGTTCCGGCCAGTGCGTGACCGTACTCTACGAAGTGGTGACCACGGATTCCGCCTACGAGATCCCCGAAGTGGAATCCCGCTACAATACCGAAGACGCCTCCGGTAACGGCAGCGACGAGCTTCTGACCGTATCCATCCGCTACAAAGAGCCGGATGAAGACGTGAGCAGGCTCCTCACCTACCCCATCGGCAGGGATCAGATCTCCGCGGAAATGGACGACGATACTTCCTGGGCAGCCGGCATCGCACAGTTCGGCATGCTGATGAGAGACTCCTCCTTCGCAGGGACCAGCGATCTGGGATCGATCCGCGACCGTCTGAAGAAGGATCCCCGGATCATGAGCGACGACTTCCGTGCCGAGTTCCTCTACATGCTGGACATGGTCGAGGAAAACATGGAAAACAAGTAAAACGATATTATCTTATCATTGCTCCCCTCTATAAAAACCGGCAGCCTCGCGGCTGCCGGTTTTTTCGCTGTATCCGTTCTCATGATACTTACGGATCGCTTCGTGCTCCGCACTCCCGCAATCCTGTGCATCTTTTTACTTCCCTTTGATGATCCTGCGGGCCACCCTTTTCATTCCCCGGAAAAAACAGGAAACGCGGTAGGCGCCCCTTCTCTGCGAGACATGACAGTGCCTGCACAGCACGGGCCCGTATTTTGCCGACTTCATCTTTTTCCGGAACTCCTGCTTTGCCTTTCCTTCCGACAGCTCCTCATAGCTTTCGTTTTCCAGGCTGCCCAGTATGCATTCCAGGCCCCAGTCCATTGGGCAGATCGTCAGCGAGCCGTCCGGCAGCAGATAATTATCGTCCAGACTGTAACCGTTACATTTCGTACAGCAGAGACAGCCCTTCTTTTCCTCCGGTACCGTGATGGTCACGCCCTCGCCGGGTTCCAGATTTCCCGCACGGTCATAGATCTCCCGAAGCACCGGCACGTCCGGGATCAGCGCCATGATCTCCCTGATCTGCGGATGAAAATCGCCGTGTACGGAGATCGAGGTGATGGGAAGCGTTCCGGCTTTATGCCCTTCCACCACTTCCTTAAGGAGCGCAAGATATTCCTCCGTCACCGGGATCGTGGCATTTCCGTCCTTATCCGCCACATGCAGCACAAAATAGTGAAGCTTAAGCTTTTGGATCCGCCGGTAATCCTCCTCCTTCATGCCGACGAGCGTCGTATAGATATCCACGACCCAGCCGCCCTGTGCCGCAAATTCCACCATTTCCGTACATTCCTCATTCAGCCAGGGCTCGCACATCCCGGAAAAGATGATCTGCACATCCTTCGGGATCTTTCCCATATACTCCTTATACTTCTCCAGCGAGAGTACGGTCTGCCGTTTTTTATCGTCGGCGTAATACCTTTCCAGCGCGCGTTTCTGCGGGCAGAAACGGCAGTTGATCCTGCATCCCATCCTCGTCGTGATCTCGATCTTACGCGGCATGAACAAATCCTCCCTTTATACCATTCTGATCGTCAGGCTCTCCGGTCTCCGGGATCCTCTCATGAGCTTTCATAGTCCTCACGTATGAACGCTTCCAGCTCCTCGGGCGTACCCAGGACATGCACCCGGCCGGCGGGCACATCCGAGATATAGATCTCCCCTCCCCGGGAAAGCAGCCAGTCGTAAAGCGGGGCGACATATTTTTCCTTACCGGCACCCTCTCCGCTGCCGTAATAGCTGTCATAAAGTTCTTTATACAGGCGGCAGCTCTTAAAGTAATAGGCTCCCAGCGTGCAGTGGTCCGAGATGCGTACTTTCTCCTTGATCTCGGCCACCCTGCCTTCTTCATCCAGACGCACAAAGCTCCAGTGATCCCCTTCCGCCGTAAAACAGGGGATGAATCCGTCGCCTTTCAGTTCTTTACTGTTCATCTCGCCGGCTTCCACATAGGTGTCGATATTATAGATCAGCAGGCCGTTCTCCTCATTCCAGTATTTCCCGGCCAGCGTGGCCGTCGTCGCCTGCCCGTCTGTCAGCTCATCCAGCAGGATCACCTTCGGTTCCGCGATCCCGAGGAGGGCGCATTTCTCACGGATAAAAGCTTCCGTATCCGCCGCGCCGTCCCGCAGGGCAATGAAGATATACTGCGCCGCCGCATCCCGGTAGCCTTCCAGACTGATCATGGACCATTCAAAGAGCGTCTTTCCGTGTGCTTCCAGCATATATTTGGGCAGGGTATAACCGGCTTTCCGGAAACGGGAACCCAGGCCGCCCATGGTGATCACGATCTCAAGTTTACTGCTCATTTTTCTGCTCCTTTTCATCACAGCGGGAAGCGGCGCAGATCGCATCCAGCTCGTCCGGCGTGTATTTCAGGAATTCATCCGGGCGTACCGTGCGGTCATCCACGTAAAAGCCCTTCTTTCCGGGCCAGACCTTTCCGTAAATGATCTCGTCGTAGGGGATATCCCATTTTTCCAGCCAGGCGGAAAGGATCGCCGCCGTATGCTTGTTGATCAGACCGATATTCCCCTTATAGCTGTTCATGTTCCGTGAGGTAAAGAGGATGATCTTTGCCCCGTTCTCCTTATAATAACGCAGTTTCTCCACCATCTCCGGATAGGGGACCAGGTCCTCGTAGCGCTCCTCTTTGCTCTTGATCGGGCAGAGCGTTCCGTCGATATCAAAGACAAACGAATAATCCTCAAACATCCTTTTCGATCTCCTTCAATATTTTTCCCGCATTAAGGATAAAGGCCAGCACCTTCTGCGGATTGTCGATATGGAGCGGCAGCATGGAAAGGAAGAGCGACACTTCGTAGATCCGCACGCTCAGGTAATCAAAACCGCTCTCCTCAAGCTTCCGCCTAAAGACCGCCTTATAACGCGCGTTCTCAAAAGGCAGCTCCAGTTCCGCCGAAAAATCCTCTCCGATCCGCACGTCAAACAGCGCGTTATTGAAAAAGTCATAGCTCCCGCAGACCGAATGGGAAAGCTTTGCCACATCATAATAGGGATTGGTCCACAGATCCTCCTCCGTCAGCGCTCCCCTCGGATCGATGAACTTCAGCGTTCTGGTGGACTTGTTGTATAACGCATTCGCAAAGCAGGGATCCCCGTGACCGATGACCAGGCGCTGCGGGTAGCGCTTCTTTTTCTCGATCTTTTCCTTCAGCGAAAAATACTTCTCCGCCAGTTCATCCACGCTTTCACTGCCTGTCGCCTTTAAGAGCTTTTCGATCTTTCCGTATGCCGCGAGTTCCTTCAGCTTTGCGATCCTGTCCTTCACCTTCGTGATATACAGGGCATCCGCCGCAGCTTTATACTCTTCCGCGCTGCACGCCTTTTCATGGCGGCAGCTGAAGAAATAAAAATAACGGTCCATCAGCTCTTCAAATTCCGCTTCGTCCATGGAACCGTGCACCCACTTGATCGCGAGGTCGGTCATATGAAGGCGCTCCATCGTATAGCTGGCCCCTTCCGCTGTCTCCTTAAAATCAAAAGGAAGGACGAACCAGAAGCGCATATCCTCCGGCAGCAGGTGATAGAAATTGTATTCCGCACGCAGCTTTTCCTTATCGGAGGAACTCTTGACCAGGGTATACTCATTCCCCTTCAGCGAGTTGAAATAGCGGGAATCGAAATTGCCCGTGACGCACTGGATGAAATTCCCGATATTGCCGATATCCACCAGGCCTTCGGCTTCAAAGGAATCCTTAAGATCAAGGATCAGCTCCCGCGGCTTTTTCCCGGCCGTTACCGCCCTGCAGAATTCCAGATAACTCTCGACGGAAGGAAACATCGCCGCCAGTGCCTTCTTTCCCGAGAACACCGCATAGGGGGCGTCGATATAGGCAAGCTTGCGGAAAGAAAGCCGCGCCTTCTCCCCGTCCGTGATCAGGAAATCCGAAAAGCAGTGCAGCACCCTCGTCTCAGCGGAAGCGCGGTATGCCGGGTCCTCGCACAGATCGCCGAATTCAAAGCTGGAATGGAGCTTTTTCCATAGCATATCGGGAAACTCCTTTAAGAGTTCATCCCGGTAATACTCCTCCAGACGGCGTTTTTTGACCACAACGTCGGCAAAGCCCTTATCCCCGATGATGTCCGAGATCACCTCGCTCTTTTTTCCCGTATCGTCAAAGATCACGATATATCTCATAACGCTTTCCTCTGTTCTTTCTTCCTGCTGCGAATCTTCCGCCTTATTCCATGCAGCGTGCTAAGCTTTTCCCTTCTTTGCTTCCCGGCGGGACGCCGCGATCAGCTCCGCCAGCTTGATGATGCCATAGGCAAAGATCAGCAAAACGATCGTAAAGACAACAAAACGCTTCAGTTCAACGGAATCCTCTATCCCGACGGCCGCGTAGAGATAACGGGCAACCCGTTCTCCGATGCTTTCTTCCGTCCCCTGCAAAAATGCAAGACTTCCGATCTCCACGCCCCATGCGGCCATGGACAGCAGATACAGAAGTATCCCTCTTCCTCCCAGCACGGCCCGGATCTCCCCGTGCACACGGCCCAGGGTATCCAGGAGCTTCAGCATCGAGAGCCGGTGCGGCGTTGCTTTTGCCGAAAGCAGATTTTTCTTCCACACCTCCTGCATGCCCGGATAAGCCAGATACAGGAAAAAGACCAGACCCAGAAACGCCAGCAGCACATAGGCCAGCGGCGGGATCATACCGCCGGAAAACAGCCAGAGCAGTACGATCATCGTGACCAGCGCCATGGTATCAAAGAAACGGTCCAGCAGGATGATCACGCCGCCCTTGAGAAAGCTTCCAAGCTCGGCCCCGCAGCAGTAGATACGGAAAAACTCCCCCAGCTTCCAGGGCAGTACCACGCTGACCGGCGTCACCTTGCAGTAAAGCTTCATGCAGGCGCCGTGCTTCATATCCAGTCCGTAAAGCGCAAGATAAAGCCTTCCGGCCTTGACCATATGTACCAGTACCACCGTCAGCACTACCACCGGGATGCGGACCGGGTCTGCCGGGACAGCCGGATCCACCGGCAGTACATAAGCGGCGATAAACCATCCGGCCGAAATGCCCAGTACCAGGATATTGATCAGGTTGTAGATCCCTTTGCGTCCGGCTTTCATCCGTATCAGCGGCTCTCCGCGATCACATCCGCATCATATTCCTCACGCGGCTCATCCCTGTGCTCGTCTTCGATGAATTTCTTTTTGTTTACGATATAGGAACCCAGCATCTTCAGGACTGTAACAGCCTGGTTCATCATCTTTACATTGGAAACCTGATCGTCCTCCCTCCAGCAGATCGGGAAAAAGCGGATCTTATGCCCGTGATAGGCCGAGCCCAGGATCATGCAGTAGTTAAACATCAGATTATCTTTATACTTCGCGTAAAAACGGTCCTTCAGGATCTCCACCCGGTACATATTAAGGCCCGAACCCAGATCCAGCACGCGCTTTCCGCAGCCAAGGGAAAAGAGGATATTGTAGACCACGTTTCCGAAGGTACGGAACAGGGAATAGCCTTCCAGGCGGGAGCCGTTCATGAAACGTGCCCCGAGAAAGCAGTCGTATTTCCGGTAAGTCTTCTTTTTCAGCCAGGGCAGCAGGTCGGTGACCGACCCCTGGTCGTCCCCGTGCAGCATTACCACATAATCAAAAGCGTTCTTTACCGCATAGTCAAAAGCCAGCTTCTGCGAGCCGCCCAGGCCGTAATTCTCCTTATTCCGCAGCAGCTTCACCTTCGTTGCAAAGCTGTGTTCCTCAAGATATTCCGTCACGATGCGCTCGCCTTCGTCGGTGCTGCGGTTATTCAGGATGATCACTTCATCGAGATAAGCGCACACCTCCTCCGTCAGCTGCGCGAGCACGCGCGTGATCTGTTTTTCACAATTGTACATGGGGATAAAAAGCAGTATCCTGTCCTTCATCTCATTCCACCTCCCGAAGCTTCAAAAGACGCATTTCCCGGATCGCAGGCAGCGGTATCTGTTCGCCGTCCTTTTCCAGCGTGAGCTTCAGCCCGTCATGACTGTTCAGGAGCCAGCCCGAACCGCTCCCCAGCGGCAGCAGCAGCTTTCCGCGTCCGAGATCGCATTTCATGCTGTGTTCCGTTCCCTCATCATCCGTCCAGGACAGCCGGAGCTTCACGTCCGGATTGTTTACCCTCTTCATCAATGCCGCCGCCGCTTTGGAAGGATCGGGCTGTACCGCATTGAAGATCTGGTCAACAAGAATATAATGGTATGAATCGCCGCTGTCGTCAAGCGCAAGATAGAGAAAATCCGCATCCTCTCCCTTAAGCTCCCGGTCAAAACGAAGCTCTGTCTCCCCGTCTCCTCCGGAGGCATTCAGAGTGGCCGGCAGCTCCGTAAAGATCCCTTCCAGGCTTTCCATCGAAAGCCCCCAGGATGAGGGCGTGAGCCAGAGTTCACGCTCCTCCTCGGTCAGCGCCGCTTTCCTGTTTTCCCTAAGCACTTCTTCCTCCGTCATCCCCTCCGCTTTCGGGCAGAACTTTCCTTTTTCTTCCGACCAGGCGTATTCGCCGGAACAGAGCAGCCAGTGATGGAGATAATAATAGGCAAGCGAATCCACCCGCGCCGCCACGGTCCCCTCCGTTCTCAGATTCTCCACCGTCTCTTCCGCCGCCCCGTATCCGCGGATCGTTACCGCTTCCATGACCGAGCCGCCGCGGATATTGAAGAGATAGAAATTACCGAAATAACCGAGACCCAGATAGCTTTTGTCCGCTTCCAGACCGCGGCCGCCGTCATAGCGCTGCCGCAGCTTTCCATATGTCTCTTCCTCGATGAACGCGCTGCCGAGACGCGGGATGCTCTCATCTGCAGCCAGGAGGTATCCCTGCGGCACCTCATAGCTGCCCGAAAGCTTTCCGTCGCTGTCCAGGCTCCGTATGCCCTCTCCGAGCACGGCCGACAGCAGAAAGACCGCAAAGGCCGAGATCACATAACGCGATACGCCGCTTCCGAAATAGCGCTCCGCCAGAAGCAGGAGCAGCACCGCCGCCGCAAAGATCAGCCCCGCGCTGCGGGCGTATATGCTGTAGATATCCATGCGTACCAGGGTGTAGCTGAAGGCCACGAACATAGCGATCCCAAAAGATGCGCAAAGTGCCGCCGCCTGCGGATCCCCGATGCGTATGCGTTTCTTTTCCAGTTTTATCCTTCCGCTCTTCATCGCGAGGATCAGCGACACCCATACCACCGCCGCAGGCAGCAGGAAACTGTACAGGTCATAAAGGAGCACGCGCAGCCCCTGCGAAGACAGAAAGGCGAAAAAGTTCTCCGGCGGGCTCTGGCCGAAACGGGAAAGCCCATCCGCGTATACCGTCTGTGCGCTCATGGCCAGCATATGTTTTAAGGTTCCCAGAAGCAGCGGGATCGAAAGCACGACCGGCAGGAGGCAGGCCGCCCAGGCCAGCCAGAAGCCCGGCTTCTTCAGGTCCTTCTTCAGCCCGCCCCTGGCGTAAGTTACGATCTGCCAGAAGAGCAGCGGAAAAAAGCCGATGCAGACCGCGGCGCCGTAAAGCGGATAATACAGCCCGTGGACCAGGCTCGAAAGGAGCCAGCACTTGATCCAGAGATTCTTCCGTTCAATCAGCTTCGGCCAGGCCAGCAGAAGGAAAACGGGAAGGATGAGCGCCACACGGTTGTAGCGCAGGATGGGAAACAGCAGGGTGATAAAAAGCAGGTTCCCGCTGTCCGTGTGTTTTGACGCAAGCCAGAGGATCAGGGCGGCCACCGCCAGATAGAAGAGATTCTCCGTCACGTTATAAGCCGCATATTCCCCGTTTCCGAAGAAAAACAGGAACGCTCCCTGAAGAACGGAATACAGACCCGAGACCGGGATGTACTCCGAAAAAGGCGTCTGCCCCAGTTCAAAGATCTGTGAGAAGCCGATGATATTTTCAAAAGGATGATGCAGGTCCGCGGATACGATGCGTCCGAGGCCCGAATAGCAGTTCAGGTTCAGGATGCAGAGCAGGGTCCCGAAAGAGATGAGTTCCTCGGCTCTGTACGATCCGCGGCGGCTTTTGACCAGCTTCCATACTGCAAGGATCAGGAACCCGAGGATCAATGCAAACACCGGAAGCTGTATCCTGCGGGACACTCCGATACTTAATTCCTCTCCGTTCATACGGTAGGCGGAGGAAAGAAAGATCAGCAGTGTCAGCGGAACCGCCGGCTGCAGGATGGGGATCAGCGCCGTAAAAAGATCTTTCTTTTTGCCGTGCGACAGTGCGAGCACCAGCCCCGTTAACAGAAACGCCGCCTGTGTGACGCTCTCCAGGCTCAGATCCCCGCGGTATCCCAGAAAGACCGCCGCACGGTAGAGGCCGCAGAACGCATAGAGCGTGACGACAAACGAGAGCATCGCGGAAAGCGCATAGGCCGCACTGCAGATCTGTAAAAGCATCCACAGCGCCGCGAGCGCAAAGAGCACGGGGTCGCATTCCCCGTATACCGCAAAGGAGCTTCCAACAGCCACCAGAAGGAGCAGGCCGGGCAGGCGCGCGGAGCGCAGCAGGCTGCCGGAGTTTTCCTGCTTCATCGTGTGTTTTCCGTTATGAAACAGGTAAAACAGTATCACCGCAAGGGCGCCGCCTCCGGCAAGCAGATAGATCAGCGTCCGCTCCGCCGACTTGTTGCTCCCTTCCATGGAGGTCAGCTCATGCACCACATCCGTAAAGAGCTGCGGCGTGTTGCCGTAATGCGCAAGCCATAGATAAACAAAAAGTCCGCCGGCGGCGAAAAGAAGTATGAGAAACAGAGGCTGCAGATCCCTGCCGCTTACCGCCGTCCTTTTATTGTTCTGTTTTGCTTCTTTCATCTTCCTTTATTTCCGCCTTACCTGAGCGCTCTCGATACGGATCTCGTCTTCGTCCGTATTATACATATAGAATTCCGCATGATAAACAGTTTCCGGGACCGAAAGCGTAAGGAGCAGCTCGTGATCCGTCTGCTTTTCAACGGCTGCGTCAAGCTCTTCCTCCCCGAAATCCTTCGTTGCCACGATCTCGAGATCTCTCAGCCCTTTCCCCTTCACCCGGAATTCATAGTTTCCCTTATATAATGTCATATTGGGTCCGCTGGTCCAGCCGTCCTCGTACAGTTCCCATGCGTTGTCCAGGGGCACGCCGTCCTCCAGCCCCTCGGTATCGGAAAGATCATAATCATAATCCGTAAGCCCGGCCAGCATATCCTCGTAGGATGCAAAACCGTAGGCCACATAGCCCGCATTGCGGAAAGCCACCTCATCTTCCGACAGATAACGTACCAGCGGACAGAGGGTCTCCTCCTCCGCGCTCAGCAGGATAAAGACCTTGCCTTCCGGCTTTTTCTCCGCATGGGAGACCGGCTGCAGCCAGATATAGAGCTCCTCCACATCCACCTTGCCGTCCACATAATCATCCCAGTTATACATCTCGAAGCGGCCCTCGGACAGCTCCGTCATAATATTCCCGTTCCAGTAGGAGGCGTAGCCGCTCTGATAACCCTGCTCCGCCAGGGCGTCCGAAAGCTCTTTCAGCCCTGCCGTCAGATCCGTGCGCCACAGGCCCGGCAGCCTTCCGAGGCCCGCCACCACCACGGCTCCCATCACTGCCAGCGGGAGCAGCCGGTCACAGAAAAGCTGCAACACCAGCGCAGCACCTTTCTTCTTCCGCTCCAGTTTCGGGAACTGCTCTGCCCGCATGAGGCCGAACCCCGCCATGGGTGCGGCAAAAACGATATAGGGCAGCGCATAACGGTCTTCATAATACATATCCGTAAACAGATAGAGCAGGAAATACACGGCACTCATGGACAGGATCAGCTCTGCGAGGAAGCTTTCTCCCGTGGCCCTCTCCCGGCTCTTTTTAAAATAACGCCCGAAATAGATCAGGATGCCGGCCACGATCACAAAACAGGCCGCATTCTTGATCAGCGCCATGGAAAATACGCCTTCCTCGGTATAACCGTATTCGTGCAATATCCCCATGATGAGTTCTTCCGCACGGGCAAAGGAAAAATCGGTAAAGCTTAAGTTGGTCCAGCCGTTGAACTGGTAACTTTTGGCCAGCACGAGGCTGTTGACGAGATAGCCCGCCCCCCCTCCGAGGATCGCCGCAAAGGCCCCGGTGAAAGCAAGGCGCTGCTGCCGCACGCTCCAGATCAGTGCCACCGCCAGCAGCGGCAGATAGCAGATCACCAGCTGTCTGGCTCCTCCCAGTCCGGCCGCAAATGAAAGCAGCCCGAGCAGTCCGAGCAGGATATAGTGTTTTTTCTTATCCGAAGTTTTACTGATATGCAGCGTGAGCGCCGCCGTCGTAAACGAGATCGCGATATGGGGGATATAATACAGTCCGTAGAGGATGATGTATGCATAATCCGCGGAAAAGGGCAGAAAGAGCAGCGCCGCCGTTTGTGGAAAATACTTTTTCAGGCCGGCCTGCACACAGAGATAATAATAGGACGCACCGTAGAGCAGAAGCAGCACCACGCCGGAACAGAGCCGGGAAATGCGGAAGCTGTTCGTGATCCCGAGGAACAGGCTGAAGATAAGCTGGTTATTCAGCACGCGGATCTCGGTCGAATACTTCCAGGAACGCGTGATCACACCGTGCTCGTCCGCAAGGATACGGGAAAGCACCATCTCGCTGGACATATCCGCATCCAGGAGCCGCTCCACCCGAAGCAGATAAAACAATATCCATCCGGCGGCCACGACAATGAAAAACAGCCACGGCAGGTATCTGTTGAGCTTTTCCTTCGTTATCACGCTTTTTCCATCCCCTTTGCTTCCTTCTTTTCGCGCTTATACGCTCCGAAAACCAGATCCCGCAGTTTTTTCAGTATAAGTGCCGACGGCAGCGCCAGTACGAACACAAGAGCAACATAAAGCAGATTGTTTTCGAAGAAATGAACGCTCTTAAGTTTATCCGCAAACTTTCTCGCAAACAGTTCCACGAACAGACCGTGGATCAGATAAAACTCCAGCGTGATCTTTCCCATCAGATCCAGAAAACGGTTGCCGATCCTTATCTTCATGCCGATCACGAAAAGGAAGAAGACCACGGCAAAGGACGCCGCCATCTCGGAAAGCAGGCAGATCCTGCGGTGCCATACCTTCCCCGGTCCCCACCAGTAATAGGATACCGTTGCCTTTGTAAATTCACTCAGCATGAAAAAGCCGAACAGGCCGATCACCGCCAGGATCAGGTACACGATATAATACTTTTTTATATGATTTACGATCTTTTCCTCATGCTTTGAAAAGAAGATCCCCACCGCAAACATATGGATCGAATTGTACCACCACTCTCCCCGGATCCAGCTCGTGTTCTGATCCGGTATGCTTCCCAGCAGCTGGTAGGCAAGCGTACACAGCACCACCGCCAGGAAGGCGAGCCACTCGATGCGGATGAAACGGTATGCCAGGTAAAAGATCAGATAAAAGATCGGGATGATGAGCACGAACCAGCCGTTCGGATTGCAGAGATCCACGCCGAGAAGGTAGCGGGCGATCTGCGCCCCTTTCATCTTCTCCCCCAGCAGAAGACGCACGCCGAAAAAGATCAGCGTGACGACATAACCGGAAAAGACCACCGGCAGGATACGCCGCACGATGAAGTTCTTCTTCAGATAATCCTTTTTATACTTAAAACTGTGATGCAGGCCATAACCGGAACAGAAGATGAATAAAGATACCAGGATGTAGCCGATAGGTACAAAAAACTCGAGTCCGGGAATGATGGTATTTGGCGGGAGCCAGGATGCGCAGGTCTTCTGCCCGATATGATGAAGCATGATGCAGAGCGCCGCAAAGCCCTGAAGCGCCTTCATCTGCCGCAGCGAAAAGGCTTCCTCGTTCCAGTTCCCCCTGCCCTTCGGAGAACAGCCCCAGAAGAACAGAAGCAGCAGAAGCGGATAAACCACATAGATCATTTTTTCAGTCCCACCTCATTTTCGATCATTATCCTACAAAGCTTCATTATATAACAAAAACAGCCGCCCCGCAAGCATCTCCCCAGACAGCGCCGGCGGCACGGATCGTTCGTATTTTTTGAAAAAAATACTGTCGTTATCGTCTTTTTTCTGTTATAATAGCGGTGTATCAGCTTAGAGATGCGAGGCTATATATAAAAGCCGGGGAGGGAAGCTTTATGATCCAGAGTAATGAGTGCAGCAACTGCGGTGGGAAACTGGAACTGTCAAAGGATCGCAGAAAACTGATCTGCCCGTTCTGTATGTCGGAATTCGTTCCCATGGAAACGGAAAAGCCTGCTTTTGATACGGAAAACGAGGTCGATCCGGCATTCTATAAATGCGGATGGAATCTGGACAAACTCCGCGAAAAAAAGAACGGAAAGGATTTCCTCAAAGGCTTCCTGCACTGTGTCAACGATCTCTGCTCCCCTCAGAAAGCCCTTGAGTATGCGTTCTCCATTATTGATAAGGAAACTTTCAACGAAGTGGCTACGGAAAACAAAAACCGTGATCTGTTTCAGTCTGCAAAAGACAGGGTAAGCTCCGTTCTCGAACCCGGCGAGACCGTATTCCTGTATAAAAATTCCGGAGTGTTCTCCAAAGGCAAGGAAGGCTGCGTGATCACCGACAAAAGAACGATCACTTTTGACAAGAAAAACGTCTATTCGCTCCCGCATAAGGAAGTGGAATCACTCAGCCTGGATTCTTCGCTGGATTCCCCTTCCGTCAGTATGAATAAAAGCTATAAGTACCGTTTCGGCATGCTTGGCTACGACAGCCGGGCCACCGGCGCCTTCGCCGGCGTGATCTGCCTGTATGCTTTTGAGCAGAACCCGGAGCTGAAACGGATCGAGCTGGTTTAAAAAGTACGGACAGATCTTCCGTCAGAGAGCACATTCAGCCACAGCTCTGCGATCTGCCTGTGGCCCTTTTTTGTGGGATGTGAACCATCATGGGTTTCATACCTTATATCCTGTTCGCGCAGCTCGGCCAGTCTGCAGCCTTTTTTCCTGCAACAGGCTCTGATCAGCCGGTTATATTCGTCAAATTCAAATCCGCCGAAGCGCGACGGAAACTTCCATTCCTCATCACCTTCCAGACAGGTCTTTATCAGGGTTCCGCATACGATATCCGCTCCGGGATAGGAAGCCTTCAGCTTTGTGAGCATCAGTTCATAAGCATCATCAAAAACCTCCGGATCATGCCGGAACAAGAACGGAAGTCCGGTCCTCTGCGGAATCACGCCATATCCCCAGTCATTATATCCGATATAGACCAGTATCAGATCCGGAGAAGCGTTTTCATTCCTCAGCATACGGATCCTTTCATCCGAGCAGGCTGCCGGAAAGCGTTTCCCTGCCACACGGCTCCCGGAATAGGAATCATTCATGCAGAGTTCCCCTCCCAAAGCCGTGATCACCTGCATCCACCAGGTATCATTTACGCTTTCCATCCCGTTTTTCCAGAGCATCGGTTCCTGATAATACACCGCATAATCCTCGGGGTTATACCCCGTATAGGTGCTGACAGAATCTCCGAGTATCGAAATCTTCATGCTCACTGCATCACTTTCTTCATTTCCGCTTTGACACGGTACATCTCTTCGTCGGCGCGTTTGACCACGTCCTGTACGGACATATCCGCCCCCGGCCGGTAGACGGAGATCCCGCAGGCGATGGAAACATAATCGGAAGGCAGCGGCATTTTCGCGGAATAGGGACTCATGTGCCGCTTCAGATCCTCCTTAAGCTCCTCCCGGTCTTCAAAATCATCCCCGGAAAGCACCGCAACAAACTCATCGCCTCCGATACGAAATACCGGACTGTGCTTGAAGATATTGCAGATCAGATGGCAGGCCCGGATCAGATATTCGTCTCCGGCGTCATGACCCATGGAATCGTTGATGAGCTTCAGATTGTTGACATCAAACATGGCGATCGCAAAAGGCATCGCCGTCTCGGAATTGATCTTGGACTGGATATACTTCTCCTTATCCTCATACGCCATACGGTTGCTCACGTTCGTAAGCGGGTCGCGCCGCATCAGGTCTAAAAGCCTTTTATTGATCAGATCAAGGCTTAAGGCGTGACGGAACTTGTCAAACACAAGCCCCATCCGGCTCTGATAGGTATGAAGGAAATGGTTCTCCACCTTTTCCATACAATCCCTGAAAATGATATATCCGTAGGCCTCATCCGCTTCATGCAGCGGAAGGAAGACATAGAGATGATTCGGTCCTTCGCTGTCATAGTTCGGGATCAGCTCCGATGTGGGAAAACGATCCTCCCGGTATCGTACTCCGTCTTCCGTGGAATAGATCACCTCCAGCTGCCGGCTGTAGCCCTTTGTCTTCAGCCGGATGTTCGGATCATATATGGAAAGACCGAAATTGGGCTCCAGCAGGATATGGAAGGAATCACCCTCATAATCATGATTCTCCGCAAGGAGACGGTGAAGATTCCTTTTGAAATCCTCATACGTCAGGCAGGAAAGGATCGTCGAATCGATCAGGTTAAGCTTCCGGTTGAAATAGGTCGTCATGGCTCGTACGGAAAAAGCCTCGCGCCCCTTACGCCTGCGCATCCGGTCGCTGTTGCGCAGTTCATAGCAGCCGCAGCTGTCGCCGGGGATGAACTTACAGGGAATGACCTGCGAAACGCCCTGCTCCGCACCGCCCAGGATATCCAGCCAGAGTTTTGCGGCAGCGCTGCCCATCTCGGTCAAACACTGGTCAACCGAAGCGATGGAAGGATCGAACACCTGACTGTCATCGATGTGATCGTAGCCGCATACCAGCACATCCCGCGGGACCTCATAGCCGTTCCGGCTCAGCGTGATGCAGGTCTCCATGGCCAGACCGTCGTTCGCACAGATAAAGGCATCCGGAAGCTCGCGCCCTTCCGCGCAAAGCTCGTTCAGATGCCTTGTAACCGCCACATTTTCCCATTTGGTATAGAAAACTTCTTTCAGATCTTCCGAACGGCCGTTTTCCTCAAGATAATCACGCACGGCTTTCAGGCGCAGTTCCGAATCCGCGGAATCGGTCGTGCCCGCAAAAAAAGTGATATTACGCACTCCGTGCTCTTCGAAGAGATGCCTGCACATGGCCTTGGTCGCCAGATAATTGTCCGAGCCCACATAGCTGATCCCGTCACGCTTTGCCCCCTGCATGATAACGGGAACGCCGGCTTCCCTGCTGCGCGCAACGATATCATCGACCCTGTCATGATAATCCAGGCCGCTTCCGAAAATGAACACCCCGTCGAAATCGTGCAGATCCGGGAGAGTATAGATATTCATCTCCCCCTTCTTCATGGCCAGGGTATCGACATGCGTCGGATAACAGAGAAAAAGGAAGATATCCGCCTTCTCCCCCTCCAAAGCGTTCTGCATACCGGTAAGGAACTGGGACAGGATCTCACTGCACCACCCGGTTGTAAAGACTGCGATCTTTTTCTTCATAAGCCGGCTCCCATAAGTTCTGTGCACGATCGTTCAGATCTGCCAAAGTATTTGCTCACTATATCATGTCTATACGGATTCCTCCACAAGTTTAAATATTTATGCCTCCCGTATGACAGCTTCGTCCATCCGGCTGCCGGAACGATCAGCCGTACTCCACACGGATCGCGTTGGCCGGATCCCCGACATAAAAGCTTTCACCGCTGGACAGGCGATAAGGCACATTTGCGTTAAGTTTCTGTCCGTTCATCAGGAAGGTTCCGTATGTAGAACCCAGATCGGTGATCACAAACTGAAGGTTGAGCTTGTCAAAAGCAACCTGACAGTGCCTGTTGCTGACCCCGGGAGTGTTATCCCCATATACAAGCGCACATTCCTGCGCATCCCGTCCGATCAGGAATACCGTATTTCCCAGAGGGATCTTCATTCCGTTATGTTCCGGGGAAAGAGGACATACCACGGGCATCTTTTTTACCCAGCTTTCCGCTTCTTCCTGCTTCGGCATCACCGGCTGTGCCATTCCGCCCATAGGGGATGCCATTCCCATTCCTCCCATCGGGGGTGCCGCATTGTTCATATAGGGAGGCGGCATACTTCCCATTCCGTAATCCGGCCGGCTGTCTATCCGCAACAGAAGTACGGCCAGTACGATATTGGCCACGATCAACAGCATCATTATGATATACCATGGGGTGACCCTGAACTGGCAATAGCTCTGCTCCGCAAGATCTTTGGCTTTTATGATGAAAAGAATCCATACGACGATATCCACTGCATTGAGGATGATAAAAGGGATCGACGGTCCTTTCACGGAAAACAGAACGATGATCATAACGATCGGGATCACGACCGCAAGCAGCATTAAGAAATTCGGTTCCGTAACCTTCTCACCCTCATAACTGACGCCTATCACGGCATCCAGACCACTGACCGGGATCTCAACCGTAGCGCAGGATACAACGCAGGACGGAATGAAAAACAGGGCTATGAGCGCCAGAGAAATGATACGCATGATGTTTTTCAGCATCGTGGAACTGTTGTTATTTTGCATGTTGACCTCCTTTTTTCGTGCCTTTTCACTGCGCGAATACTGATCAGCCTGTCTTGCAATTCCCCCGGAATGCAGTGAAAAACAAAAATACATCTGTATTATAACACGTTTTCCGTCGTATGTCTTTATCTAATCCCAGAAATCCCCCAGCCGGTCCCCGAGAACCCGGTAATCCGTCCGCTCATCCAGCTGCTTCTGAACTTCCTCTGCAAGTATCACTTCATCCGTTATGACAGCATCCGCCTCGCTGTCGAGGAAATGCAGCATCCCCTCTTCCTTATTCACGGTCCAGACAACCGCCTTTTTGCCCGCCTCATGGATCCCGTTGATACGGTTTTCCGAGGCAGCTTCCTCCTCCATGATCAGGATATCACAGTTCAGTTTTGAAACATCCCCCAGCCCGAAAAAGAACAGTGTTCCGGTCTCGAATTCCGGATAGTTTGTTTCCGCATAATCGATCAGCTCATAGTTCAGGGAAATGAGAACACAGTCGTCCCCGCAGTCCTTTTCCCGGATGATCCGGACCAGGTCATCCACCATCTGTCTGTCCGCTCCCGCTCCCTTCAGCTCGACGAACAGTTTTTCCTTACCATGGATCACATCCAGCATTTCTTCCAGGGTTACAACGGAAGAGACCGTACCGTCTTCTCCCTGTATCTTCAATTCCCGGATCTCCGCCAGGGTCATCTCGCCCGGTGTTTTGTTTACACCGGCCACACGTTTGAACGTATTGTCGTGGTTGATGATATAATAGCCGTCCTTTGTGCGCTGTACATCGATCTCGCTCCCGTAGCAGGCATGGTCGATGGCTGCCTCCAGTCCTTCCAGCGAATTCTCCGGTGCGAGCGTTCCTCCCGCTCTGTGCGCGATCACGCGTACCGGCTCCGTCCGGTCAAAAACCTGATCATAAACAACACCTACGATCAGTGCGATGAACAGGACGATAATGCTCACGACGCTCATGAGTATTACCTTCCAGCGGTAAAGCGATCTCTTCGGACGTTCCGGCCACAGCTCCGTATCCCTTCCCGTATACTCCAGATAACAGCGGGTCAGCTTCAGCATCAGATAAGAGCCGCCCAGAAGAACCGCGACATAATAGATATATCCGCCAAGCAATACTGTTATTGCGCTGAATATGCGGTAGCCGATCACGGAGATATCTGTCTGCGTGAGCTGTTCTTCAGCGATCCTTTCAAGATCGATCCGGTATCCCTTCGGGAGCTCCTCTCCCCACAGTTCCAGACACACACCCGGGATAAAGTTAACAAAGACCTGGACTATGATCATAAGCAGGACCAGGAACAGCCCGGTTTTGAGCATAGCCCGGATAAAACTCTTCCTGTTCTGCTTAACGATCCTCGAAGACTCCCTTTGTGCCTCCATCGGCGTTTTTCCGTCAAGCAGCACACCATGCAGGGTAAATGCGGAACGATAAGCGACCCATGCAAGTATGAGCACCGCCGCATAATAAAGCACCGTGAAAAGGATCTTCTGCAGGATCACATCCATGATGAAATTCGGAACATAAAACGATTCCGTCAGACTGACGGAATAACCGATCCCGCACAGCGGAACAGCAAAAAAAATAAAAAGCAGAACGAGTATTCCGGCAGGATTCCAGAAGAGCCGCAGGGAACGGATCCCTTTTCTGAGCTCTTCCAGCGTACTTACCCGTTTGCCCGAGAGAATGTCCCCGGTCAGGTGGATCTGCGCAAACACTTCAATGATAAGATAACACAGCATCAGTATGATCCCGAGCAGCAGCAGTACGGGAGACCGCCAGTTGATCAGATAGTTACGCCAGTTCGCGGAAGTGAGGGTCGCGCTTCCGCTTCCCGCCACTCCGTTGATCACTCCTGTCAGTATAAATGATACGGTCCCCAGGAGCAGGGCGGTCAGGATCTGAAATGTCCACATCTCCGGAAACGCCTCATAAACAAGTTTCCGAAAAGATACGGAGGTCTTCGGATCACTCTCCGGTATAAAAAAAGTGCTCCGCTGTTCCGGGCTGCCTTTCACGCCCGCCGGTCTGCTCTTCATTTATTACTCCCCCACGATCAATATAATACAGAACCACCGCCGGAAAAACTGTCTGCGCATCTTTACAGCCCGGTTAATGTGAAACTGCGGCCGAAGGGACTTGAACCCTCACCCTTTCGGACCGGAACCTAAATCCGGCGCGTCTGCCATTCCGCCACGACCGCATATTTATTTTTCGCTTCGCGGCTTTTACGGCCGCGAAGCAGGAGCCGGCCTCATTCCGGGATCGGTGCGATCACCTTCCGATAGATCCGGATGAGGAAGAAGGAAGTAACCGCAAGCGACATCAGCTCGGCGATCGGGAAACACCACCAGATCAGATCCAGCCCGCCGATCACGGAGAGTATATAGGCCACAGGGATCAGCACCACCAGCTGCCGCGCCACGGATACGATCAGGCTGTACAGGCCGTTGCCCAGCGCCTGGAACACCGTTCCGCCGATGATGCAGAACCAGGCCAGCAGATAATGGAAGGCGATGATCCGCAGCGCCGGCACCCCGAGGGTGATCAGGCTCGCGTCGCCCGTATCAAAGATCCTCAGCAGCAGCTCCGGTATTGTCTCAAACAGGATAAATCCGACCAGGAGCAGGAAGAAAGCATAGACCATGCTGAGCCGTATCACCTTCATCATACGCTTCCGTTTGCGTGCTCCGAAATTGAAAGCCAGGATTGGGATCATCCCGTTGTTCAGACCGAATACCGGCATAAAGAAAATGCTCTGCAGCTTGAAATATACGGTAAATACCGCGACGGAAGCTTCGTTCAGCCCGGTGAGGATGCGGTTCATCGAGAAAGTCATGACCGAACCGATGGCCTGCATGATCACCGAGGGAAAACCGACGGCGTAGATACGCTTTATCACGTGCAGCTCCGGCCGGAAACCTTTCATATTGATCTGTACATCTTCATTCCGCTTCAGATTAAAGAAGATCGCCAATGCCCCCGCACAGAACTGGCCGGTGATGGTCGCAATGGCAGCCCCGGCCACCTTCAGCTCCGGGAAACCGAAAAGCCCAAAGATCAGGATCGGATCCAGGATGATATTGATGATGGCGCCGGTGATCTGGGTGAACATCGTATAGATCGTTCTTCCCGTAGACTGGAGAAGCCGTTCAAAAATAAACTGGCAGTATATTCCCAAAGAACCGCAGCATACGATGGTCAGATACTGCGTCCCGTATTCCAGCGTAAGCCCTTCGCCTTTCTGCGATGCAATGAGCGTCCCCGAAAGAAAGATCCCCACCAGCAGAAAGATCAGATAATTGCAGATCGTCAGGAAGACGCCGTGATTAGCCGCTTTCTGTACCGTTTCATGATCCTTCTCTCCCAGTGCCTTGGAAAGCATCGCATTCACACCAACACACAGTCCGGATGCAAAAGCGATCATCAGCATCTGAAAAGGAAAGGCCATACCGAGCGCGGAAAGTGCGGAGGTCCCCGCCTCGCCGGCTCCGTCCTTGATCCTTGCCACAAAAATGCTGTCTACGATATTATAGAACGCCTGGACCAGCATACTGATCATCATCGGCAGCGACATGCTCACCAGCAGGCGGTTCATGGGCATCACGCCCATTTTGTTCTCTTTCTTCTCTCCGGCTGCAGTCTCCGTCTCAGCCGTTTTCGTCTCCGTCTTTTCTGTCTTTCCCATCCTGTTCTTCCATCTCTTTCAATGCATTTTCAGACAGGAGCTGCATCAGATTTTCCGAATCCAGGAATTCATCCGAGAACGTGATCAGCGTCTCATTTCTGTCGCTTTCCTGCTCCTGTTTCAAAAGGTCACGATAGGAAGGCTGTTCCTCACCCGGCGTTACCACCAGCTGGTCACGGCCATGTTCCTTCGCATAATAAAGCTTTTCATCCGCTTCCTTTGTCATCTCCTGCGCATCCCGGGTCGGGTCACCTTCCACCAGACCGACCGACATGGTAAAGCGTATCGACTGCCCTCCATGATGCACGACAGAAGCGCGTATGGCTTCCAGGAAATTCTCGATCGCCGCAGCCACCTCGATCAGTCCCATCTCTTCAAACACAAGGAAGAATTCCTCACCGCCCCAGCGCACGGCAAAGCCGCGTCCGTTCACCAGATCCTTCATTGCTGCGGAAACAAATTTCAGCACCGCATCGCCGGCATCATGTCCATAGGTATCGTTGACTTTTTTAAAGAAATCGATATCTCCGAGTGCCACGCAGAAAGGCGCTCCGGTCTGCGCCGCCTTGCGCAGAAGGGCTTTCAGTTTGGCATCGCCGCTGCGGCGGTTATAAAGCGTGGTCAGCGGATCGCATTCCACCAGCACGCGCACCGCATTCTGCATGCGCACGATGCTTTCGCCGGTCGCTCCGATCTCATCGCGGCGTTTCAGCACACTTTCATCCATCTCATTATTGAGCCGGCCCATGACCATACGGGAAAGAAATTTATGCATGCTCCGGATCGCGGATATGATCCTGTTGGTATAACGTATACTGATAAAGCTTGCCACCAGCATACCGAGTATCGTGATGATCCAGATCGGGCGGGCTGCTGCCGTCACTTCCGACCTCACCATTGCCTCACTGACGGCCGTTCCGATCATTCCCACCTGACTTCCGTCGGAATTATAAAGCGGAACATAGGCCACATAAAAGATCTGCCCCCGGCCGATCTCGCTGCGATAGTTCAGAGTCTTCTGTTTTTCCGACATCTCCCGCACGATATTGGGATGCACGCCGCTCCCGATATAACGATCCCCGTTTTCATCCTTCAGCGTCGTCACAAAACGGCCGTCCCCGTAGATCAGCGAAACCTCCATCCCGCTGTCCTTTGCGATCCTGTCAATAAATGAAAAATCACCGGTCAGTTCTTTCCTGCCTTTGATAAGGTAGGCAATGCCGTCTCCCTTGATCAGCTGATAATCCCCCGGATACATCTCATCAAGCGAGGAAGCCACGGCACTGCCTGCGGCTCCGAGGGAACGGTACACTTCCTGCTGCAGCGAAGCGGCCGCACTCATCGTACCGGCCACGATGATCGCCACGCCCATCACGAGCATCGGCAGGACGGTACGTATCAGCACCGCAAACTGAAGCTTCGAAAACTTCTGTTTATTCTTCTTCTTTTTTTTCTTCTTATTCTTCGTAGCCATAGTATCCGCATCCCGCCTATATGTATACCGGTTTTTCTTCCATCCTCGCGGCTGCTCCGGTGATCATCACTTCCTGAACGCCGTTCATGGACGGCAGTTCATAAAGCGTCTGCGCCAGGATCTCATGCACAATGGCATTCAGCCCTCTTGCACCGATGCTCATCTCCATCACACGGTCGATGATCACATCCAGTGCCTCATCCGTCACATTCAGCCGCGCGCCCTCATCCACACGCAGCTCCAGCTCATAGCGCGATAGTATCGATTCCTCCGGTTCGGTGAGCACACGCTTCAGCATATCGCGGTCCAGCTTCTTCAGCACCGTCACAGCCGAAAGCCTCCCCGCCAGTTCCGGTTTCATCCCGTATTCCATGAGATGCTCGGTCTTCAGTTTATCACCGGTGAGCTCAAAATCCTTTCCTTCGGCCGTCTGGCTGCTGAAGCCGATACCTCCGCGGACATAGTCTTTTTTCACGATACGTTCCAGCCCCTCAAAGGCACCCGCACAGATGAAAAGGATATTGGAGGTGTTCATGAGTATGCTCTCATGCCCGCCGCTCTTATCCGGCATAGGCACATCGATATCGGTCCCCTCAAACATTCCCAGCAGCTGCCCCTGCAGTTCCTGATTGATGTCTCCTCCGCGCGAATAGGCTTTGGACGGGATGATCTTGTCAAATTCATCACAGAATACGATCCCGCACTCGGTCAGCTCCACATCCTTCCCGGCCTTCAGATAAAGGTTCAGAAGGGATTCTTCCTTATTTCTCCCCTTCCAGGGCGTGGCTACGATCCCGGAAAAATCACTGATCACCACTGGCACCGGCACCAGATCGGCGATGCGGCGGATCAGCTCCGTTTTCCCGCAGCCCGTCGGTCCGACCATCAGCACATTGGTCTTGATCAGCTTCTCCTCCGGATGCAGGATGCGCAGGAAATGATTATACACCGCAGCACTCAGCACATCCTTACTCTCGTCCTGGCCCAGCACGAAACGGTCCAGGTATTCGCGGATGCGCCGCGGCGTATACTGCTCAACAAAACTGCGGCAGGCCGGGAAAAAGGCCGGCTCTCTTTCCTCATCTCTTTTCTTTCCGCCGCCCCTCATGCGTATATCCCGCACACGGCTCTGCTGGTAACGTACGCGGCACACCGCCAGCAGCCCCAGTTCCTCTTCCGTCTGCTCCGTACCGCCTTCCAGCAGCAGTTCCGACTCCAGAAAGTCGAAGATCTCGTCGATATCCTCGTTCGTGATCTCCTGTTCGACACTGCGCGCCCGGTAAAAGAGCTCATCCGTCGGATATTGCAGGGAAGCCTCCCGGATAATGGCCCAGAACGGCGTCCGGTAGCCTTTTTCCTTATAACTGGCTCCAAGGAGTTTTAGCACACTGTCGATCGTATGCTCGCTCTTCGGACGCACCAGAAAGATATAATGAAGCAGAATGCGCAGATAATCATAAACCCGGTCCGGAGCGGAAAAATATCCGTCCCCGGCCAGATAGGCTCCCATCCTCTCTTCGATACGGATCGAAAACTCCGCATCGTTTTTACAGTTAAAAATGTCCCGCATCTGCCTGTTTTCCCGTATCGCTGCCCGCTCCGCTCTCGGGCAGGCGTGTCAGCTCGCCCAGTGAGCGCGTCAGCTCATCCGTCTCATAAAGCGGCTCGGCTCCTTCCTTCACCACATCTTCGTTGATTACAACGCGCCGCAGCCCTTTTTCCTCCGGCGCCCGGAAAAGAACGCCCCGCAGTACCCGCCCCAGGATCGTCTGGAGCGCTCTTGCACCTACAGGCGTCTTTAACGCCTCATCCGCGATCGCCCGGAGTGCCCCATCGGTAAAGATCAGTTCCGCACTTCCGGAAAGCTTCAGTTCGTTCTCATAACGGCGGATCAGGCTGTCCTTCGGCTCCGTAAGGATACGGAGCATCGCTTCCCGGTCCAGTTTCTCCAGCACGGCGATGCTGCTGATGCGCCCCGCCAGCTCCCGTTTCATCCCGTATTTCATCAGAACTTCATGGTTGATGTTGTCCCGGATATACTCCAGGTTCATCTCCTTATCCAGCACCGACTGAAAACCCATACCTGCCGGCAGGGTACTCTTTTCCTTTTTATCACTGCGTATGCACTCATCGATCCCCTGGAACGCCCCCGCCAGTACAAAGAGGATATGGGAGGTATCCAGAAGCAGCGTCTGTCCGTCGGTCTTGAGTTCTACCTCGCTGCCTTCCAGCATCGTGAGCAGCTGCGACTGCACATCGTCATGGATATTGACCCCGCGTTCCGAGATCGCAGGCAGAAGGAGTTTATCAAACTCGTCCATGAAAACGATGCCTTTCTCCGCAAGGTTCTTTTTCCTGCCGGCAGCCTCATACAGCTCGATCAGGATATCTTCCTTATGACGCCCCCTATACTGGCTCGCCCCCAAGGAAGACACGTCGGTAAAGACCATGGGATAGTCCGTGATCTCCCGGATGCGGCGCATGATCTCGGTCTTGCCGCAGCCGGAAGGCCCGATCAGAAGTACCACGTCCGGTGCAAAACGCAGATCCGGATGCCGGACGCGTTTCCCGTGGCCGTAGACGGCGGTGCTCACCGCAAGCTTGGCATCCTCCTGCCCGATGATGAACTGGTCCAGATAGGCCTTGATATCCATCGGACGGAACAGTTCCCTCCGTTCCTCCCGCCCATTCTCCTGGAGATACTTCAGGCGCATGCGGAGGATCCTGCCCAGAACGCGCCGTTCTTTATCGTTGCTGCTCTTATCGGTCGCATGACGCAGGGTATCCGCCTCCAGGAAATCCAGGATATAGGCAGCCCTTTCCCCAAAGATCTCGGTGGAATAATCCAGATCCTCTTCCAGCTTTTCCAGGATCGAAAGCAGCGAACGCAGCTCCGGAAGGATATGCTTATCATCCATGACACGGAAATAAAGCATCTCCAGATATCCCAGAGCCTCCACGTCCGCGCTCTTCACTTCATCGCAGACAAGCATCAGGCGCGCAAGGATATACTCCGACACTGCCGTGGTGTCCCGCGACGCAGTATGCCAGACATTGGTCCTTATCCGGATCTGCCTTTTTTCCATCTCTTCAAATATATTGATCATAAGCTTTATAATACCCTTTTTTCCCGCTTCTTGCAAGTTATAAGGAAAGGACTGCCGCAATGACCGATCTGATCCGATCGGCCGCTGCGACAGCCCCTTTTTCCGGGAGCCGTCCGGCTTCACAGGCCGGCCGTGCTCCTGTACTGTGTTCTGCTTTCCTTTCAGATCTCCACGTGGATCTCCCGGGCGATCTGTTTCTCCTGTATCCTGATCCTTGTCTGTATCACAATACTGCGCTTGCGGTATCGTATGGCAAACAATGCCGGGATACGCAGACAGATCCGGTCTGTCTCACACTGCTCCAGCATTTCTCTGGGCAGCCGGATCAGAAAGGCTTTTCCCTTTTCGGAATGGATCGCCAGTCTGCCGAGACGTTTCTTTCTTCCGTCCGGGCATATGGTCTCCACTTCCGCCATGGCCAGCAGATAGACCAGTCCCGCATAGATCCCGAGGATCCCTCCCAGACTGCCTACCGTTACCGCACCTACCGCTGCTGCCTTTTTGATGATCGGCATCGCCCCGGAATCCCTTTTCTCATTGGGCTTTTCTTCTGCTTCCGACAGGGCCGGAAGGAGATCTTCGTCCCCGGACTCCGGCTCTTCTTTTTTCTCCCCGGCTTCTGCAGACGGTGCTTCACTCTGCTCTTCTTCCTCCTGAATATCCTCTTCTCCGATCACAGGCCGGTCGGTGAGCTCATCATTCCCCGGATCCGCTTCCTCTGTCAGTCCGCCTTCTTCTGTCCCTGCCGTATCGAGCACTTTTTTTCCACCACCGTTTCCTTTCTTCCGCCGATCTTCCGGAGTGTTTTCACTGACGCTATTGCCGCTCACGCTGCTGCCCGGATCGCTGCCGTCGTCGGCTCCGTCTCCGTTTTCTGTCCCGGCTTCTCCTTCATCACCCTGAGCTTCACCGGCTCCGTCCTGATCATCGCTTCCGCTGTCGCTGCCGTTGTTCGCGCCCCGGCCGCCGTTATCACCCTTCCCTTTTTCTTTATCGTCTTCAGGCTTGTTCGGCGGCAGCATATGGCTCTTCAGTTCCAGAACGTCCGTTTCGCTGTCCCAGATCCAAAGCTCCTTCGGTTTTCCCTCGGGGTCATAGACCATCTCTCCGTCAAGATAGTACCCGTCAAAGATGTGCCCTTCTTCCAGCTTTGGAACTTCGACGGCCTGATACGGCTGTCCGTATGTCACCTGCAATTCCCGATCCGGCACTCCGTCTCCGTCCTCATCCGTCCCGTAACGAAGGGCATAGCTCTTTGCTTCCCATTTTGCACTCAGGATATAGCTTCCGGCCTGTGTCGTGAAAGTACAGTTTTCCGTTGCAGGCACACCCATGGCATCATAAAGCATCGTCTCACCGACATAATACCCAAGGAAGCGATAACCCTTCCTCTCCTTCACCTCTCCCAGATCCAGCAGCGGCATCGGATCTCCGTAACGTATCGTGCGATACTGATCCGGTCTTCCGTCTCCGTTCAGGTCCGGTCCGAAAAAGATCGTGATGCTTACCTGCCTGAAACGTTCCTTCAGGATCAGCTTCCCATCTCCTTCAGGATCCGCATTCCATGGCCCGGTCGGCTGTCCGTCGGGACCGAACAGCTGCCGGTCGCCTACATAATAACCGTCAAAAACATAGCCCGGACGTGCCTGCGGCTCCGGAAGGGATATCGCAGGCGGAACGCTGTCATAACGCAGGATCAGTATCAGATCCGGTATGCCGTCTCCGTCACTGTCCGGTCCGTAATACAGCCTGTATTCTTTCGCTTTCCACAAGGGTTCGAGCTCATAACTCCCCTCTTCCATATCCGGTCTCCAGGCTCCGGCAGGCCTGCCGTCACGGTCATAGATCTTTTCCCCGTCTACCGCATAGCCGTCAAATTCATAGCCTTTCCGCGGTGCCGGGACCGGCATTTCAACTGCGGGCGGAGTCTCCCCGTAATCAAGCTCTATACTGAAGTCGGGCTCTCCGTCACCGTCCTCATCCGGGCCGTAAGAGATCACAAAATGCTTGATATGCCACTCATCCTTCAGTGAGATACTGCCCAGCTCAAACAGTTCCGGCAGTGCCGCCGCAGGCCTGCCATCGGCATCAAAGATCTTCCGCTCATCATAAAAATATCCGTCAAAGACCATGCCCGGGATATCTCCGGGTCTCTGCAGCTGCGGCAGGCTTTCTCCGTACCGGAGGATCGCCGATGCCTCTTTTACCCCGTCATGATCCAGGTCATAATGCAGGGTATAAAAGCGTTCTTTCCAGCGCTCTTCCAGGCGAAGCGGAAGTTCTGCCGGAACCTCTGTCCACACACCGAGCGCTGCTCCCTGCGCGTCATAGAGCTTTTTCTCCCCGATATAATAGCCGTCCAGTTCAAAACCCGGGCGTTCTTCCGCTTCGGGAAGGGCGATCGCGGGCGGCGCCTGGTCATAGATCAGTACCGCTTCCCCGTCACCCAGACCGTCGCCGTCCGCATCGGGCCCGTAGCGGAAAGGAAATCTTTTCGCGGACCAGTCCGCCGTCAGTTCCAGAAACGCGGTCTCCAACGGCTGCACACCCAGCTCTGCCGGCTGCCCTGCTTCATCATAATAACGTCCTGCACCGGCATAAAAGCCTCCGAAATCATAGCCATATCTCTCAGGCAGCTCTATTGCGGCGAAACTGCTTCCGTACGGCATCTCCACTTCACCCAGCAGATTCCCTTCACTGTAAAAACTGACCTTGCAGGGAACACTCAGATCCGTATAGTCCAGGGAGGCCTCTCTCCACGCACCGGCCTTCCCGTCATGATAACGCAGATGTGCATGATAAGTCCCCGGTACAGTAACCGGCATCACGCTTGTCAGACCATCGGTATAAGCTCCTTCCTCGTTCCAGCTGATCTCATATTCACTGATCAGCCCGGAGCCGCCTTCGATCCCGGCCATCAGAAAGACGCCATCCGCTCTTTCGCTCCTCTCGATATAGAAACTGCCGATCAGATCCTCATCACAGACCAACCCTTCCGTATACTCTCCGCTATGGATCATGTTCTCCGGTTTACCACGCATGTAAAGCCGGCATTTACTGCAGCAGTAAAACTCCGAGCCTTCCGCGATCTGGAAGAAAAAACCGCCGCATTCCTTAAAAACCCTTCCATAGCAGGCTGAATCGCTGCCGCCATGTTCATGATACAGATCCTGCGTTAGTTTTTCATCCGACTGCACCAGTAGTCCCGCATCAGCGGGGATCGGTATGGCTTCCGCGATCAAAACAAAGATCAAAAGCCACCACATACATTTTTTGACTGTTTTCTTTCTGCTCACTTCTTCTCCCTCCTGTTGAAGACCGGAGGACAGCCGAAAGCATTTATCACTCGTTGTATCTGCAATATTTGTGTTATATGCATTATATCTTATCAGCCATTTTTTGTCCAGTGTTTTTTGTTATATTTGTTATGCTTTATTGCTTACATATGTCACCGTACTGCCGGACAGATTTTTTCCTGCGCCAGCATCATCAAATCATGATATAACCAAATGCAGACGTCAACGTTCCTGCGCTCTTCATTCTATATACAGTAGAATATATCACCGGCTTTACGCGCTCTCCTCCGGCGGCGCATTTTTATCATATCTGATATACATCGTTTCGCACTTATTATCCATATGTGATATATACAGTACTTGTTGTACTCCTTCTGACAGTCTGTGATATATATCTTATCATCACTATATCATATACCGGCATCTGCCGGCTCGCTTTTCCTGTTCTATTAATTATATCACTCCAGTATCAGATCACGTGGCCGTTTGGACATTTTACTCCCGCCCTTTTTGTGTCTTTCAATATAGAACGCATACATCGTATTTTCATAAGGATCCTGCGCAGATTTTTGTGCTGTATTTCATAGATCACATCTATGCTTTTCTGTCACTCCTCCGGCCGCATCCCGGTCGCTGCGACAGATCCAGATCTGCCCCGATCGGCATCCGAAATGATCATTGATTTCTTATGGTAAACCTCTTAACAAAAGAAGTTTATGTAGCCCGATTTTTCCAGATCACCCCTTGCTAATATATGATTTAACATTTCGTCTTTTCCCTGTCGATCCGAGACTCCGTCATATCGCTTTTCTGCATCTGACCGGATAGGACAGCAATTGACTAAAGGCTTTATCTCCTCTTTATAATTGTTTTATCTTTTAGTATCACAGGCTGTATTTTTAAATGTATCTGCGCCCTTTTCCCCTTCTGCTTTGATCAGAAAAGCCGTGCGAAACACTCCTTCCCGGCAAATACTACGTAAACCAATCCTCCACAACTTTCCCCGCTTGATCTACATAAGATCCGATAATAATAATTTATGTACACTGATGATTGTTTTTTCTATGTTGACATAATCTGATTCACACCATATTTTCTCTTGTTTACATAATTTTCGGAGCTTCTTTTTCCTTAACATAATTTATAAACTGTTTTTGCTGCACTTATGTAAACAGTGCTCTTTTCGAGATTGACCCGGCGCAAAATTACAATAGTTTTTATTTTTATATATTTTAGATTATATTTCCAAAGTCGCCTTTTTGTTTATAATTCCTCCAACATAAGGATGCTCCCATTTCTCTTGTATTCCGGGAGCCAATCAGCATTTGTTTACATAATGCCATTTGGTTTTAATTATTTACATAACTCAATTTCCCGATCTTTCTTTTTTTGCATTTTACTTCAGCTCCGGCTGAAAATCTCTCTGAAAAAACAGGAAGGGAAGAAGACAAAACAAGACCGGGCAGCTATGCCTCACACCAAAAAAGCGGATCCCGGAAGAATCGATCCCGGAGAGAGAAAGACTCCATCAGGAGTCTCTGATGAAAAAAAATCCCGGAACCCTCTCTCCGGATCCTGGCACTCCGGGGGCAGAATAATCCTTCGGAAGCCCCTGATCCGGACCGCAATTTCGCCGTCCTCCGGTCCCGATTCCGGTCTTTGATACACCCGGAGCCGGCAGATATCCGGTACAGAAAAAAGCGCAGGCATGCAGCTAAATCACGTTTTAGCCATTGTCTCTGCGTTACGAAATCTCTCTGACGACCTTCTCATGGATCACCCCCGATCGGCCGGATGACGAAATAACCCCTGCCGCCCTGACGTCATTTCACACAAAAAAGACTGCCGAAACCGACAGTCTTTTTTCTTCCGCCTATGCTTTTTTGTTTCCCTCTGTCCCGGCTCGCGCCGGACAAATCATGATTTTATCCCTGTCTCAGCTCGATCTGGGGTCCTCCGGTACCTTCCAGATACTCCTTCGTTATGGTCACGGTACCGATATTCTGATCCTTCGGGATCTCGTACATGATGTCGATCATGTGCTCATCCAGGATCGAACGCAGCGCTCTGGCACCGGTTTCTTTCTTCAGCGCCTTCTCGGCGATCAGCTCCAGGGCATCGTCGGTAAAATTCAGACGTACCTCATCCAGCTCCAGAAGCTTCTGATACTGTTTCAGGATGGCATTCCGGGGCTCCTTCAGGATACGCACCATCATATCCTTATCCAGCCCTTCCAGGGCAAATACCATCGGCAGTCGGCCGACAAATTCCGGGATCATACCGAACTTCCGTATATCCTCGGTCTCCACTTCCTGCAGGATCGTCAGATCCTTCTCCTCCGGGTTCTTTACCTCCGCATGGAAGCCGATCCCGGAAGTCTTGTTGAGACGCCGCTTTATGATCTCCTCGATCCCCGGGAATGCTCCCCCGCAGATAAAGAGGATATTTCTGGTATTGATCGTCGTGGTCGGCACCATGGCGTTCTTGGAGGAGGCGCCTACCGGCACCTCGATATCCGAACCTTCCAGCAGCTTCAGTAATCCCTGCTGGACCGATTCGCCGCTCACATCCCTGGAATTCGTGTTCTGTTTCTTTGCGATCTTGTCGATCTCATCGATATAAACGATCCCCTGTTCGGCCTTATCCACATCATTATCCGCTGCTGAAAGAAGCTTACTCAGCACGCTCTCGATATCGTCGCCGATATAGCCCGCTTCCGTCAGCGTGGTCGCATCGGTGATGGCCAGCGGCACATGCAGGATACGTGCCAGGGTCTGAACCAGATAGGTCTTACCGCAGCCGGTAGGTCCCAGCATCAGCATATTGGACTTCTCGATCTCGATCTCGTCCATGGTATGGGTAGCCACACGCTTGTAGTGGTTATAAACCGCCACGCTCATGACTTTCTTGGCCTGCTCCTGCCCTACCACATACTCATCCAGCTTTTCCTTGATCTTGTGCGGTGCGGGGATATCCTTCAGCTCCAGCAGAGGCTTGTAGTCTTTTTTGTCCCGTTTTTTGACACGCTGCCGGCCTCCGAAACCGAAATCAAAAGGCAGATCCGCAAGATTGAGGAAACTGACCTTCGGCTTGGGTTTCTCCTCCTGTTTCTCTCCTTCACCTGCGGTCTCTTTGTTTTTTCCGTCGCCTTCGTTTTCCTTCAGCGCCGTAGCGGCATCGCTCTTCGGCATTTCGTCCGTTTTCCCGCTTCCGTACATCCCCATCACCCGGCCCCAGTCGATGGCACCGGCTCCGTTCATGTTTCCCATCTGGGATTCGATCATGTTCGAAGTCTTGTCCATGCATTCCGGGCACAGGAACATATTCATGGGGAGATGGATCAGCTTTCCTGCCGTCTCCTCCGACCTTCCGCACATGCTGCAATATGCTTTGTCCCTGTTTTCCGTGTTCTGATTGTCTTCCATCCTGCTTTACTCCTCCTCCGTCTTTCCCATAAGATGTATTATAATCGAAAAGATCCGCCGGGGAAGCCCCCCGCGGATCGATCCGAGATCATATCATGGTTTCTCTCTTAATTACTTCTTCCCAGATCACTCTTATCTCCCAAGGTAAGCTGTAAGGTCAGCTCATCGTAATCATCTCCGTTCGGCCTGAGAACCTGTACATTTACCGTATCGCCCTCGCGGTAATACATCAGTATACGCTGCAGGCCTTCCATGCTTGTGATCCGCTCTCCGTCAAAGCCGGTGATATAGTCGCCACGCTGCATTCCTGCCCGGTCTGCCGCAGAACCGTCATTTACATTTACCACATAGGCGCCTTCCGGATAGCCGTAAAGATAGATCTCCTGCTGTGTCACGGTCGCTCCCGTGATCCCAAGGTAGCCTCGCTCTTCTTCCGGTACCAGTGTTCTGGTCGTCTTCTGCATCAGCTCCTCGATGATCGGACGTGCGGCCGAGATCGGGATCGCATATCCCATACCTTCCACCTTGGTGCCGCCGATCTTGCTGGAATTGATGCCGATCACCTCTCCGTTGATATTCAGTAATGCGCCGCCGGAATTACCGGGGTTGATCGCTGCATCCGTCTGGATAAAGGTACCCTTGATATTATCCATATCCATCTCACGGTTCAGGGCGCTGATCACGCCTGTGGTGACCGACTGTCCGTAACCGAGCGCGTTTCCGATGGCGATCGCAGGCTCGCCGACCTTCAATGCATCGGAATCACCCATACGGGCGATGCGGATGGCATTCATGGTCGAATCACTGATATCGCTCAGCTGCACAGCGATCACTGCCAGATCCATGGATGCATCGCTGCCCTTTACCAGGGCTTCCGCCTCGCTGCCATCGCAGAAAGTTACCGTCAGTTTGTTGTTTTCTTCCACCACATGGTAATTCGTCACAAGCAGCAGTTCATCGGTATTGGATCCGATGATGATCCCTGAACCGCTGGAATCGCTCGGAATGTTATAATAGTAATATTTCACCGTGCTGCTGTTAACGATCGAAACGATCGAAGGCATCACTTCTTCTGCGACCGTTGAAACATCCGTCACAATGGTCGTGACCGATTCCGTCGCAGGTATCGCCACTGCGGCAGGTTCCGTGGGCGTACTGATCTTCTGCTCCCCATCCTTCTCCACAGATGCGCTGTCCGTATAGCTCACGGTCACAGGCTTCGAACCGTCCGCATCCTTTCCGACGCCCAGCAGTCCTCCGCCATACCGCACGGCCAGAAATCCGGCTCCGGCGAAAAACCCGAAGACCAGACCGATCGCTGCCACCCTGCATACACTGCCGAAAAAGCCGCGCTGCTTCTTTTCTTTCTTTTGTTTCTTTTCTGCAGGCTCCTGCTTCGCGTTCCCTGCCGGATAGGGATTTGCACGGTAATCGGGATTCATCTGCCAATATGTCCCCTGGTACTGCTCTCCCTGACTGCCGGCGTTTCCGTATGTATCATTTCTGTAATATGTATTCTGCCATACCGCACTGTTCACGGAAGATGCGCTGTTTACTTCATTTCCGTATCCTGCAGCCATAACTGCCTGACCGGCAACAGCCGCTCCCGACTGCGCGTTCTCATATCCTTCATTCACAGCTTCTTTCACGGCTTGCACCGCTCCCGGCTGCACACTGTCATGATCAATATCTGCAACCGCCTGACCGGCAGCTACTGCCTGCGGTGCACTCTCATAAACCGTATTCACAGCTTCCCGAACGGCCTGCACAGTTTCCGGCTGTCCGCTCTCATATCCGGCGTTCACGCCTGCCTGCGCTGCTGACGCTTCCTGCTGCATACTCCCATAGTCTGCCGATGTCTGACTTAACGGATTCTCTGTCCTCGGCACATTATCACAATTGCTGCCGGCAGACGGAGAATCGTCTTCCTCCAGTCCCGGGTATTCATCACCTTTCAATACTTCCGTTGTTCTGAGCCGGATCCTTTCATCGTCATACATAGCAAACACTTCCTTTCTTCCTGCGAACCCCGATCCTTACGGATCTTTATGATCTTCACATCTAACTTCCCTGATGATGTTTCTGATTCTAGTCCGCCTTTGTGAAGAAATTATGTCCTTAATATGCAGATTATGTGTTTTATTCCACCGTCACCGACTTTGCCAGATTCCTGGGGTGATCCACATCGTAGCCCTTACCTACGGAAACGTAATAGGCAAAGAGCTGCAGCGGGATGATCGCCAGAGAATTGGCAAAATAAGGGTTGGTATGGGGGATATAGAGCACATAATCCGCCGCTTTCTCGATCTCCTTGCGTCCGCGCTCCGCGACCGCCATGACAAAGGCGCCGCGGGATTTCACTTCTTCGATATTGCTGACGGTCTTTGCAAACAGATCCGGCTGCGTGGCCACTGCCACCACCAGCGTTCCCGGCTCGATCAGAGAAATGGTCCCGTGCTTCAGTTCGCCGGCCGCATAAGCTTCGGAATGGATATAGGAGATCTCCTTCAGCTTCAGGGAGCCCTCCAGTCCGATCGCATAGTCGATACCTCTTCCGATAAAGAAGACGTCCTTGGCCGCGATATAGCGGTTTGCAAAATGCTGTATCTTCTCCTTCTGCCCCAGGAGCAGTTCGATCTGATCCGGCAAGGCCTGCAGATCCTCCAGCAATGACTTCATGCGCGCATCGTCGATCACTCCGCGTGCCCGGCCGAAACGTATCGCCAGCAGATAAAAGGCAGCAAGCTGCGCGCTGTAGGCCTTGGTCGTAGCGACCGAGATCTCCGGTCCCGCCCAGGTATAGAATACGGAATCGGATTCCCGTGCAATGGAGCTGCCCACCACATTTACGATTGCCAGCACTTTCAGTCCTTTCGCCTTGGACTCGCGTACGGCCTCCAGGGTATCCGCCGTCTCACCCGACTGGCTCACAACGATCACCAGATCGCTGGGGGAAAGGATGGGATCGCGGTAACGGAATTCACTCGCCACATCCACTTCCACAGGGATGCGGAGCATCCCTTCGATGATATATTTTGCCGTAACGCCGGTATGATAGGCCGAGCCGCAGGCCACGATATGGATACGGCTGATCGCCTTAAGCTCATCATCCGTCATGTTCAGCTCTTCGATCACCACTTCGCCGTTCTTGATCCTCGGCGATATGGTATCGGTCACGGTCTTCGGCTCCTCATAGATTTCCTTGAGCATGAAGAACTCATAGCCCGCCTTTTCCGCAGCATTGGCGTCCCAGTCGATGGTCACGGCCTGCTTTTCCGTGGGTTCCTCATCCACGGTAAAGAAGGAAACCTCATCCTTCTTCAGCATCGCGATCTCCTGGTTTTCAAGATAATACACTTTTCTCGTATATTTGAGGATCGCCGGCACATCCGAAGCGATGAAGCAGCCGTCCTCTCCGTGACCCACGATCAGCGGACTTTCCTTTCTCGCCGCATAAAGCTCCTCCGGATGATCCGCAAACATGATGCCCAGGGCATAGGAGCCCTCCACGCGGTGCAGCACCTTGGTGATGGCCTGCAGCGGATTGCCTTTATAATAGTAATCCAGCAGATGAGCCAGCACCTCCGTATCCGTTTCGGACGCAAAGCTGTAACCCTTCCCAAGAAGCTTGTTCTTCAACGCCATATAGTTTTCGATGATGCCGTTATGCACCACAACGATGGTCCCGTCACCGTTGGTATGCGGATGGGCGTTGAGGTCGCTCGGAACGCCGTGGGTAGCCCAGCGCGTATGGCCGATCGCCGAAAAGCCGGGCATGTTCTCCCCGCTGTGCGTCAGGTTTTCCAGTACGGCCAGACGTCCCGCCGCCTTTTTCGTGATGATCTCTTTCCCGTCATAGACCGCGATACCGGCGGAGTCATAACCGCGATATTCCAGTTTCGCCAGTCCTTCCAGTACAATGGGGGCGGCAGGTTTTTCTCCGATATAGCCTACGATTCCACACATGGTCTTTTCCTCCAATACTTTCCGTTCATTGTCAGTTTCATGATCCACTTCTCCGGGATCTTCTTATAATGCTTCCCAAGCTGATAGCCAAGGAATTTACAGCCGTTATATACAAAGATCCCGGGGATCTTTGCTGCCTGTCCGCTGCGCAGCAGCTTTCCGGACATCCCCCGGATCAGGCGCACGCCCTCCGAGGCCGACGATACTCGTTCAAACAGTTCGGGAAACTGTGCCTGGCTCACACCAAGGTCGAAATTCCGCCTCAGCTGCTGCATCGCACTGTAATGATGGCTGTGCAGCACGCGCGCTTCCGCCACATAAGCGATCGCTCCGCCACTGTCCAATAATCTCCCCGCATATACCATGTCTTCGTTAAAGATCATATGCTTCTCAAAACCGCCCAGCGCCTCATAGGTACTGCGCTGATAGGCCGCACATACATTAGAACAGAAGAAAGCCTTGATCCCCATTTCGGACAGATCGGCGGCAGTCTTGATCCGGGACTGCGCCGGATAATTGAAGCGCCTGGAAAAACGCTCCGAAATATCGCTCTCCGGTCCCGCCAGCTGCCTGGCATAGGAAACCTGAGCCTTCCCTTCCGCCAGTGGAGCCAGAAGGCGCTCGCACACATAAGGATCCAGCGGCAGGGCGTCATCCGTCATGCACAGGAAATAGTCCGCCTTCGAATACGAAACTCCCAGGCACCGTGTCCCGCCGTGATCGAACTGCTCTTCCGAAATATGCCGGAGCAGGACCTTCTCACAGCTTTCAAAGAAATCATCCCCTGCGAAAGTCTTTTCGAAATATTCCCTGCCGGTATTGATCAGCACGATCCGCTGCGGCGGCAGCGTCTGCCGCAACAGCCGTTTTACGATGTGTTTCAGCCGCTCATCCGGCTTATACACCGGTATGATCACGTCATATTTTATATCTTCGTTACGCATACGTTTTGCTTATAAATTCCCGCCATTATGACCGGTCCCGCTCATCCGGGGAAAGCCGTATCTTCCATGCAGATGACCCTCGGATATACTACAGCTTGTACCCTGCCACGGCATGCCACACATGATATACCAGTCCAGTTTACCAAAGCGGACACTAAATTGCAAATCTGTCTTTATTTACCCAAAAGCAGTACCTTCACTTTGTGCCGGAAGGTACGGTACAGGTAGTACAGATGCTCTCCCGCGCGGAAAAGAGCGGCCGAAAGTCCCGGATGATAAACCGTTTCGATCAGCCTGATATCCTTTTTATCCTTGGGGTTGTTTGCCCGTTTCTCCTTAAAGCCCTTAAGCACCTCCAAAGTAATGAACTTGATCCCCCAGAACCAGAGATAGTTACTGTCATCATATAATAAGCTTTCCTTATCCGCCGGATACAGCTTCAGATATTTTTCATTATCGTCGATATCCTTACCCTTTACCCGTTCTTCGGCATCGCTCAGATAGTCGGTATCCCCGATCTCCCGCAGTCCGTATAAACCCATGACTGTGCTGGACGCCAGAACATAGTGTTCCTCGTCACCCTCCTTCAGTAACGAGCGGAAGCTCTGTATTTTATGGAAAAGCGAACTGCTCTTCAGCGGATTACCGTTGACCAGCATATGAACGGTATTTTCATTAAAGAGAAGACGAGCCATATGCAGGGTTTCCTCCCTGCTGTCCGTTGAATGCAGCGCCGATTTCTCCGTATGCAGTTTTTCGCGGAGCTCATTCTTGCACCCGGTCAGTTCCTTCGGAGTGTTCTCTTCCACCAGCCAGAGGTCGATCGTCCCGTTTTTATCCCAGCATTCGGTCGCCTTGGCCTTCGCACCGGCAAAACCGTTTTCCGTCGTCCCCAGCCAGGGACTGCCCTCGTACACCTGCGTCATCAGGGCGATCAGGCCTTTGTAAGTGATGTGGATGGTTTTATGGTATTTCACAACGATGCCGCTGTGGCCCGAAAAGATATCTTCGTTCTGCAAAAAAGGCCAGCCCTTCGGCCAGATGATCGCAAGCCTCGCCTTTTCTTCTTTTTTGATCCAGTCGATCCAGGCTAAATCCGTACTGCTCAATGCTCTATCCTCTTTTTTTCTTCCGTAAAAATCCGTATATCCCCGGAAAATGTTTCCTGAAAAAGGGTTTGATGCGAAACAGCTTCCGGTCCGTTGCCCTCATAAATTCACGAAGAAAGGCGGTCAGCGGACCATCTTTCGCATATTCCAGTCTTGAAAGGATCTCCGCATACTCTTCCGTTCCGGCTTTGATCTCCGTAAAACCCTGCGGGATCTCCCGCTCCGCACGGATCACGCCGATGACTTCCTTCCCCAGTGCGGTCAGATATACAAGATCCTTCTTCACCGGGCCTTTGCGGAGCCTTTTGCATACCGCTTTCCCGCCGCCGGCGTCGTATCGCAGCAGCCGGTAGCTGTCCCGGAGCCGCAAAAGATTCGCGATCAGGAAATTGATATACTGCCGCCGTATATACTGCCTCTCCAGCAGGGGGATATCACAGAGTACGCCGTTTCCCTCCCGCTCATCGACCGATACCTTCAGGCCCAGAAAGGCCGCCGCCGACAGTCTGTGCGCACCGTCCCCCGGGACATGATCCTTCCCAAAGGTAAGCAGCTCCCCGTCGCATTGAAAACCGTTTTCCCTTATGCTGTCAAACAGCTTCTCGAAAGCGCCGGTAAATCTGGCGATGCTGTTCTTTGACGGCGTATTCGGCTCGGTATAGGTCCCGTTGGTGAGTGCATCGATCTGGCTTTTATATACCTTATAGATGAAAGAAGACGCTTTCAGGCTGCCCTTTTCGCTGTATTCCTTCAGATACAGGTACTTGGACACCATATCAAGCCGTTTGTCCGTAATGCAATTTATCGCGGGGATCTCTGCCTGCATAGCGGATATTTTCTCCAAATCCTCTGTGATACCGCAAACTGCCTGTCAGGAGCAGCCCCGCATACAAAAGGTGCCGGGCTGCGGGATCTGCCCCACACATTATAACCCAGCACCGCGTATATTGCAAAGCATATCCGATCCTCAACCCTGACCGGAGTCTGTTTCTTCATCGGGGGGCAGCCCGTAGTACAGCAGTTCGTTGTATTTTGCATTCGCCTACCCGACAGCTTTCTTTTCTCTCCACCGGTCTATATCACTGCAGATGGCAAGCATCTCATCTACGATCAGCTCGGCGCTCCGCGGTCTTACATTTACAAGATATCCCATCATCCTGCTCATGGCCTTCGGACTGCCAGGCTGCTTTGCGATCTGCATTCCCAGTTCCTACGGAAATCCCAAACCTTGTATCTCCTTGACAAGCTCATCCCGCGCTCGGATCCATTCTCTTTGATCATCTGTCATTGCTATTTATCCTTCCGGATATCTGCATTCCACAGAATCCTGTTTTCGTATTCTTCCGCCAGTTCTTCTGCGATTCTGCCATCTTTTTTTCTTTATATTCACTATTTAAAAGCTGATAATGGGTTTTCCAGGGATCATTATCTATATCTCACTCCACGAAGCACTTTCCGGCAGGATCACTTATAGAAACTCGTCAAAAGTATCTGCTTCCGATCCAATCCATCACTCCCGCAGAATGGATCTCCTTTCATTTTTCAGGAAATCTGAACTCAAGAATGCTTTCTTTCTCTTCCGCTTTCAGGGCCGGCGCCCATCTACAGTATAAGTATCAGCGCTTTGTGATCCGCTTTAATTATACCAGATCAAATCACACAACGATTTGTAAGTTCCTCATTTCTTTATGTAATGCGCTTCGGATTATGCCATCAATATCTCTGCATTATCGTTACTATCATTGAGGATATCAACAATCATTCAAGGTAAGCCATGATCTCATCATAGCTCATAGAGTCATTAATGAATACTTCCCTGGATCTATCGTAATATTTTTATCTTCTGTTCTGGAGAATTATAATAAAGTAGAAATCCCCCGACAATAATGAGTAGTATTGCCGGGATGATCATCAGAAACCGTTTATTTGGGCTCTTCTTTTTTGCAACACTTACGACGGTTTCCATGCTCTCTGTGCTCTTTTTATCTGCATCCGGCTGTTCCGGACCAGAACTACTCGTTTTGTGCGCTTCCGTTTTCTCCTTCACATTTTCCTGAATATCTACATACTCTTCTTTCTCTTCCTGCATTTTACACTTCTCCTGTTGCTGCTAATACAAAAACTCTTTAGTTCTGGTCAATCAATTCCCTGCCAAAACGATCCAGTTTTAACGATATCGTTCCTGTGCTCGTATAGTTCGTGCTTTTCTCTTGTACAATTACTATACCCGAGGTTCCGTATTGATAATTCTTTTCCTCCCTGTCTTCATAATGCATATTCGAATCTATGAGGTCTGCGCTTCCTTTAACTACCATGTTTACAATCCGCCCCTCAGCATCGTATGTATAATTATAACTATCAACAGAGTTAACATTTGGAACATATCCTGTCTGATAAGAAACCTTTGAAGTGAAACAAATACCCTCCCCCCACAAGGTTTCAGATTTTAGCCCAACATGATTATCCCATGACAGCTCTCTTCCATACTTATCCAGCACATATGTATGTCCTGAAAAGTCATCATAAGTATACCCTTCCTCACACATTTCCGGTTTATGAATCAATTCCGCATATTCTTCTCTTGTCTTTAATGCATCATCCTCCAAATGAACGATCATCTGCCAATAGTACAGAAGAGCATAACATTCATCTATGGTTGGTATGTTACTTACACTTCCAAAACTTATATATAAGCCGATTCCATCCGATAAAAGAGAGGCTTGGCGGCTGATACCAATGACTGCTTTTTCCGGAATAAAAGAATCATAATGATACCAGCTGCAACCCTCATAAAACACTTCAGGATCCGATATTAACTGTTTCATGCGCTCTATCATTGGACAGAATAATGCTTGGCGTTCTGACAATGTGATATATAAAGGTCCCCCAGATACCTGTGTATATAAAAAATCTTTTGCAAAATCAAATAAATCTTCATATTCATTTTCGATTTCTGCTTCTGTCTTCTGTCGTGGCGTCGGAGAGGATTCCTCCTTCTTTACCGGTATATTATCGTCCTCTTTTACGTCCTCTGATTTAGCAAGTTTAGTTCTTAATTCCTCGGTCATCGATATCAGTCTTTCGTCCCGTACAATCGTGTATCCTTCCTCCAGGATAGTGAGGGCATCCTCGGTTTTTCCCTGACCATCATATGCCTTTGCTATTCCAATATAGGCATTTACATTCTCAGTATCGATATCCAATACTTCCCTGTAAGCAGCAATCGCTTTATCGTAATCCATCTCTGACAAGTAGCGATCACCCAGCGCAAGCTTGTCATCAATACCCTTTGACGGAGAACTGACAACGACAATGACTATCACTATAACAGCAGTCAAGAGAATCACTGCTACAACAATTGGTATCAATAAGCTGTTTCTCTTTTTTATATTCGTGATTTCTTCTTCAGACATTTTTTTACTCCAGCTCTGGCCATATTCGTATTTAGTGGCATTTCAGACTCTAATAGAAATATTATTGATGCGAGAAAACCCTTTATCTATCCTGCTGGCAGCGTAGCGATCATGGCATGAACACATTTTTTCACTGTACTCTTTATATTCTGTCCCGGCACCTCAGACATTTATCCCTAAAAAACACTTTTCGTCAGCCCATTCCCATAAGTCTCTGTAATAAGGCACACTCAATCACCGTTTCTGTATTCCGCGCTTCATACCAATAATACTTCTGTTCAAAAGCTATCTCAGCCATTCCAGCGCATCTTCCTTAAACATAAAGCCTGCATCTTCCACATAATTCTGCTTTGAATTATCGTATCCATATAAACTGTCTGCTTTCTTCCAAAAATCCTTTACAAATGTATAGTATTCGTCATAGAGGACATTCTCTGTCTGAATACCGCCATCCCCTATCAGATACGTAAGGTCGATCGTCTCAATTTCACTTCCATATTGGGGATCACCTTTGTAATAAGCCAGTTTTTCCAGCTTATCCCCATTCAGCTGAAACAGCATCTCCTCCAAATGAAAATCGGCAATAAAATGCGTTACCAGCATACCGCTCTTTTCCATGTAACCCTCAATCGGAAGACAGTCATTCGGTATCTGACCATTATCCACTTCAAAGGTATCTGCCGTCAATTTCGAAAGTCCGCCCTGCTTATAGGTGTAGATTCTGGTTGCATATGCCGTTTCCGTTGTTATTCCATATTGTGTTAACAGTTCCGGTATATCATCATCATCCAGATAGATAAATGCCACTCCTCTGAAATCATCCCAGCTGGCCCCGTTCTCATTAAAAGACCGCTCCCACTCATCATAGTTTTCGATGATGAGTTCCCGGTATGCAGCTTTCCATTCATGCCCACCTGCGGGTGCCGGTTCCTGTGCTTCAGGCTCCGCCTGATCTTCCGATTCTTCTTCTGCTTCCACCGGTTCTGATTCTTCAACAATCGGCATCTCGTCGACCTCTGCTATCTCCTCCGTTTCTGCGTTCAGCAGTTCCAGCTTTTCCTCCACCCGCTTTATCCGCTTTCTGATACCCTCTCCATCTGTTTTCCGCTTTGCTTCCTTCAGAATCCTGAGAGCGCTGTCATAATCTTCGTTCTTCTCGTACAGTGTTGAAAGCTCTATATAAGCCTCGGAATTGCTCGGATCGATATCGATCGCCGCATAGAACGCTTCGATTGCTTTATCATAATCCAGCTCATCAAGATATCTTTCTGCGAGCTCCATCTGCTTATTATATTCCCGCTCTTTATTATCTCCGAAAAGAAATACCATAAGCACAACGCCGGCCAGAACCAGCATTAACGCCAAAAAAGAAAATACCAGGATCTTTTTTGACAGTCCGGACTTCTTTACTGCTACAGCTTCCCGAACCGGATTTCCGCATTTCCCGCAGAGTCCAGCTCCCTCATCGATCTGTTCCCCACATTTCGGACAGAACATCTGAATCCTCCTTTTTCCCTTAACTGACTTTCGCTGCGATATTATGAAGCATAAATATGCATACGCTCATTATACTCCGGTATTGAATCTAACGCAAAGACCGTTGTCCCTGTAGCTTCATTCCGCATGCTTCACGAAGAAAACACTCCTTCCCCCACTCAAAGCTTTCCTGACGGCCCCCGCCTGCCAAAACCGTGACATGGATGGAATTCTCACGGAAAACAACACCATCCGGAAAATACTCCTTGATCGCAAGCTTCTGCCCGCTCTTATGATCGTGTACAACATAAGTAATGCCGAAGCCGCCCTGCCCCAGCACCGCTTCGATCACATATTGTCCTGCTAATACACTTCCTGCCGGTAATGCCTGCGGATACTCTTTCATCTTTCCCGCTTATACTTTCCGATCGTGCCTATTCCAATATCTTACACCAATGCAATCCAAACGTGCTCTACGAAGCACTTTCTACCAAACTGCTGAATACTCTGTCCCATCCATTCCATCACTCCCGCAGAATGAATATCCCGCCATTTCTCAGGAACTCTGATATCAGGAATGTTCTCAATCCGGTCTGCTTTCATGACCGGTCTCCATCTATAGTATAAGTATCAGCGCTTTGTAATCCGCTTCAATTATACGATAAGGCATTCAGATATACAAGGAATTATCATGATACAGATCGTCAAGGTGCAAAGGTATTGAAGTCCCATATATACCGGCTGTCCGGACGCACTTTGTCCAAACGGAAAAAGCAAAATCGGTGCAGGATTCCCGGCAGAAGGGCATGCTTCACAAACCTCTTGCAAATCAATACGACACGGAGATACATCCGCAGGAGCGATGCACAGCTAGAAGCTGCTATAACCGCTACGGTCAAAATAGATTAAGCAGTATTTGCGTATGCACTGATGCTGCTTCCTGCCTTTTCAGATTTCAAGTCAAAACGGGCATAGTTCTGTGACCTTTGTTCTACGGATACTGCTTTGGTATCGTTTTTCCATCGACTTGCGTTGTCTTTTTTTACAGCCATATTCCCCCCTCCTGGCTATCAAATTCAATCAAATTCTTTCAATTTCTTTCATTCTCGGGCAAATTGACAAATCCGTTTTACATACATATAATGATGACATTAATACCGCAGAGATCATCAAAAGAGATGCGGCATCATGTAGAGACCCGAATGTTAAAAAACTTCTTTTTGCCATTGCCAAATCATTAGATGCGGGAATGGAATTAGAAGATTGCGTTTCACTTCTTAAATCAGTAAGAAAAAGAAAGAAAAAAGAACGAACTGATAAAAATGATTAACGTCAAACGATGATATTATGACAGGAATCATTACAAAATATAATCCAGAAAAAAGAAGTGGCTTTATTACAGGAAAGGGTGGGGGAATTTTATTTCTATACCGACTCTTTTTTGCAAAAAAATGTTATCCCCTACGTAGGAATGACCGTTAAATATGATTTGGGATATTTTCAAAAAGGAAATAGAGCAATCAACATTTTAGTAGACGAAAAGAACCACAATAAGCCCCAAGGTATTAGTTCTACACCTATTATTCAACAAATCAAATGTCCAAACTGCAACGGAAACATAAAACTCGACTTCGACAACCTTGCTAGTTACTGTCCTTATTGTGCTTCTCCGTTAACGATAGACCTATCTGTCGTTAAAGACGTCCTACTTGAGAAGGAAAAGACAAGACGATTCCTAGGAAAGGAAGAGTTGAAATTTCAAAAAGAAATAGTTGAAGAAAAAAACACAGCGCTTCTATCTATCCTCTTGATTGGTGTTCTTGGATTGTGTGTCATAGCATTGGTTATCATAATATTGCTTATGTAGCAATACCTGTCCATATCCCGATATTCAGCTCCGTAGTAGTTTTGAACACCTTACTGGAATAAATTACATATATATTTTTATTACATGGGAGGCTAAAATGAGAAAGAAATTATCCTGTATTACGCTCGCAACTATTCTAACTATTCCAACTGTTCTTACCGCTTGCGATAGCGCTTCTCCGGTTAATCCGAGTCAGTCTGAGCCAGTAAAAGCGAACCGGGAGAATCCCTCTTCACAGACAGAGAGCAGAACCGATCCGGGAAACGATGATAAAGTGTCGTGGTCTGAAACGGAGCAGAAGTCACCGGAGCAGTCCAAACTCGCAACACCGACACCGACACCAACACCGGCGGGGATCGGAGCGGCAAACTGGCGCGGTGGGGACTGGACAAACCGCGATGACATCCTGCCATATAAGAATGAAGAGGGCTACATCGTCTTCGGAGCTTATGAGCAGGACGGAGATGAGAGCAACGGCCCGGAGCCCATCGAGTGGGAAGTACTGGAGGAGAACGGGAACGGGATCTTCCTTGTGAGCCGTTACGTGTTGGATGCGCAGCCATATAACACAAAACAGACGGACGTGACCTGGGAGAGCTGCACGCTAAGAAGCTGGCTGAACGGGAAGTTTATGAACAAAGCATTCACCCCGCTTGAACAGGTATTGATCCAAAACACGAATATAGCTAATCCAGATAATCCAATCAATGGAATTCTTGGGGGAAACGATACTAAGGATAAGATCTTTCTGCTCAGCGTAGATGAGATCATCTCATATACCGAATTTAACAGCTGGCATGAAGAATTACAATACGGCTACAGCATGGATCAGATAATAACAGCTACGGAGTATGCTAAACAGCAGGGAACGTACTGTTATGTAATAATGGACTACGATTATTCTGATGATTATGGGGAGAATCTTGTTTTGGAAAACTACAGTCCGGATTGTATCGGGCGAGAGGGAGTGTCGTGGTGGCTACGCTCATCCGGTGGAAAGACTATAGGTGCACGCGGTGTCAATTACTTTGGCAACGTGGGATGGTACTGTAGCTATGGACTGAATGTCGATAGTGGAGGCGTGCGTCCCGCTTTATATATAAAGCAGTGACGTATCTATGATCCAGGTACATCGAATATCACCTTAACTATTTATACGTTTACAGCCCCGTAGCGGCTCTGAAATGTCTTAATGGTAGAATTTACCCATCAGATATTCCAGAGCCGCCATGAGCCTTCCGGGCATCTTATACAAACTGTAATACGAACAATCCGGCAGGAGCGTCTTTCCTTCTCAGTAAAACAGGTATCTAACCCAGCGGCCTTCACCGCTGTCATAAAGAAACCAGCCGATATATCCAGACGGCGTTTTTGCATACAGCAGATAATAGATATCATCCGTCCATGCTTTACATTCACGCTCACCAACGCGGATCCGCTTTTCCGAAAAACCTTCCGGTATCCTCGGCGGTTCTTCTGTCGGCTCTTCAGCTTCGATCGAGGACACGGACGGATCCGTCTCGACCTTTTTCATGCAGTCCGCTCTCTTTTTGCAGGAATCCCAATTCATATCAGCGAATAAGCTTTCCTGATACCGTATCCATCGGCCTTCACCGCTGTCATAAAGAAACCCTTATGATTTCCCTTGTGTTATATCGTCTCATAGCCCTTCTCTGCTATTACACATTCTCCGTTCTTATACTTAACAGAGCGATTGTTCGTTTTGAACCCCGTTTTTTTAATCTCTTTTATCAGAGTATGCATGAAGAAGCCGTGTGTAACAAGCGCACAGTCCGCATTATCCTTACATATCATCTCTACATACCGTCTTGCACGTTTTATTGTTTGTTTTCGCCCCTCCGGCTGTCTTTTACTATTAACAAACCACTGCAAGCGCCCGGATATATTCCAAAACCATACGGGCATTTTCCCTTTTGTATCAAAACTCGATCTGAGCGGAACTTCATTTATCAGGCCAGATCTTATATATTCTTCATCCGGGAATAGTCTTTCTGCGGTATCCCTGCTTCTGGATAATTCGCTTATGTATATTTTTTTAAACTCCCGGAAAGATTGTCTGTATACGGTTTCTTTTATCGGAGAACTGTCATATAATCCGCATTCCAGATCAAACTCTTTTGAAGAACATCGCCTGCCCCAGATAAAATCCACCTCCGCATGTCTTATGATAGCTATTTTCAAGCGTTCTCTCCTTGCTTATCCCTGTCATGCGAAAAATATCCATGATCATTTCTTACCGTCCGTTCTGAAATATGTTCCGGCTATTTTTGTATATGATATCCGCCATCCGCATATATATTTGTTCCCGTCATATATGCGGAAAGGTCTGAAAGAAGAAACAATACTACTTTGGATATATCTTCCGCCTGTCCGATCCTCCCTTCAGGTATCAGCTTTTCCGACTGTTCTCTGATCTCTTCATTATCAAAGGATCCCTTCGTCATACCGGTATAGGTGAAGCCGGGCGCAACAGAATTTACATTGATATTGTGGGGCGCCAGATCCAATGCCATAGCCGCTGTCAAAGAAACTACACCACCCTTGGATGCTGCATAATCCGCCATATTATTTCTGAAGATCGAAGAGCGTATACAGCTGATATTCACTATTTTCCCGCTTTTTTGCGGGATCATAACGCGGGATACATACTTTGACACAATGTACATCCCCGTAAGATTCACCGAGATGATCCTCTCCCAATCTGATGTATCAACCTCATAGAAGGGCTTACTGTTCCCCCATCTTCCGGCAGCATTGACAAGTCCGTCAATCCTTCCGAAGCTGTTCTTTATATCCTCAACAATGCTCACGATCCTCTCTTCGTCCGTTATACCGGCTGTATAATGAGTATAGCCGGGATCCTGTATAGAAGCCGCCTGAACATCTATACCCGCAACTATCGCCCCCTCCTGCAAAAGAGACTGCGCACAGCTTTGTCCTATTCCAGATGAAGTGCCGGTCACAAAATAGATTTTATCCTTAAAGTTCCACTGATCCATTGCCGGGCTCCTCCTTCATTGCAGCTCTGATCCCGTCAGATACTGCGCTGCTTTTTTATATGTCGGATTTCTCTCGATCAGTTTTTTCAGAACAGCCCTTGCTGTTTCCTTATCACCTGCTTCCGCATGGAATTCCGCATATTCAAACGCAGTCTTATCATTATATGGATTCAGCTCGTATGCTCTCTCTATACAAGCCTTCGCCTTTTCTCTTTCTCCCAGAATCTTCCAGCACCTGAAAAGCATTTCGTATGTCTTATAATGCTCATCGACCAGGTTTGATCGTTCAAAATATCCGATCGCCGCAGAGTAGTTTCCCTTATCATACTCTTCTCTTCCCAGTCCATACAATTCATAAGCGTCCATATATCCCCCTTGTATTCTTACATATATCTGCCATCAACCAAAAGCTACTCAAACCGTACTTTTAGCTTATCATTAAGAACGAATCCTGCCTGCCCGGCTCCATCGCCTTTGCAGATCAGTTCGGATCTGTTCCATCTCACAAATTCGATATCATCCAGATCCGGAAATACTTCACTGCATATCGTATACAGATCCATCCATTCTTTCGATTCTACTATATGCATCGGATCGGTAAAATCCAGAACTATAATACTATATGGACACGCCCAATAACAACCGTCGACTGCCAGCATATTGTTTTCCGGGTTATAAAAGCAGTCGCACCAAAGGAATGTTTCTTCAAATTCTTCGGGATAGCTGCCATAGGATTCTGCCGGAATATAATGTACGCATGTCAGATCTGACAGTCTTAAAACGCTGTACCCATAAAGATCTTCATCAAATATGAGGTATTGCTTTCCGTCAGAGTGATCAATGATCACCGCCATTCGCGAATGGCCATCCGTATTCTTCCATTCGAATATCATTTCATCATTCCTGAATAATCTGCAGACCTCTCCGTCGACAGGCGCATGTCCGGGAATACGGTTTTCCTCATCTGCATAGTAGTAGTATTTTATGCAGTATCCATGAGCTAATTCCCTGATCCTGTCCGGCTCATCATAACGTATCTTTGAAAAGATCCGTTTATCCAGCTCTTTCATTCTTTCATGATATTCCTCTGTTCCGTAATAATTCATATTTTACCCTATCAAATCCGAATGTCACACCGCGCCGGATTCCGATCGCACTTCCCAATTATCCATGGGGATATCAATCAAACATCATACGCATCAACACAGTTCCGCCATCATTCTCAAGTTCCTCAAATCCCATTTTCCGATATAGCGCGTAGCCTATGCTCATTACTTCGGGTTTCGTGGTAAATCTGACCTCTTTAAACTGTAGCTCCCTGCATTTTTCAAGCATTGCATTAAGCATAGGCCTTGCGTAACCTTTCCCTCTGCATTCCGGCTTTATATATAATCTCTTTGCCTCCGCCTGCTCGTCATTCGTCTTTTTGATGGCTATCGTTGCTACAGGTCTGCCATCTTCATAAGCAAGGAGCAACGCTCCGCCCTTATAAAACTCTTTCAGATCCGATAATTCCCTGTCAAGTGATACGAAACAGGCTTCCGCACCTTTAATTTTGGAATACTCCAAAATAAGCGTCTTTGCCGCTTCGTAGTCATCACATTCTCTTATCTCAATCATATACACCACCCATTCAGATCTTTTTCTGGAACCACAGCAGATCGTACCATCTGTCAAATTTCCTGCCGACAGATTTCATATGTGCAACCTCAGTATATCTCACTGATTATTCTCAATCATCCTCATTTGCCCTGTCTTCCGCTTTTCTGCATGCTTCATTATATATCCGCAATGCATCCAGGACCTTTTCCTGATCACTCTTATCGATCATTGAAAAAACTTTTTTAAACTCTGTATGCATGTCCTTCTCGATTTTTTCGAATCTGGCGTTTCCGCTCTCGCTGAGTTTAAGAACAACGCATCGCCGATCTGTCTTCGATGGTTCCCTTGTAACAAAGCCTTTTTTTACAAGTTCTTCAACATTTCGGCTCACTCCGCTCTTGTCTACCTTTAGTATCCCGGCCAGTTCTTTAATGCTGATCCCCGGTTTGCGCCCGATCTCTACGATCAAAAAGCACTCGGTCTTACTGACGCTGCATTGACAGCAGTCAGTTTTATTTATATTGTCCAGATGACATTCCAATTCTCTTGTATATTCACGAAACTGTTGTATTCTGTCCATTGACTCTTTCTCCTTATGTTAGATGATATTCTCATTTGTTGCGTTTGTCAACTATTGTTTTCAAAAAACAGAGGGCCCTTATCTTTCAACAGATTTATAACTAAATCCTTGTCTTGCTGTACTTTTTTATGATCTCAGACGCTTTCCGGCGTGCATCATCTTCGTTCACACCGATACACGAATCAAAACTTCTTTTCTATAGATTTTGGGACTAATCTACTTAGATTCTATAATACGCTTCATTGAAACCCGTATTTATACTATCGTATATCCTTCAGAAGCCAGAACATTCAACGCTCGCTCATAGTTTTCTTCTTTTACAAGAATATAATCGGTATTGTATGTCGATACAGCGAATATACCAATTTTATGTTCTGCAAGGATTCCGGACAATTTCGACAAAATACCAATCAATGAAAAGTCGAGCACTCCTTGTATGCAGAATCCTCTCCATCCATCATCACGCTCTACCGTGTTCTGAGGGGTATCCTCCGTTTTACACACCAACGATAATTCCTCATCGGTCTTCCCAATAAAGTAAAAATCAGTGTTCATGTTGATGTTTGATACCTCCGTCACTTTACAGACAGTAAGTTTATGATCGATTCTCTTCAATTCCATTTATGATGCTTCCTCCACAAGTATTCTGATTTGTATATATCAATAAATAATATTATGCATCTCCTCTATAAAGAACTATTCTTTCTTCTGCATTCTCCGAATCAAGAACACAATACACACACCAATCGCTACACCACTCGTGTTTAATATCAGGTCGTCAACATCTGTGTGTCTTCCAATGCAAAAGAGTTGAGTCACTTCTATAAACAAGGTAAATCCTGCACCGGCTAATATGTTTTTTCTTATCGTATCAAGTTTGCTGAAACAGATCGGCCACACAATCCCCACAGGTATGAACATTGCGATATTCCCAATAATGTTCATCTTCCAACCATCATACCTGTCTACCAGAAAGTAAAATGGTATGATACTGATCATATCATGGATATCATCATCAAAGCCTACTTTTAATGTTGGAATCTTTCCATCCTCAAGATGGAATCCGAAATATACAAATCTGCAAATAACAACGATACACACATAAACCAAAAGCAGTTTCAATTCCCGCTTTACCGAAAATGCTCTCTTTTTTATCGCTACAGCAAAACGGATTATTATCCATAATACCGTTATAAACAAAATAAGTTGAAAGTATGTGATCTCAATCATTAACTATATAAGTTTGTCTTTGTCACTCATTGATTAATCAGATTCGTTCCAGTTTTATCCCATATCCAAGCGAACTGATCACGGAAAGAAAAGTGCCATAATTGTACCACTTTTGTGGTACACCGTCAACCATAAAACAAACGGCCCTTGAAACAAAAAAGAAGCTCCTGAAGAATTTCAGGAGCCTTCTTGACAAATTCATTGAGTCATTCCGACAGATCATACTATCATCTGATTCAACCGTTCGATCTCATGAAGAGTATTACGATAGTATACTTCTTCATCAGAATAACCCCATTCATTCTTTAATGCTTCAAGAATACGCTTTCTGGTCACATAAGCATTATTATAATCCTTAAGTATCTCATATATCATAGCGATCCCTTCCAGAGCATCTGTAAACCGTGGCTTTTTATCTTCCCCTGCTGTGTATGAAGCATCATACAGTTTTATAGCTTTATCATAATCACATTTGCGTGCATAGTACTGAGCCGCCTGATAATACATATCCGCATTTCCATCAAAATCTGTCAATGCTTTCTCTATAATAGCGTCAGCTGCAGGCTCATCAAATTCTGCCAAAGCTATCATTGCTTCATAGACCGGAATCAGAACAGGCTTGCTGACCGGCAGTTTTTTGAGACATTCAAGATATTCCTTTGCTTCCTGAGTACGATGATCAGCAATAAGCTCCTCTATCAGATAATGGTATGGTAATGCAGGATGGGGCGATTCTGTGATGCTGTTGATCACAGCTTTATAAAAATCTATTGTCTTACTGTGATTTGCTATGTTCCAATCCCATATGGCACTGCCTTCTGCTTTCTGGAGTATCCACTGACAATCCTTTTCCCCCGGGGAACGGCTTATAGCCTTTCTTGCGTAAAGTCCGGCCTTCCTGCCGTATGTCTCCATTTTGTGATGATATAAGCGTGCCAGAAGGTTTATTGCGTTTGGTTCACTGTTATCTTTATCCATCTGTTCCTTCAGAAAAGTCTCATACTCCTGAAACAATTCGGGTGCGATATCATCATCGGTTTGCATACGGTTCTCTATACGCCGCATTTTCTGATCATCCGCCAGATCAAACAGATCGTCGATCGATACGCCGAAAACTTCGGATAATGTCGGCAATATGCTTATGTCCGGCATGGATACGGCATTTTCCCATTTGGATACAGCCTGGGCACTGATTCCAAGTCTCTCCGCAAGCTGATCCTGGGTTAAAGAACGCTGAAAACGCAGCTGTTTGATTTTTTGTCCAATATTCATTTTATCAATCTCCTATTCCGTAGGCGCCTTACAGTGATAAGGTTACCAATGATCTGTACGGATTTCAATAACGCAGTTTTACGGTCAGGTAAACTGATGGTTGAATATCATTTCTGACATGATCTTTCCTTACTATCCTCACGAGGCTTTGCCGGCGCCACTTCCTTACTGCCCTTAACAACAAGAGGTTAGTCCCCTCCTTACAGTCGGCGGACGGTAGTATAAGCTATCTCTGCTGCACGAGCCAACACTACCAATGCAACCGGTGCTTTGATCAGTTTCATTCCCTCAACAGCTCGGAAAGCGGTGCCCCATCTCAACAGGAGATGTGTTGCTTTCAAATATCTTTTCCTAAATGATTCAAATGTTCTTAAACATATCTGATAAGTCTGAAAATGATTTATTCCATGCCTTTGCCAAAATTGCATCATTCGTCTGAAAATGATGCAATTGGTTCCTCGGTGATGCAATTAAATCTACATAAACTATCTGTGTACATTTTTTTCTGAATATAAAAAACTGCAGGCAACCACAAGGATTACCTGCAACCTATTATCATTATCTGTACCAAATGAACAAGATAACACAAATGTATTATTCCAGCTCCCTAACTTAACCTGTGTCTTAAACATTTTTGTTAGGGTTTTCTGTTACGATTTGATTCCATTTGGTTTCAGCTGTCCATATCACACGGACTGTATCAGCTAATGTTATCAAATTGTTATCACGGAAGTGTTATCAAGCCGCCTAATAGCAATTCTATTTTCTTTTTAATGTATACCAAACATCTATTTCATCTTTAGTGGGTTCTTCCCACATAGACAATAATTTTCCCATAAGCCCTTCATCCAGATAATAATCTGAACCACCTTCACCGTTTAATACCCTGCAGTTTCGTTCTTCAATGTTTTTATTCCATGTTTGGTCATCAACCTCAATGTAATGCCATTCACAATGAACATTCTGAGAGTGGCAAAAATCGGTCAAGCTTCTTCTGTTTTCTAATCTCCAAAATCCCCAATCTAAGATAACAGTACAACCTACGTTCACTAATTCCACCGATTTTTTCTTAAAATAACTCCAAATTCTTAACGCCATTTCGTCATGTTTCTCACCCAAATCATTATCAAACAAATCTTTTGTCAATTCATCACATGATAAAACAACCGCTTTCTCTTTTTCTTTTATTTGATTGGCGTAATAGGTTTTTCCACAACATATTTTCCCACAGATCGCTATTATCTTCGCCATAAGTATTTCTCCTTTCCTTCTCGAATCATTTTGAATGTAGAAGGTGTTAAATTCATTGTATGATTGCTCATTACAGCAATCCCCTTCGAGCTACTATAACTGTATATTTATCTGTCTCATTGGTTGCCCCTGTTTCAGCAAAGCCATTCTTTTTCCAGAAATGCTCCGCTTGAGGATTACCCTTAACCCAACCAAGTCGAACTTCTTTTATACCAATACCGGACATAGCATTGCTCAGTTCTGTAATAAGAGCACTTCCTAACCCTTTCCCCTGCGCATCCACTTCTGTCATAAAAAAGCCAATAAATGCTGTGGTTTTGTCCGGAAATCCTATGATCAGATCCATAACAGCTATAAGTCGATCCTCATCATAATACCCAACATAATACTTATCGGTCATAGTCTTGCCTGGCGGAAGAGCATTCATATCGTCACGGATGCTCTGCTCTGACACAAACGGCGGGCAATACTGATATGGATCATTTGTTCCGTATGAAACTTCAGGTCTTTTTTCGCGTTTCCACATTACTATAATGTGACAGACTTCATCATTAAGATTATTTTTCGTATAAAACTGAAATTGACTCTCACGGCCTGTCAATCCTGATGATCCACCAAATATATCAGGTTCGTAAGATTCGGGATAAACGGCTTTAAGTAAGCCACTCTCTATGCTCAAGTCTGAAAAGCCAATTAGTCGATCGGTTTGTATTGTAT
>JAEELW010000147.1 GCA_016282915.1 Lachnospiraceae bacterium | reverse complement strand
GTCTTAAAGTTATAATACTTATTGTCATTATCGATCCCGATGATATTGACATCCAGGGAATAATCCAGGTAGTTCATGGAGAGATTCTTTATATAGCAGGCCTCTGCGTCTCCGGGAGCTTCTTCCATAGGATATTTGAGGACATACATATATTCATAATTGATATCTTCCATATTATCCTGCTTTACATTATTACAAAGCACAAAGCAGTCCAATCCGATCATGAATATCAGAAGTGCGACTACCATACCCGCAACAACCGTGATAACACTTCTCCGCTCTCTTGATAGTTGTCTTCCGGTGAACTGTCTGAGGAAGTTTCCTTCTTTTTTCCTCCCCCTTCCGCGGACAAGCGATCCCGTTGCGGATGTTCCTTTTATAAGACTCTCCTGCTCATTCTTAATAAGGGAAAGGGCAGTCTTTGAAAGCTTTTTGTTGATCACCAGAACATTTACGATCACGGAAATGACCGGCGGCATCACAATGCAGTACAGGATGATATACAAGGGGTAAACCTTATCCATCTGCGGTGTACTGTAATACAGATAACTGGCCAGCATCTGGAAATCAACGCCGGCTTTGCTGAAGCCCACTGCCATTCCGGTAAGTCCTGCCGCAAAAGTTACGGCTGTCGGAAGGAATACATAATGGGCTACGAGGCTTCTCTTCTTCACCCCCATGGCATATAGAGTTCCGATCACGCTGCTCTCTTCATTGATCTGATGAATGATAAATACCGAGATCACATAAGCGAAAAGCATTACGAGGATCGCCCCTGCTACCAGGCTTACCAGTCTCTTAAGTATCACATCGCTGGACGCATCACTGGCGATACGCGGATTATCCTTATTCTCATAGAAGCTTTCAAGGTTCGGGATCTTTACCTCATAATTCTCATCCAGGAAATCTCTTACCTTTTCGTCAAACTCCTCTACGCCATCTTTAAAATCTCCGGCTCCATCCAGGAGTTCCTGCGTTCCGTCCGCCAGTTCTTTTGCTCCGTCCTTTAATTCCTTTGCCCCTTCAAGATAAGCCTCCGGGATCTGTGTCAACGGCGCAAACGGAGAGCCCTGCAATATGTCAAAATTCTTATTATTCTCCTCGATCCCGCTGTGAAGGCTTTCGCTTCCGTCTTTCAGTTCCGAAGCCCCTGCATCAACATCTTCGATCCCTTCATACAGCTCGCTGCTTCCGTCCAGCAGTTCATCCAGGGCCTCCTCAAAATCTGTTTTCTCCTGATACATTCTATCGACATATTCGATCAGATATTCATTTCCCGATGCCCTGTAATCAAAATCGATATCTTTGATATCATCTTTCAGCTTTCTCGCCCTGTCCGATCTTTCCTTTGCGGAAAGTTGCTCCTTGTTCCCGAAGCGATAGGCGTAGGTATAGTCTTCTGCTTCTCCCTTCTTTATCTCTTCATATGCCGTATCCGATACAAAGGCCGCACCAAAGCTTTCCGGATCCGCCGTCATATCCGAAAAGTTCTTCACGGTCAGATTATAATCCGGCACACAGCCGGTTCCGGATATCCTGTATTCTTTGCCGGATAATACGATGCTGTCTCCTACCTTCAGATCATTTCTCTCGGCAAAGAGATCCATGATCACGATCTCATCATCATTCTCAGGTAATTTTCCTTCATCCGTTTTTAAAAGGTCTATATTCTTTCTCAGTTTAAACACCCGGAGTGTCTTTCCCTCCGTCTTTCTGTCTTTGATCCTGGCAGATACATCCACGCTGAAGACCGGCTCGATCTCGCCATACTCGTCGGAAAGCTTCTTTATCTGTTCCACCGTGAGCGGGACAAAAACCGTGAACTGTCCGTCCTGCAGGCTGCATTCTTCATTATATTTATCCGTTCCCGCTATGGTCGTTTCGGCCATCCCGGCAACGCTCACGACCAGATACATTCCCAGCACGATCATAAAAAACAGCGCCAGGTAGCGTCCGAAATGAGACTTTAATTCTCTTAATATCCTTTTATTCAGGCTTTTCATTTACAGATCCTCCAGCTGTGCGGCAGGTATTTTTTCTTCATTCATATAGTTCTTCCGGATCTCTCCGTCCTTCATGATCACTACCTGATCCACCATATTCTTGATCGCATTATTATGTGTAACGATCAGCATCGTAGTTCCGTACTTTTCATTTACCTTTTCAAGCAGGATCAGAATATCCTTTGATGTTTGCGAGTCCAGCGCTCCCGTAGGTTCATCGCATAGAAGCAGCTTCGGGTTCTTGATCAGCGCTCTGGCTATGGCACATCTCTGCTGCTGCCCGCCGGAAAGCTGGGAAGGAAACTTGTTCTGATGTTCGGTCAATCCCAGCACCTCCAGCAGTTCATCGATATCCATGGGGTCTTCCGACAGATACTCGCAAACCCGGACATTCTCGCGGACCGTAAGATTCGGCACCAGATTGTAAAACTGAAAGATAAATCCGAGACTGTCCCGCCGGTATTCGGACAGCGCATTATTCTTAAGCCCCATGATCTCTT
>JAEELW010000146.1 GCA_016282915.1 Lachnospiraceae bacterium | reverse complement strand
CCATTATCAAAAAACAAATAGGGCCTAGTTTGAAATTCCTGGTTTTTTCGGTTAGTGACTACAGGCTTACTCTTTTCCTGCTCCTTCCACTCGGTATAGTTTCCCAAATATCTTGAAGGCCGAGCATTTCTCTGCTGTGCAGATATCATCGCATCGCGTACTTCCAGAACAAAATCCACCGCCCTATCATACTTAAACCTTGACAAGAAACGAAGCATCGGTTTTCGGATCTTATAGGATCTCATATCTATAAGTTCGTCTATAATTAGGTGGGGATCAAAAACCTTATACGTATCGTAACTCATAACATAAAACAAGTCATCAAGACTACTTTCCGGCGGCAGACATGCTTCATATATTATGGGGGCAATGATCTGACGTGGCTCATCTTTGGTATCTGTGATATCCATCTTATATTTAGTAAACATTCTTTTGGCGCAGGCTCCGATTTCCGAATGCTGATTCGCAGATATTTCGATTCCAATCTCATCGCCCAGAGCACGCCAGAAGTTTATATCATACTTGTACCTTACAAAAAATACCATGAAAGTTGTAACAGTGTGAGGGAAAACTCTGCAGATATAACTAATCGTTAATCCCTTCTTTGACATAACTGTTCGAAGACGCTCTTTTAAAACCTCGAGTTCTTCATACGAAAGCTCTAGGTCCCCCCAGTACTCGCAATTAATGATTTCTGCTTCAATATTCTTCTCAATTATACTAAGAGACTGTTCTGCTCGAATGTTATTCTTCATAACGTCCCCCCACTTCTATTCCAATGGTTTACTATATATCAACACTTTGAAGCCCAACAAAATCCCTTACTCCATTTATCACTTCATATTTCTTTTTGTCAACAGATCTTCCAGCATTACTTGATATAGATCATTTTCTCTCTATATATCGATCTACAAATCCTCTTCATACGTCAAAAATCACCCTGCACCGTCAGCCCTATTCATTCTTCTCTTATGATTCACCTCTTCTCTTTATAATAGTATGCGCCGTCCTGGAACTCCAAGTAATCCGTCGTCGTTCGATTGATCAGATATAATCCTTCTATTACCAGTACGTGTCTATTATATCACTTTCATGAGATAATCCCACCATCAGACCATACAGGTTGCGCGAGTTGTACAAGTCGCGCAACTCGAGTTATCACCCAAAGGAGGTTTTCTCATGAATGTACGTCAGGATCTTCATCTGGCCAATCTGGCCAAGTGAGCCGCCCTCTTTCACGAGCAGAAGGAAAGTGGGCTTTCTTTCAAGGAATGGTGTTTCCAAAATGGCATCTCCCAACATGCCTTTTATTTCTGGAAGCATCTCGCCAAGGAAGCTTATGTCCGCTCCATTATCCCGGAGATCGTCCCGCTCCCCATGACTGATCCAGTTCTGGATCCTCAGTCTTTATCACCAGAGTCGCGCGAATTGTACAACCCGAGTAAAACTGTTACATCAGAAACTCCCGATCCTTCTGCCCCGGATGCCGTTTCATTGTCGACCGACGATGTCCAGATCCGCTTCAACGCTTCTGCCTCGAATGATCTGATCCTCCGCGTCATCAAGGCGGTGCGTTATGCTTAGGAACGCAGATCCCAGATCATTTGCTGCAGTTTATGTGGTCTGCCGATTCACCGACATGCGCTATGGCATCGATACCCTTGCTGCCCTCATCGAGTCCAAATACCATCTGTCCCTGTTTGTCCCGGATACGCTCTTCCTGTTCTGTGGAAGACGCGCGAACAAGATTAAGGGGCTGATCCGGAAAGGCGACGTTTTTCTGCTCCTCACCAAACGTATCGAAGAAGGAAATTTCTCCTGGCCCTGCTATGCTTCCGAATCCAGTCAACTGACACATCAGGAAAATTTCCTTCGTCTCTTTCTTGACGATGCCAACGTACCCATGGATAATAACCGCGCCGAACAGGCTATACGCCCGTCCACCCTGGGCTGAAAAAACTGTGGCAACATATTTTCCACGAACGGTACCCAGGCAAGTGCCGTGATCTACAGCATCGTTGAAACTGCCAAGGCGAACGGTCTGAATGTCAACGCCTATCTGGAATACCTCTTAAAAGAATTATTGTCTCACGCCGGTGATTCCAAAGAGGATTACATCACCTGGCTGCTCCCCTGGTCAAAGGAAGCAACAAAACTCTGCACCAATACGAAATATTTGAAACAGTGATGTCAATGTGCTTATCTGCCGTGGTGATGCGAACAGCATTTCCTCGTTCCCTGACAGGCCTCTCCACGCGACATTCAAACCATCCTTGGCATCTTCCATATCTCATATCCCTGTCTTCTTGCAGAATCATATACCGGGCGCATGTTCTTTTCAAGGATACCGAAGAATTCATTAATACTATTGCCTTTTCTGTATAGTTCCTGTACAGCCCATATTGAGTGCATATTATCACGATAGCACGCATCAAATAGTTTATGTATCTGCGGTTTATCATGTACCAGACTATACATAAGAAATTGATTACCAGCAAACCGCGAAAAGAACGGATCCCATTGTGGTAACCTGTCACTCTTGGCGCTGTTCAATGATGACTCCATAGGCATAAGGTTCCATAACGCATCAGTCATAACGAAAGACCAAGGTATGAAATGATCTACATCATAATCATCAGGTTCTACCGCTTTATCCGTAAATACATCTATAACTCTATTAAACGAAAGGATTTCCCTCCACAGCTTTCTAACACTGCTAAGCTTTCGCATCTTTTCATCCATAGGAGCCAGCTTATAAATCAGCCCCGGCACCTCCGGGTTGTTATTCTGCAGCCACTTCACTTTTTCGTACTGTATCCAACCCAGAATAGATACAGCATTATCCTTTATCATATCTGTCCATGCCGGCTGAAAATATATTTCTTTCTTTAGCTTCGAAGATTCTCCCAACGTGTATGGAAGCATTACGACATCTCTGTTTATTCTCTGTATATACGCTATCATTCTACGTACGCTTCCCCAATCTGCCGGGGTATTATCCCTTTCGAAAAATGCCGCAAGCGCACGATATGGCACCATATTTGTAAGCTGTTCCTTATATCCTTTCAGATCCTTGTCGTATTCTTTAATAGCATTTTTAATCTCAGTTTTTGAAGCATTAGCAGAAAGATTACTCAGTTCCGATAATCTTAGTATCGCCCGTTCAAGACCGTCACGAACCTGTCCGTCTGCCTGCATCCCCGATAGATGAATATGAAACTCCCTTACTGAATACCATGCATTTGCAATCATCTCATTGATAACATCGTCAAATGTAACCTCTTCCATATTTTCCGTTATAAGATGAACAATAGCTTCAAGCCAGTAGAATTTATAACAGTATGAAGGGTCTTTCATCATATGGGAAAAGCCTTCGATATCCAGTTTATTACGATATTTGGTGTCTATTACCAAATCAAGGTTATCGTTCAGCATAAGCTCCATACTCCTATTTCCATATTCAAAAAGTTATATTGCTTGATTATATAAAACACGAAACCTTCTCTCAATAATATCTATAGGAACACGCCACTGGACATAATTACATACTTTTCAAACGCTGATCCACCTTAAGCGCAAATTCTTCGAGATTCTTTACAGCTTCAGCAATCTGAGTTTTCAATTCAATAATAGAATCGGGCGCCCCAGCAACTTTTTCAAAATCAATTCTTTCTTTTTTGGTATGCCAGAATGTTTGTTCTTTTTTGCTTACAATCCCTTCGGCCGCAAACTCTCTAAAAACCTTTGCGTATTTTTCAGTTTCAGGTATCCTTTTAAATGAAAGGATGATCCGATGTCTCTGTATCATGTACTCAAGATAATAAATTGATCTATAATTCTCCCCATCCCATTCTGTGCTCACTTCTCCAGCCGGTAGAACCTTGTCTATAGTCTTATCTAAGAATTTTATATACGAATCACTTGGGGGTAAGGTGGCTCGATCGTATATAATCAAGCCTTCATCCCCGAGCTCTTTCAACGCCCGTCTAACCATTGTAATTTGATCCGCTTTCTTTATAGTATTCTGTTTTTTTATACTATCTGCTTTTAAGTATACAAGAAGTTGATCTGCTTCCAACCCACACTCTTTCATTATTCTAACACAAAACTGCACACAATCGTTCGCCGAGAAAGTGGTTACAATATTAATATCTTCACCTACAGTCATATCTTTCTCATCAGGTTGTTTCTGATAATACAAACACTTTTTTGCATCATCAGCATCATTCCAGGGGTTATATCCTTTTTTCGCCAACTCCACGATCTTTTCAGGATAATTTGCATGGAGAAGTTTTACCACTTCTATTATAAGTTTTGCAAACGATGTGACCGGGATCTCTCTTCCGATCAACTTGAATGCAACTGGTGTAGACCCGATAAAAATAGGATCTGCTTCCTGGGTACAAATAACTTCCACTGTATTCTCAAATCTAATACCATCAATACTAACACCATCCAAATGGTATCTCTTTTTGATTATCTCTTCTAAATGTCTTTCGCGTTTAAGTATCTCATCCTCTGTAAATCGATCAAGTTTTATCACATCATCATTTAGAATTTTAAATTTTGAGCCAGAACTTTTCAATACATTAAGCTTAACGTCAAACGATTCATCTGACATAACACTATTTTTCTCTCTTGAACTCAATGAAAGATTTCCAATTGTATCAATATATGTATTGTGGATCTCGTCAGGATCATTTTCTCCTATGCCTTAATCCACATCACTATTCCAAACAGAATACCAGCTATTCCGACACGCACTCCTACTTGCTCTGGACTCAATCCCTCTTTAACTTGTTCCTCATCAACATTTTTAACTTCATTATCCATGTCACACCCTCCCATTTTTATCTTACTTTTTCTCTTGTTAACTCGCTTTTTTTGTTTTTTTATTTCATAAATGAGTTTTCCGTCTATGTCATTCCCCTTGGCCCTTTATTTCATGATGATCAGGTATCCGGGATGCACGAAAAAAGACGTCATCTTATTTCGCTATGATCGGCGTTTCTTCTTCCTGGTTTCCTACGGCAGCCCTCCAGGTCATATGGGATATCCTCACGTGGAGGTTCCTTAATTCCTTCGTTCTGCTTATCCATAAAAAGTGGCGTCATAATGCTCCTTCGCTGAGCCCGCGCTCTAATGGGCAATATCTTGACAACGGCTCTCTATGTTACTTTCTGGTCCAGTTCTCTTGGCACCTTGCTGCGGATGTCTTCCCTCGATCTCTGTCGGTATCCTTACCTCACCTCCGGTCTCCGGATGGCACTCATCATCTTATGGAGATCATAAACGGTTCCCTTTGCCAGTACTGCGTATAACACTCGGATCAGCTTACAGCTTGCATCCATCAGGTATATATATTCTCTCTTCCGTGCTTATACATTTCAGCACGCCATTAACATCTAAAAATATTGCTTTCATTCCTCTCCCGGCAACGCTGTAACCTCTATAATATTATACGCCCCGCTTATGTACCTTTCAATTCGGTCCCACTCAGCCGAACACGATTTCCGAACCCTGTGATCAATCCCGCACAGGGTATTTGTGCATTTTCCAGAATTCCTCCTTAAATATTTGGTCATTCTGCCACATCACCGTTCCCCGTCATCAGGATCAAATCTGCCCGTCACGACCGCTGTTCATCGCACGTCTGCGCTCTTTGTAATTTCTCATCAACTGCTCATAGATGCTCATTCCGTCCGCACCTCCCAATTACGATTGCAAACTAGCAGTTACTATTGCGCTTTAGAGAACATACGTTCCGATGTTGTCGCGGAAATGGCGTTCTGTTCATGCTTTTCCTGCGTCGGCAACTCGATTATTCCTCTTATCAATAGCCCCCAAAAAAGGGGCAGCATAATTGCCGCCCCCTGTATATCTATCTCATTTCACAATATAGTCTTCAAACAGTTCCCGAAGATCTTTCCTATATCTGCCGCCAAAGAATTCTGCCAGATATCTATCAGATTCTTCCATCCAGTGTTCAATTTCAGGATCTGTCTCTGAGTTTTCTTCCATCTCATCTCCGGGGTCAGGCTCTTCATAATCTTGTTCATAAGTTCCGCTCATTATGTCGATGTAGTCACTCAACTCCGTCCAAAGATATTGCTCTACTTTCTCGTACATATCCTCCGGAATATCCAGCATGGAGTGTTCCAGCTGACTATTCGCATTATTGTACAGGGCGTTTAGCTCTATCTCTGCAAGATTCCCCATCTTTTTTACTTCATCACTAGTTCCTGCGCCCTGTACAAACATCCTCTGATAATAGTACTTACAACGCTCAATGTAATTCAGGATCGCTCGATAGATTTCTCTAATCCTCTCCTTAGTATATTGCGCCTGCCAATCTGTAACGATTCCTGTGATCTTATTACTTTCAGCCATTTCATCTTCCTCCTTTTCGAGAAGTTCATGATAATTGATGTCAAAATACATCCCCAGCTTGATAACCTGCTCCATGTCCGAAGGACCGTTGTATCCATACATCCAGTTTTTGACCGCTTCAACGCTCACGCACTGCTGCTCAGCAATTTCATTCATGATCTTAGCTTTGGTTATTTTCTCACCCAAGCTTTGCGCATTATGTTTCTTCTGATTGATCTGCATAAGCAGTTTTTTTGATGCAAACCGGTATCGTACTCCGTTCTCCTCGTAGGCCTTGTAGGTATTTTTCATCACTGGTTCTCCTTTCATCGTTGGCGGGCGCCCTGCCTTTGATGATCCCATCATATCATCACCTGGCAGAAATAAAAAGATAGACAAAAAACTACCAAAAAATCGCAAACAAAAAGGACCCACATCCAGGCATTACACCGGACAGAGCCCCTCTTAATGTTCACTTATTCCTACATCTTCTTCACTCCCACCAGTTCCCTGATAGCCTTCACAGATCTGTTGGGATCTTATTCTCTTCAAAAGTGACCATTAATTTTCCCCTCACTCCTCCAGCAGGCGTTTCATCCTGGCCTGTGACTCTTCCTCCGTCATTTCAGCCACCTCGTTCAATCCGCCGGGATCGTCACACTTAAGATACTCGCCGGTCTCCCCGCATTCTTTACAATACCTTCTTTCACTATAGCTCCAGTCCACCCATACGTTGCCACACTTAGGACATCTCCATTTCATAATTACCGGACTACCATAAAGAATATCCGGCTTATTATCATAATGGGCAAATGCGCCTTCCCCCCGCTTAGTCCCACACATGGTACAATATTTCTCATCATCTGCTAACACAGCATGACAATTACCGCAACGATCATGATAATCCGAATGAATGATCCATCCTCTCCCCTCCGCCATATGATCAATATGGTCAACAATCTGAGCGATTATCTCTAAAAACCTGTCTAATGTGATATTTGAAGAAGGATACTCATCATCATCCCAAAAGTCCCCGCTATCCTTGTATTTCTCTATTTCGGAAAAGGGAAGCTTAAAGATATTGCTCATCAGTGTAGCTCTGCTGATCTGATGATCTGCTATGACTTTCCTGACAGCAAAGTGCTGCTCTGCAGAACTGAAATACATCAAAAAGAAATGTCCATTCTTTCCTTCCGACTTTATCCTCTGTATATCCGCATCATCAGGAATATCATGCTCTGACAGTATACAGTTATCCCTTCCAAGTTCCGCCAGTTTATCTCTGATCTCGATCTTATTCGTGATGATCAAATATTCCCTGGTCATGGTATTTTTATCAAAAAAACTCTTAGATCCCATATTTGTCATGAAACTCCTCTCTTTTGTTCCCGGAAATAATGCTCATACCACATCCCTCCATAAGCACAGCTTTGGCTTGTTCCGGTCAAAATCCCATGTATGCATGGAATCTCCACCGCAGTATTCTCTTTCCGGACAGTTTCTGCACTCTTCACACAATTCGCTCCTGTCATACCGGTATTGCCGGAATCTGTGATACCATACTTCGGAGAATCTGTCCGTTTTAATATTTCCCTGCACCAGCTCAGGCCGGCGTTCTATGTCCGGGCATCCATATATATCTCCATTGCACAGGATAGCGGCAACCGTAGTTCCTGCACCACACTGAAAATAGAAATCCCTGGTTTCGTTCTCATACTCAAACGAAAGATAATGAGAACAGCCATAACAGACATCCATGGGATTATCTGTCCGGAAGCGTTTCTCCCTTATAAACTCCAGAAGCCGGACAATTTCATCTTTATCGAGGAAAAGGCTGCCTGTACTCCCGGCACGGCCTATCGGATCAACGTTGATGACCCTCCAGGACCTCACTCCCAGCTCCCACATAAAACGGTATATCTCTTCAAGCTTTTCAAAATTCCTTTTATGGATGACCGTTGTGATCTGAACATCTATTCCCAGGGCCTGAAGCTTCTTAACCCCCTGAACGGCCTTATCAAAGCTCCCCGGAACTCTCCTTAACCATTCATGATCTTCCTTCAGACCGTCCAGGCTTACAGATATGCTCCCCATCCGCAATTCCTTGAGCTTCACAGCCATCGCCTCATTTATAAGCGTTGCATTCGTTGTCATGCCCCATGGGATATCACATTCATTGATCTTTCGTATGATACGTTCAAAATCCGGATGAAGAAGCGGCTCGCCTCCGGTCACACAGATCATGAATTCTTCCCGCCCCATATCCTCCGATAGTTCATCCAGCATACGAAGGACCGGCCCGCTTTCTATAAAACGACTTCCGGCTTGATCACATTCACTCCCGCAATGCCGACAATTCAGATTACATCTGTCAGTAAGCTCAATAAACAGACACCTCAGTCCGGGCTTCCGGAAAAGAAGCTTCCTGTATTGAGCCAGATCATGCATATTCCGGCTTTTGATACTCTTCTTGATCCTTAATCTGTCGCTTTCAACGTCCATTCTATCATCCTTACTCAGCGAAAAATCCATCTTTTGATGCTGTCATATTTCATATTACTATTATTTGCGTTTTGACGCATTTTTTAGTATGATCTGATATACTTTTCTATGGTTTCCGATCCAATGGAGATCCCCCGTTCACTTTTAAAAGTATTTGCAAGCCTGCTTGGATTCGTAAGCGCCCCTATCCCCGATGCAAGAACATCCAGAAGGATATCCGGGACTTCAGTGTCATTCTTTACATCATGGCGCTCCAGCACATCCTTTATATATGTTTTCTCAAACAGATCACCCAGATACCGGCTCTTTTCCTCGTGAGTTTCCATCGATCTATTTATTTCTGTTCCCGAATCCCTTTAACAAATACACTCCCAGCACCGCATTAAATCCCACAGCAGCGAAAACGCTGAATCTTTCAATGATCCCAAAGTGATCCGCTGATACCGCACTCTTACCGATCGCACCGACAAACATCATTGCAAGTGCGATCGCCGCCCAGATCCCGATCCCCTTCATGCCGTTCTTCTTGAAGCCCGCTACGATCAGTATGGTAAGCGATGCGATGGAAAGCAGCACGACAGCTATCGTAACAGCAATATGCATTTTCTCCTGGAAGGCAGCTATCTCTTTTCCGCTGTCCGCAAGCGGATACATCCTGTATCCTATCGCCGAGATCCAGTTCATTATGGCGAACAGATAAATGCCCAGCCGAAACAGTTTTGTGCCGGTCTTTTTATCCGATACGAAGATGGATACACACATCATGCATACCGGGCTGCATACATTATATGCTGCCGATAACTGGTTCCACAAAAGCCTGGAGGGAGCCGCCTCAGCCGACAGATCGCTTACTGCCTGTGCCATCCAGTCGTATCCCGGGAATGCTAAAGGCGCAAAAACAACTGCCACCGTATAGCTTATCAATGATACGATACCGGTCAAACCGGTCCAATTGATCAGTTTTCTTTCCATTATCGTACCTCCATCTGCTCACAGAACCACTGTATGTATTCTTTTATTTCCTTTGGCATTTTGGCTGTCACAGGCGGGACATTCCGTCCTGCCGTGATCATATCCATTTGTCTGTCAACGAGAGAATGGATCGTCATAGCATAGGACAGCGCTACCGTATCTACATTCTCATTCTTCATCTTTCCGTGTACTACCAGCGCATAGAAGAGGTTCTTCGTCTGCAGGATCATCCGTTCCGTCTCATCCAGCATGATCTGCGCTGCAACGGGCGATATGCTTCGTTCTGAATAAAGGACCTTAAAGAACTTCATCATGTTCTCATCCGAAAGAAAACTAAAGTATACAGATATGCTATGCGACAATATCTGCGCAAGGCTTTTGTCTTCAGGAACTGCATCAGCTCCGGATGCAGTTCCGGCACCCGTTTTTGCCTTTTCTCTGAGAAAAGTATACATACTGTTTACAAGCTCTTCTTTGGACTTGAAATGGTTGTACAGCGACGGCTTTCTGATCCCGACTTTGTCTGCTATCTGCGATAAAGATACGGATTTCAGCCCATATTCGGCTGCAAGCTCTAAGGCAGCATAGATTATTTCTTCTTTTCTGTTCATTATTTCGCCTCGCTTTCGTATGGTAGTTATTATACTACCGTTCGTTAGTTTGTCAACAGGATCTTTGCATAAAAAAACGGCGGCTGCAAGATCTCTCTCATAACCGCCGTTTCAGGGTTCAATATTCAATTATCCTCATACAAAGCTCAGTTTTCCTTTCGCACGCTTCAGGATGATGCATCCGCTTATGATAGCAGACAAAAGGTATAAGATATTTATCATATTCCATAAACGCTTAATCCAACCAGAGCTGCTATACATATAAGCCCAATGGGTGACAGTCCTTTTTTGATGACTTTTCGGGAGCCAAAATAAATCAACGCCAGGAAGCAGGTAATGAGAACTGCTGTAAAATCAACGCTGCTTTTCGTCATTACATAGCAATTTTTATAGT
>JAEELW010000145.1 GCA_016282915.1 Lachnospiraceae bacterium | reverse complement strand
CGCATTTGTCCAGAGGGATATTGTTGACGCCTGCACCAGCGCGGGCCACGGCCAGCAGCGACTTCGGCAGTTCCATCTCGTGCATCACGGCACTGCGGACCAGGATCGCATCCGCTTCGTTCACATCGTCCGTCTTTGTATAGTTTGCATCAAACTGATCAAGCCCTACCCCGGCGATGGGGTTTAAGCAATGATATTTAAAAGCCATTTTAAACTTCCTCCTTATTTGTTCTCCATCTCAAACTTCTTCATGAATTCAACCAGAGCCTTTACGCCGGCAATAGGCATAGCGTTGTAGATGGAAGCACGCATACCGCCTACGCTGCGGTGTCCCTTCAGGTTTTCGAGGCCTGCGGCCTTGGATTCCTTGACAAACTTTGCATCCAGCTCTTCGCTGCCCGTCACGAAAGGAACGTTCATCAGGGAACGGTCCTTCGGAACTACGGTTCCCTTGAAGAGGCTGCTCTCATCCAGGAAATCATAGAGGATCTTTGCCTTCTCTTCGTTGTGCTTCTTCATGGCCTCAAGTCCGCCCATCTTCTGGATCCACTTGAAGACCTTGCCGCAGATATAGATGCCGTATGCGGGAGGCGTATTGTAAAGGGACTGTGCATCCGCATGGATCTTGTAGCGGAGCATGGTCGGGGTGCCCGGAAGCACATCCTCGGTGATGAGGCTCTTCTTCATGATCACGATGACCACGCCTGCAGGTCCGATGTTCTTCTGTACGCCGCCGTACATCACGCCGTATCTGGTGATATCCGCGGGCTCGCTGAGGAAGCAGCTGCTTACGTCGGCGACAAGCTCCTTGCCCTTGGTGTTGGGCAGGGTCTTGAACTTGGTACCGTAGATCGTGTTGTTTTCACAGATATAAACATAATCCGCATCCGGGCTGATCGGAAGATCCGAACAGTCGGGAATATAGGAAAAGGTCTTGTCCTCGGAGGAAGCGATCTTGTTTGCCTTACCGTAAAGCTGGGCTTCCTGGTAAGCTTTCTTTGCCCACTGGCCGGTAACGATGTAATCCGCCACCTTATTCTTCATAAGGTTCATGGGGATCATCGCAAACTGCTGGCTTGCGCCGCCCTGTAAGAACATCACTTCATAATCATCCGGGATGGATAAAAGAGATCGAAGGTCCGCTTCCGCGGTCTTGATGATCTCATCGTAAGTCTTGGAACGGTGACTCATCTCCATGACGGACATTCCGCATCCGCGATAGTCCATCATCTCATCTGCTGCTTCCTGTAAAACCTCTTCAGGCAGTACAGCAGGGCCGGCTGAAAAATTGTAGATTCTGCTCATTTTGGTATTCCTCCCTCTATATTCCGTCAGCTTTGCTGACAATAACTTTTTCCTACATTAGTATATGATTTTATACAATATTTATCACTTCGTCAAATACTTTTTCGCAATATGGGGCTTTTGGATCACTGTTCACAGCCTGAGGCCTGTGATAGTAACGCTTTTGGAGCTATGTGTCATGTATCCAGGTCTTATAGGCCGAAAATGCGGAAGGGATCGGGATGTCCCCGGCGATCTCCACGGAACTCTCCAGGCGGTACTCTTCCGTTTTCAGTTCCGGCTCCGGCAGCTCGTCAGTACGCACCAGATAAGCGCACATACGCCATTCCAGATGGCTGAAGATATGCCGGCTGTCCGGAAGTTCCTCGATAAATAAGGGCTCGAAGCCCAGCTCCCGTACAAAGGAAAGTGCTTCGGAGCGGTCCAGCTTCTTCTCGGCGCAGGGCAGTTCGTACATTCCCGCCAGCAGTCCGCGCGGCGGGCGTCGTTTCAGCAGGAGCTTTCCGCAATGTCGTATCACAAAGACCGTCCGCTCCTGTACGCGCCGCGGTGCTTTTTTTGCTTTCACGGGGAGCTCGGCGGTACGCTCCTGAAGATATGCCAGGCAGCCGGAGGCCAGCGGGCATTCACCGCATTTCGGTGCTCCGTTCGGGATGCAGATCATGGCACCCAGATCCATCAGTGCCTGGTTAAAGCTTCCGGGGCAGTCCTTCGGGAGTATCGTCTCCAGTTCCGCTTTTCTGCGTTTTTTCAGTGCTTCGTTTCCGATATCTTCCTCATCGGCCAGCAAACGCGCGCTTACCCGCAGAACATTACCGTCAACAGCCGCATATGGAAGGCCGAAGGCGATGGAAGCAATAGCTCCGGCGGTATAGCTGCCGATCCCGGGCAGGGTAAGCAGTATCTCCGGATCCGAAGGTATGTTTCCCTCATATTGCTCCATGATGATACGGGCGGCTTTCTGCAGATTCCGTACACGACTGTAATAACCGAGACCTTCCCAGAGCTTCAGCAAAGTCTGTTCATCGCACCCGGCCAGAGCTTCCACTGAAGGAAGCTTTTCCAGAAAGCGCCGGTAATAGTCCAGTACCGCTTCCACTCTCGTCTGCTGCAGCATGATCTCGGACAGCCACACATGATAAGCCGAAGGATCCTCCCGCCAGGGAAGGCTGCGTTTATTTTTTCCATACCATGAAAGAAGCGGGGAAACGCAGGACGCAAGCCGGCTGTTCTCCGCTCCCATGTCATATACGGCCTTATTGCCGGACTCACCTGTCATTTTTGAGTCTTTCCGCAGCTTCATCACCGTATGCCGACCTGACTTCGGAAAGATAACGTTCCCCAAGCTCTGCCTGCTCGGCTTTTAAAGCTTCTTTGTATAAGGAACTGTAGATCTCATATCCGTCCACATCGTTCCGATCCATCAAAGGATAAAGATACCGTTCTGCCTCGATAAAATCCCATTTTTTCAGATGCTCTATCCCCTTCTCGTATCTTCTTTGCGGCGACTCCGGCTTTATAAGCTCTATAAGTAAAATGATATAGATCGCTGTAGAAATGATTACGGTATATAGCATTACATCGCTTTTATTACTTGAGTATGAATACATGCCCATGCCCATAATCATGCAATAAACAAAACTGATCAGAATGATCGCTCCGGCATGGGACTCTTTTTTCTCTGCAGGCAGAGACCTCGGAGCAGGTTTCTGTATCGTGTGGGCGTTCTGTCCTGTGGTCGTAACATGCGGGACACTGGCAGACTGCAGGTTTTTTGCATGCGATGCCTGGGTATTCACGGGCTTCACAAAAGCCGAAGAGATACCGGTGCGGGTCGGCGCTTTTGCATCTTCTTCGATATTCAATGCCAGTATAAATTCCTGCATATTCTGAAAACGCCTGCTGCGGTCTATGGACAGCGCCTTCATAATGGCCTGGTCTGCCTCATAAGGCAGGGAGATCCCGCGCGCACTCAGAGTGAGCAGACGGTCTTCCGTCATTCTCTCTATGGAATCGGGGAGCTTCTGCCCGCTTAAGACATTATAAAAGGTGGCCGCCAGCGCATAGATGTCCGTATACGGGCCCTGACGCCCGCGGCTCTGATACTGTTCCGGCGGTGCAAAACCATGTTTGAGGATGATCGAAAGACTCTGCGTCCGGTCGCCGATGCTGTATCTTGCCGCACCGAAATCCAGGAGCTTGATGCCGCCGCCGTCTTCCAGATAGATATTGTCCGGCGAAATGTCCCTGTGTATGATCCCTTTTTTGTGTACATCAACAAGGGCTTTCATTACGGGAAGAATGATCTTTAATGCTTCTTCATAAGGCAGGACCTTTTTCTGTTTCATATAACTGGCAAGGCTCATGCCGCGGATCATATCCATAACAAAGTAAGCAGTACTGTTTTCTTCAAAATAGCAGTGGATATTGACGATATTCGGATGGCCGGAAAACTTGCCGAGAGTATAGGCCTCCTGTTTGAAGCATTCAAGGCCGTAGTGATAGTTTTCCTCTTTATTTCCGGAAAAAGGTACGACCGTAGAATGGTTGATACGCGTTGCTATGGAGTCGGGAAAGTATTCCTTGACCGCGACCACCTTTTTGGAAATATGATCCCTGGCAGCGTAGGTGATACCGAATCCACCCTGCCCCAGGATCCCTTCTATGACATATTGTCCTGCAAGAACGCTTCCTATGGGCAGAGCCATGGGATAGCGGGTATTCACATCCATGTTCCGATCATTTCCTTTCGCTTATATATCCGAACAGCTCTTTGGCGTTTCGGATATCCGCATCCAGCTGTTTTTTCAATCCGTTGATATCTTCAAACTTCCGTTCCGGCCGCGTATAATGCAAAAGTTCCACACGCAGCTTTTCTCCGTAAACATCCCGGTCCAGCCCGAAAAGAAAAGATTCCGCGCCGACTCTCTGTTCCGCGGAGACCGTAGGTTTCATGCCGATATTGCACAGGCCGTCCCATTTCTTCCCGGAAAGATAAGCATTACAGAGATAAACGCCGAAAGGCGGGAGCAGCTTTTCTTCCGGCGGGATCAGGTTCAGTGTGGGAAAACCAAAGCTCTTGCCGCGGCCGGCTCCGTGCACGACCTCACCCTCCAGGCTGTAGCTGTTACCGAGACAGAGAGCGGCATCTTCCATCGCCCCTTTGGCGACCAGTGCACGTATCCTGCTGGAGCTCACGGCACTGCCGTCGATCAGGAGCTTTTCGATCTCTTCGGTCTCATATCCGCATTCCGGGCGCATCGCGTTCAGAAGGGCAAAATCTCCGCGCCCTTCCGCTCCGAAGCTCAGATCCGCACCGGCAACGATACGTGCGGCTTTTAAGCGGCGGTGAAGAAACTCGCGGATAAAAGCTTCCGGTGCAATGGCCGCACTTTCGCGGTTCAGCGGGTATTCGATCAGCAGTTCTATGCCTGCTTCTTCCAGCAGACGTCTTTTCTCGTCCCTTGTCGAAAGAATGTGCTGTGTGCTTCCGCCGAAAAAACGTTCGGGGGAAGGTTCAAATGTAAAAGCACAGGGGAGCAGGCCGTCTGCAGAAGCTTTTACAACAGAGGATAACAGTTTCCTGTGTCCTAAATGTACTCCGTCAAACTTTCCGATCGCAACTGCGGTAGCTGCTTCACTGTACAGCTCTTCTATGGTCGTAATGATCCTCATCATCAGAACATCTGCTCGGGCTTAAAAAGCCCTGTATCGTCACTTCGTGCATAAACGGCACGAAATCTATCATCGGTATCGTAGATACGGAAACGCTCTCCCGTAATGTTTTTCTCGGCAAACGAGTCCGTCTTCAGCGTATTACCGTTATCCAGAAGCTTAAGGGCATCGGGAAGTACCGTTAGCTTCCCGAGCTCCTTATAAAAAAACTCTATAGGAAGGATATGTGCATTTAAGCTGTTATCTCCGAAGAGTTTCTGCACTTCATCCAGCTTAAGCGCCTGATCCGCCGTAAAGATCCCGCTGCGTGTCCGTTCCAGCTTTTCCATCGCCGCGCCGCAGCCCAGTTTTTCGCCGATATCACGGCAGAGCGAACGTATATAGGTCCCGCGGCTGCATACGACGCGAAATGAAAAACGCTTTTCGTTTCCGGAAAGACCGCAGTTTTCGATCTCCAGTTCTTCGATCCGCACATTTCGCGGGGGACGTTCCACCGTGATCCCTTCACGGGCAAGCGTGTAAAGCCGTTTTCCGTTCTGTTTGATTGCCGAATACATGGGCGGGATCTGCGGATAATCCCCGATAAAAGACAGGGCGGCCTCACGGATCTCTTCCACGCTGCAGTCCGCCGGCTGTATTGAAAGGATCTCTCCCTCCATATCCTCGGTATCCGTCTGTACGCCGAGGCGGCAGACACAGCGGTATTCCTTGGTCTTTTCGGTCAGCAGTTCACAGAGCTTTGTTGCTTTCCCGAGACATACGGGAAGGACTCCTTCCGTCGCGGGATCCAGCGTCCCGGTGTGGCCGATCTTTTTCTGCCGGAGTATTCCCCGCAGCTTTGCGACCACATCTGAGGAGGTGTATCCTTTCTCTTTGTAGATATTGATCACGCCGTCGATCACGTTGTACCCAGCTGGCGTCCCACTTCTTCCGCCAGTTTTTTGATGAAATCCTCGGGATCGCCGTTATATTCACAGCCCGAAGCGCGTGCATGACCGCCGCCGCCGAAGACCTCGCCGACCGCTGCCACGTTGACCAGATCCGAGGATGAACGCAGACTGGCCTTCCACTGTCCGGGTTTCTTTTCATAGATATAGATCGCACATTCCACGCCACGCGTGATGCGCAGCCTCTCCACGATGCCTCCGGTGTCGTCACGGCTTGCACCGATCTCCCGCATCAGCTTCCAGTCGCTTTTGCCGATGATCAGCCGATCGTCATGGAAAAGCCTGCTGTCCAGCAGGACATGTGCCAGCAGCCGGTTGGAAATGGCTGTACGAGCAAAAAAGCTGTCATCCAGCATCTTTGAAAAATCAAAGGAATATTCGAGCAGATCGGCGCAGATCCGCATCGTCTGCGGGCGCGTATTTGAAAAATGAAAAACGCCGGTATCGTGGGCGATCCCCATATATAAAAGCTCCGCTATGGTTGCATCCATATAGCTTTTATCCAGGAGGCCGTAGATGATCTCGGCGCATGCGGCCGCTTCCGGATCCACAAGGTTGATCTGCGCACTGCCGGAAGCATTGCTGATGTGATGATCGATATTGATCGTCTTTTTTGCCTTGTCAAAATAACGCTGTGCATCGCCGATGCGCTCATAATTGGTATCGCATACGATGAACACGTCAAAATCCCCGCGTTCGGGATAATCATTGTTGATCTCCTCGCGCAGGGGGATATTGTCAAAAGAGTATTCGGGCTTTTCCAGAAAGAGCTCGGTCGTCGCAGCAGGAAAAAGCTTCCGCAGATACGCCATCAGAGCCAGACAGCTTCCGATGCAGTCGCCGTCGGGCTTGATGTGTCCGGTGATACCGATCGTCTGCGCTTCCTTCAGCTCTTCAAAGAGATCCAAAGCCATTTTTACCCCTATGCTTCCTCATCGTCGTTTCCGTCTGCATCATCGTCAAGATCACCTCTGGCAGAACGGGCTTTCTCATCGGCAGCGGCCACCGCATCGATCAGGCGGCTCATGTGATTGCCGTAGGCAATGGAATTGTCCGGGAGAAAGACCAGTTCGGGGGTGTTGCGCAGGTTGAGCTCTCTTGCGAGCTGGCGCTTCAAAAAGCCTTCGGCGCTGCGAAGCCCTTCCAGGCCCGCTTCCACTGCCGTGCCGTCGCCGAGCATGCTGACCCAGACTTTGCAGCTTTTCAGATCCGGAGCCACTTCCACATCCGTTACCGATGTGAATTCGGGTACACGGGGATCCTTAAGCTCGCTGCGGATCAGTTCCGCGAGCAGCTTCTGGACCTCCGAATTTATCCTTGTATTTTTGATACTTCCCTTACGCATTTATGTCCTGGGAACCTCCACCATGATATAGGCTTCTACCTGATCCAGTTCCTGCATCTGGTCAAAGCCGTCAAATACCAGGCCGCATTCAAAGCCTGCCTTCACTTCTTTTACATCATCCTTGAAACGCTTCAGGCTGGCAAGAGAACCTTCGTAGATCTGCTCGCCTTCACGCGAAATGCGGATCTTGCAATCCCTGCGGAATTCGCCGTCAAGCACAAAGGAACCTGCGATATTTCCGATCGCGGATGCCTTGAAGATCTGGCGCACTTCTGCGTGACCGATGATCTTCTCCTCGTAGACGGGATCCAGCATGCCCTTCATAGCCGCTTCGATATCCTCGATGGCCTGATAGATCACCTTATACAGACGCACATCCACGCCCTCACGGTCGGCCGTCTGCTTGGCTACCGCATCGGGACGCACGTTAAAGCCGATGATGATGGCGTTGGAAGCACTGGCCAGCACCACATCCGATTCGTTGATGGCACCCACGCCGCCGTGGATCAGCTTTACGACCACTTCGTCGTTGGAAAGCTTTAAGAGCGACTGTTTTACAGCCTCTACGCTGCCCTGTACATCCGCTTTGATGATCAGGTTCAGTTCTTTCAGATTGCCCTCCTGGATCTTGTTGAACACATCCTCGAGGCTCATCTTCGCCTTGGTATCCTCCAGGAGCTTCTCCTTGTTCTGTGCGATGAAGGTGTCCGCAAAGCTCTTGGCTTCCTTATCATTCGGATGGCAGATAAAGATCTCGCCGGCGTTGGGCACATCGTTAAGACCGAGGATCTCCACAGGCGTAGAAGGTCCCGCATCTTTCACGCGTCTGCCCTTGTCATCCACCATGGCTCTGACCTTGCCGTGGGAAGCCCCCGCGGAGATAAAGTCTCCGACATGCAGGGTGCCCTTCTGTACCAGTACCGTGGCTACGGGGCCACGGCCCTTATCCAGCTCGGCCTCTATGACGAGACCGCGGGCCTGACGTTTCGGATTGGCTTTCAGCTCGAGCACATCCGCGGTGAGCAGGATCATCTCCAGCAGATTGTCGATACCCTCGCCGCTCTTTGCGGAAACCGGGCAGAAGATCGTGGAACCGCCCCAGTCTTCGGAGACCAGTTCATATTCCGTCAGCTCCTGTTTCACGCGGTCCACATTGGCACCGGGCTTATCGATCTTGTTCACGGCTACGATGATCTCGATCCCTGCCGCTTTGGCATGGTTGATCGCCTCGATGGTCTGCGGCATCACGCCATCGTCCGCTGCCACCACCAGGATCGCGATATCCGTGGAATTGGCACCACGCATACGCATGGAAGTAAATGCTTCATGTCCGGGCGTATCCAGGAAAGTGATGGAACGTCCGCCGATGGAAACCGTATAAGCACCGATATGCTGTGTGATACCGCCGGCTTCACGGTCGGTCACATGGGTCTTACGGATCGCATCCAGAAGGGAAGTCTT
>JAEELW010000003.1 GCA_016282915.1 Lachnospiraceae bacterium | reverse complement strand
GGAAGATAAGGAAAAGGAAAAGCAGGACAAGCTGACCGCCGAGATCGAAGCAAACAAGTCGGCCCTGGAAGAAGAGAGAGAGCATGACAAGAAGGTAAAGAAAAAAGCAGATGAGAGGGAAGATCCCAACAAGGTAAAAGAAGAACGGGAAAAGAGCATTGAAGAGAACAAAAAGAAAATGGAGACCCTTGAGAAGAAGAACGGGGATCTGAAGAAAAAGATCGAGGTGCAGCAGGCGATCCTGAAGCAGAAGAATCTGTCGGATGAAGACAAGAAAAAGGCGAACGAGTCGCTGAAGGGCTTCACTGATGAACTGAAGCAGAACGCCATCGACACGGAAGATGTCAAGAAGGATCAGAAGGAGAAAGAACGCGAGCTGGAACAGGCCAAGAGAGACATAAGGCGCCAGGCAGCGGAACACAACAACAATATCGCGTCTCTTGTAAAGATCGTCAACAGCGTGGGCGAGCAGAAAGAGATGATCAAAAAGATGGCCGGACAGGCAAAGGGTGTGGTGGACGACTACAAGGTGCTCTTTGGCCTTAAGGAAGACGAGCCGATGCCTGAAGAGCTGGATGAGCTGGCCAAGACCATAAAGGATGTGAAGGTGGATGCGCCGGAGAGAAAAGAGAGCCTGACGGGTGATCCGAAGCTTGACAAGATCATCGCGATCCCGGGCATTGCGGTAAAGACCAAGGAATTCATAACAGATGCGATCCTCGGCGATCCGGAGCTGGTTGATGGCGTAGCCAAATATGTCAACTCGTATTTTGTGCGTAAGTTCTTCGGCCAGGGCTTTATCGACACCATGGACGGTGTGGATGTTAAGCTTCTGGAGTGGGACAAGGCGTTCCAGGAAACCATCGTTCCGAAGCCGCTCCAGGAAGCACTGGATACGACCCTTGAGGTCGTCACCAAGTCGGAAGAATTCATGAAGGACATGACGATCTATGTGGGCGAAGCTGTACAGATCCTGGGGAACTTTAAGGATATCCTGGGAGCGTCCATGAACATCCATAAGCTGGCCAAGACGGAAAAGGCAGCCGCGAAGGAAGCAGCCGGCGATCAAAAACTGATCGACAGCGTGGATTCCACGGTATTTGATGTGGAACTGATCAAGAAGGCCAATGAGAATAATGTGGCGCTGCTTGGAGATCTGAGCTACCTGACCAAGAACCAGGAAGGACGGAAGATCCTTTCCAATGTCGGGGATCTGGCCACCAGGATCACCGGCTACGCCATAGCGGAACCCGGAACCGTGAATATGATCATCAACGCGGCATTCCACCTGGCAGATTTTATCTGGAAGGTGATCACGGATTCCAAGTCCATCAAGAAATACTACGGATCGGCCGGAAATGACATCCTTACGAAGCTGGCCAACGGTAAATATGAATTTGAAGCGACGAATACCGGAATGGAATCCGTGAAGAAGGGCCGTGAACTTGAATTTCAGGATGGGAAATACAAGGTGGACGGCACCGGCTTTGAGCTTCTGAGAAACGGCCAGGGCTTCGAGCGGGATGAGGAGCTGGGAGACTACCTGAAGCTGAACATGATCCACTCCCTGATCTTCTCGGCCAGCAAGTACAATCCTTTAAAGCAGTCGCGTATGATCGCGGAATGCGCCCTCACGGTGCTGGGACTGGAAGACTGCATCGGAAAGACCGACGCAGAAACGGCGAACGAGGTATTCCGGAGAATGAAGAAGTAAGAAAGGTCACGTCTTGAAAAACGTTTAGTGTAAGAGGATACGGCCGGTCCGGATCTCGTTCCGGATCGGTCGTATTACTGTAAGAAAAGAATGAGCGTATAGGATAGCGGGACCGGAACAGGAGAAGAGGAATATGAAGAATAATGAAAAGACCAACGTGATGCGCTTGCTGGAGCAGAAAAAGATCTCTTACCAGGCGCACAGCTACGAGGCGGATCCTGCATTGACGGGAGAGCAGATCGCGGAGATCCTCCATGAGGATGCCGACAGGGTATTCAAGACCCTGGTCACCCAGGGAAAGAGCGGACAGTATTATGTCTTTGTGGTCCCGGTAAAGGCAGAGCTGGATCTGAAAAAGGCGGCAAAAGCCGCAGGCGAAAAGGCCATCGTCATGATCAAACAAAAAGAGCTTCTGCCCCTCACCGGCTATGTGCACGGCGGCTGCTCGCCCATCGGTATGAAGAAGCCCTTCCCGACCTTTATCCATGAGACGGCGGAGAAGCAGGAGAAAATGTTTGTCAGTGCCGGGAAGGTGGGCTTTCAGATCGAGCTTGCACCGCAGGACCTCTTAAACGCCGTGGGCTGCGGTTACGCGGACATTGCAGGGGAGGAATGATCTGCCTTCCCTTCCGAAAAAATCTATGTAAATTTCGTGAACAGTCTTGACTTGGAGTAAACTCCAGGCATTATAATGCCCATGGATAAAGCAGAGAACGTGCGTGGAGGTGCTTGCTATGACGATCAGGGAGATCTGCGAGAAGTATGGTCTCACGGCAGATACGCTGCGGTATTATGAGCGGATCGGCGTGATCCCCACCGTGAACCGGACCAAAGGCGGTATACGGAATTACACGGAAGAAGATGTGAAATGGGTGGAGAATGCCGTGTGCATGCGAAGCGCTGGCGTGCCCATGGAGAAGCTCATCGAATATGTGAAGCTCTGCCAGGAAGGGGATTCGACTTTTCAGGCGAGGCGGGACCTGCTGGCGGAAGTGCGTGAAGAGGTGCAGGAGCAGCTGGACCGGTACAAAACGACGATGGAGCGTCTGAATTACAAGATCTCCAGATATGACGAAGCGATCAAAACCGGTGTCCTTTCCTGGGACAGCGAGGGATGCAAATAGAAAGATTCATCGGATGTGTTTCTGCGATATATAATAGAACCTAAGAAAGGATCTGTTTCATTATGAAAGATTTTATTGATGAGAAGTTTTCGGGAGAGCGAGCACTGTTCCGGGAAGACGGTCTTCATATCGAAAGGGCGATCTTTGATGACGGCGAATCTCCCTTGAAGCATTCCAAAAACGTGGATGCCCGTTATGCCAGTTTCCGCTGGAAATACCCGCTCTGGTATGCCGAGAACGTAAAGGTAAAAGACAGCAGTTTTCTGGAGATGTCCCGTTCCGGGCTCTGGTACGGAAAAAACTTGAGCATCGAAAATACCATGATCGAAGCACCGAAGGAGTTCCGGCGTTGCGACGGGGTTTATCTGAAGGACGTGTCCATCCCCCATGCCAATGAAACGCTCTGGACCTGTAAGAACGTGGTCATGGAAAAAGTGGTGGCCTGCGGCGATTATTTCGGAAAGGACAGCGAAAACATAAAGGCGGACGGACTGGACCTCTACGGTAATTATTGCTTTGACGGGGCAAAGAATATCGAGATCCGCAATTCCCGGCTTCTTTCCAAAGACAGTTTCTGGAATACGGAAAACGTGACCGTGTACGATTCCTATATCTGCGGGGAATACCTGGGCTGGAATTCGAAGAACCTCACCTTTGTGAACTGTATCATCGAGAGCCTCCAGGGCTTCTGCTACATCGACGGGCTCACGATGAAGGACTGTACCCTTACCAACACTTCCCTCGCATTTGAATACTCCACGGTGGATGTGGATATCAAAGGGCGGATCGACAGCATCATCAATCCCGTCTCCGGTGTGATCCGGGCGGACGAGATCGGGATCGTCATACAGGATCGGGAGTGGGTGGATCCTTCCAAAACGGAACTCATCTGCAGGAGCGGGAATACGCCGAAGCTCCTTACCTCCGCGGATATCGAACTCTCATCCGGGCAGGAGCACAAGACCGAGCTGCATCTTAAGGAGCAGAAGATATGAAATATGATTTTGACAAAGTCGTTGACCGGCGGCATACGGATTGTGAGAAGTGGAACGTAAAGGAGAATGAACTTCCCATGTGGGTGGCGGACATGGATTTTGAGACCGCCCCCGAAGTGATCGCGGCCATGGAGAAGCGCTTAAAGAACGGCGTCTTCGGTTACAGCTACGTTCCCGATGCCTGGTATGAAGCCTATGCGGGCTGGTGGGAGAGGAGACATCATTTTAAGATCGAAAAGGACTGGCTGATCTTTACAACGGGAGTGATCCCGGCCATCTCCTCCATCGTACGAAAGCTTACCACCCCGGCGGAAAAGGTGCTGATCCAGACGCCGGTCTATAATATCTTTTTCAATTCGGTATTGAATAACGGGCGGGTACCGCTGGAGAGTCCTCTGGTCTTAAAGGACGGCCGCTATGAGATCGACTTTGAAAAGCTGGAGGAAGACCTTGCGGATCCCCAGACTTCCCTGATGCTCCTTTGCAATCCCCAGAATCCCGGAGGCAGGATCTGGACAAAGGAGGAGCTTAGAAGGATCGCGGAGCTCTGCGGGAAATATGACGTGAAAGTGGTGGCGGACGAGATCCACTGTGACATCGTAGCCCCCGGTTATGAATACGTTCCCTTTGCAGGTGTTTCCGATACCGCACGGGAGATCAGCGTAAGCTGCATCAGTACGAGCAAGTGCTTTAATGTCGCGGGGCTTCAGTCTGCGGCGGTCTTTGCGGCGAATAAAAAGATCCGCCATATGGTGTGGCGGGGGCTTAATACGGATGAGGCGGCCGAGCCGAACGTATTCGCCTGCACCGCGGCCATCGCAGCGCTTAAGGAAGGCGAAGAATGGCTTAATGAGCTGAACGTATATATCGATAAGAACAAACACAGGGCTGCCGCTTTCATAAACGAAAACATCCCGGGGCTGAAGGCCATGTATGAGCCGGCGACTTACCTTCTCTGGATCGACATCAGGGAACTGCCGGAGAACGGGCGCGGCTTCTGCCCTTTCCTCCGGGAAAAGACAGGGCTCTTCCTCAGCGAAGGAGCGATCTACGGAAAAGGCGGGGAAGGCTTTGTGCGCATGAACCTGGCCTGCCCGGCATCCGTAATCGAAGACGGCTTAAGCAGACTGAAAAAGGGAGCGGAACTGTTCCGGGCGGAAACCGCCGGCTGACGGGACCGACAGAACTTTAATGAAAAAACCTGCAGTCTCCCCGAAAGGGCTGCAGGTTTTTTGACAGCGGAGACGAAGGGATTCGAACCCTTGTGCCGGGGTAAACCGACAAACGCATTTCGAGTGCGCCTCGTTATGACCACTTCGATACGTCTCCTTATTTCAAACCACCCGACTATTATAACCGAGTTGCCGCGGAAATGCAAGCCTCTTGAATAATCCCGTGGAAATTGCTACAATAGATACCTAACTAAAACCTGTGAGAATCAAGTTTTTTGATCGGAGGTGGCTTGCATGAAGAGGATCGGTATGCTTACCAGCGGCGGCGACTGCCAGGCGCTGAACGCCGCGATGCGCGGTGTGGTGAAGGTGCTTCACAACAGTAAGGAAGAGGTGGAGATCTTCGGTTTCCAGAATGGTTATAAAGGCCTGATCAACAGTGATTTCCGTATGCTGACCAACCGGGATTTTTCCGGCATCCTTACCAAGGGCGGCACGATCCTGGGTTCTTCCCGTATGCCTTTTAAAGAGCTGGGAAATCCGGACGAGAAGGGCCGCGACAAGGTGGAGGAGATGAAGCATACCTATTATAAGCTGAATCTGGACTGCCTCGTGGTGCTGGGAGGCAACGGCAGCCACAAGACCGCCAACCGCCTGCGGGAAGAGGGACTGAACATCATCACCCTCCCCAAGACCATCGATAATGACCTCTGGGGCACGGACATGACCTTCGGTTTCCAGAGTGCGGTGGATATCGCGACAGACGTGATCGACTGCATCCATACCACGGCGGATTCCCACGGCCGTGTATTCATCGTGGAAGTGATGGGACACAAGGCCGGCTGGCTGACGCTCAATGCGGGCATGGCTTCCGGTGCGGATATCATCCTGATCCCCGAGATCCCCTATAAGATCGACAAGGTCATCAAGGC
>JAEELW010000144.1 GCA_016282915.1 Lachnospiraceae bacterium | reverse complement strand
TTACGGATTGCTTCGTGCTTCGCACTCTCGCATCTCCGCTCCGCTTCGGTCGGTGCCAGACGTGTGCCACCGGCACACGGCACCCTACGACCATTCGCAAGCGGTAACGCCCCCTCCCTTTGGTCGGCGGCAAACTCCGCAGGAATGCCTAAAAAACAGGCATTCCGCTACAGCTAAAGCATGCACGAGCACTAAACTCATGCTTCGCATTCGTTAAGTGCTTGTAGTATTGCTCATGTTCGTGCGGGTCCTAAACTCATGAGCCGAAACATGCAAGCATGTTCGTCTCATGAGCTTGGGACCCTAGCATTCATAAGACGATCGGCGTGAGCTTCGGATACTGTTCTTCCCATTCTTTTTCGTATTCGAAGCGGTAATTGTCGTAGGCATTGATGATCAGCGTTTCGCTGTACGCCTTCAGGCGCCTGTACTCCCTGGAATAGGTGGGATGCACATGCCCGTGCAGAAAATAACGGGGATGGTATTTATCCATGAGCTCCGTAAAGACCGTAAAGCCCTGATGGGGACGGTCGTCGCCGTCGCCGATATGCCGGGCGGGTGCGTGCGCCATGAGGATGTCGAAACCGCCGTATTTGCGCAGCTTATGTTTGAGACGGCGGACTCTTCGATCCATCTCGTCCTGTTCATACTGCCATTTGCCGGGGCGGTACCGCAGGGAGCCGCCGAGTCCCAGGATGCGTACGCCCTCATAGATCAGGATATCATCGTCCAGACAGATGCAGCCGTCCGGGGGGATGCGATCATATTTTTCATCATGATTGCCGTGCACATAGTAAACCGGCGCATGGGTAAAGGTAGCGAGGAAGGACAGATAACGGGGATCCAGATCGCCGCAGGAGAGTATGATATCCACTCCCGCCAGTTTACCAGGCTGGTAATAATCCCAAAGGCTTTTGCATTCGGTGTCGGCTATGGTCAGGATCTGCATCGTCTATTCTCCGGTATCCAGTCCCTGGATGCGTACCAGTTCCAATGCTTCCTCACGCAGCTCGGAGATCTTCGGGATGCTTCCTTCGATGTTCTCACAAAGCCAGTTGAGGTGAACGGCGTCCTTGGCGCTGATGGTCTGGCCGTCCTCGCATTTGAGGCTGCCATCCTGCGCATAGACGGGACCGGTCAGCGGGTTGATGTCCATGTTCCTTATGCCGCTGCGGAGGTTGCGCAGCAGCCGGATCGGGCCGGCGGGAAGGTTCCGGGAATAGATCACGTCCACCGCATCGGAGGACATGCCCCAGAAATAGTTCAGTGCCTGGTCCGCAAATACATTTTCGTCATTCTTATATGCACCGCGCAGGATGCTGCGCAGGATCTCCTCATAAAGCTTGCCCCAGTGTCCCACGGGCATGGCCAGGTTTAAGTGGCTTTCTTCTCCGTCGCGGAGCGCATAAAGGCCGAATTCACGGCCGGCGCTGGCGGTGGCGTTGATATCCCTGGCCGAGATCAGCCGTACATTGTGCTCGCGGAAAGCATCAAAGGGATCGTGATCTTTGACCATCGACCATTCCAGGAAGACCCTTGCGCCGGGGCGCGTCATCTGCACGCCCATGGCGAAGGCGTTGATATCCGCCGTGGCGCCGTTGATGGGATAGTCCGCAAGATAGCCGATATTGCCTTCGTTCTGCATGGCGCCCGCGATGGCGCCCAGGATGAATTTGGCTTCATAGATACGCAGGTAATAGGAACGTATCGTCTGGTGCCCCAGGTTCATGGAACAGTTCAGGAAGGTGATGTCGGGATGCTTTGCGGCGGCTCTGAGGGTCGCGGGCATCAGCTTGGGCGAAGTGGTAAAGACCACGCGGTTCCCGGCTTCGATGGCGGCGTCCAGTATGTCGTCGGCGTCTTCGTTATCCACACGTTCCACGGCGGAAGCCTGGATCTTGTCTCCGAGGGTATCCTGGACGTATTTACGGCCAAGCTCGTGGGCGTAGGTCCAGGAGGAACGCGACGCGCTGCGGTCATGCACAAAGACGACCTTTAAGGGCGAAGAACCCATGGGGATCAGCCTGGAAAGAGCGGTCTTGCGCGACTCCGGCGTGGGGTTCAGGATCATCGTCATCTCGGAACCGTTGTTGTAGTTTACAAATTCGTTCCAGAGGCGGGCCAGGTCGAGACGGATCTCGTTCTGCGTCTTTTCCAGCGCCTCGCGGTAGCCGTAGATCGAGAGGTAGACGCAGAGGGCGTCTCCGCAGGTGATGGTCAGCTTGTCCTTGGCACGGGGCAGGAATTCGTTCTCAAAGAAGGTATAGAGTGCGCGGAAATCCTGCTCCTGTTCTTTTGTCCATTTCGTTTCCCCGTCGGAGGTGTACATCAGCAGTTTTTTGAAGTTGCCCTCCCGGGACATATATAGGTAATTGATGCCGGTGAGCTCGTAAAAATCCATGAATTCATAGTAGATCTTTACGGCGGGCTCGTCGCTGCGCTTGGGGATCATGCGCGTGACGTTTCCTTCGATGCTCACAGCGTCCATGTATTTGAATACGGATACCCGCTTGTTGCCTTCCATGATATAAAAGCGGTTGTTGAATTCGTAGGCCTTGACCGGATCGCGCAGACCGTCCGCTTCCAGATCGTCGTACAGCTGTGCCCATTTCATCGCAAACTCGGAATCCGTATCCAGGATCGGCATGAAATTGCGCGCAAAAGCCGTGGTGCGGCCGGCGCTGTAGGTGCCTACGATGGATTTGATCGGGATCTCGACAAGTCCGAGGGGAACCTGCGCTTCGATGTCCACGCGGCTCACGAGTTCGTCCAGTACCGGCAGGTAGGGGTGCAGACCCTTGCCCACGCAGGCCCGGTATTCTTTGTCGCCCATTTTCAGGGCTTTTACGTAATCATTCATTCCCATAACTTACATTTTCCTCCACGTTTCGCTATTTTATCGGAAAGAAAGGCTTTTGACAACGTGCATTTTGAATAAGTCCGCACTTTATTTCCGCCGAAAAATTGTGTAAAATAGGTAGAGTCGGTCGGCGGAGCGCGGAGGACGCAGCCCGCCGTGACGGGGACGGAGAGTATGGAAAGTTATTCGGCATTTGCAAAAGTTTATGACCTCTTAATGGATAATGTTCCCTATGAGGAATGGACGGAGCGTATCAAAAAGATCCTTGCATCCCATGGGATCGCGGACGGACTGGTATTGGATCTGGCCTGCGGCACGGGAACCATGACCCGGCTTCTGGCGGAAGCCGGTTATGACATGATCGGCGCGGATGCCTCGGCGGAGATGCTGGAGGAAGCACGGGAGAAGGCAGGCGGGAAAGAGGAGGATATCCTGTATCTCTGTCAGGATATGCGCTCTTTTGAATTATACGGAACCGTGCGCGCGGTAGTCTGTATGTGCGACAGCATCAATTATCTTCTTTCGAAGGAGGATCTGCTCGCATGCTTTAAGCTGGTAAACAATTATCTGGATCCCGGCGGGCTTTTTATCTTTGACTTTCATCCGACGGAGTATTACCGCGACTGTCTCGGGGATACGGTGATCGCCGAGCGGAGGGAGGAGTGCAGCTTTATCTGGGAAAACGGCTTTGACGGAGAGCTGAACGAATGCCTGCTTACGATGTTTGTGCGTGCGGAGGACGGACGCTATGACTGCTTTGAAGAGCAGCATCTGCAGCGGGGCTATACGCCTGAAGAGATAAAAGAGGTGCTTGCGGAGGCGGGGCTTGTGTTTCTGGAGAGCGAAGAGATCGGGGACGAAGGAGACGCGCGTATCCTTGCAGTCGCAAGGGAGCAGGGGAAATAAGAGGAGAGTATCCGGCCGCAGCCGTGCAGCAGGTGCGTGACTCAGGCCGGAAGGGTAACTGATGATCACGGCTGCCCGGGAAGAATCCGGATGGCCAGCGGAAGATAAAAAAAAGTAAGCAGGAGGAATGCATTTATGATACAGAAGGGAGAAATGTATGCCATCATCCCGGCCAGGGCCGGGAGCAAGGGCGTAAAGAACAAGAACATACGCTGTGTGAGAGGCTATCCGCTGCTGGCTTACGCCATTGCGGCAGCGAAATGCTGTAAATATATCTCGCGCATCCTGGTATCGACGGATTCGGAGGAGTATGCGCGTATCGCCCGTTACTACGGTGCGGAAGCGCCCTTCCTGCGGCCTGCGGAGCTGGCTGCGGACAATTCGCCGGATATCGGCTTCATGGAGCATGTGATCGGCTGGCTCGCGGAACATGAGGGAAAGCTGCCCGAGTATTTCATGCATCTGCGGCCCACCTCGCCGCTGCGGGAAAAAGAGGTGGTAGACGGCGCGGCGGAGCGCATGCTGGCGGATCCTAATGCGACCAGCCTGAGGAGCGCACATAAGCAGGTCTTTCCGCCCTACAAGATGTTCGTGGTGCAGCCGGACGGCTACTACCGCAGCTTTATCAAGGGGATGACCATCGACGAAGCGAACAACCCCAGACAGGATTTTGACGAGGTGGTCACGCCGGACGGTTATGTGGATATCCTGCGGACGGAATTCATAAAGAAAAATCATCTGATGCACGGGGATCATGTGCTCTCCTATATCATCCCCCGGGCGGTGGATGTGGACGCAAAAGAGGATCTGGATTACGTGGAGTTTACGCTGGAGCGGCAGGAAGCCGGGCTTCTGCAGTATCTGCGTGCCAATTATAAAGAACTTTCGGAGGCGGAACTGTGAAGATACTGATGATCGGACTGGGAAGCATCGGCCAGCGGCATGTGCGGAATATCCGTAAGCTTTTGGGGGATGAGGCGGAGCTCATCGCCTACCGCAGCCGCGGCCTGAAGACGACCTTTACGGACACTCTGCAGATCCGTGAGGGGATCTCCATGGAGGAGGAATACGGCATCACGGCTTACCGGGATCTTGACGAGGCGCTGGCACAGAAGCCGGAGCTGGCTTTTATCACCAATATCACGGCGAAGCATATGGAATGTGCGCTGGCCTGTGCAAAGGCCGGCTGCCATCTGCTGATCGAGAAGCCCTTATCCCACAGCCCGGAAGGGCTGGAGGAGCTTGTGCGTGTCGCGGAGGAAAAGGAACTGGTGGTCTTCATGGGCTTCCAGAACCGTTATCATCCCTGCGTAAAGCGTCTGAAGGAAGGCGTGGAAAGCGGGGAGCTGGGGCGGCTTTCCTATGTGGCCTGTGAATTCTCGGAACGCCTGACGACCATGCACCGCTATGAGGATTACCGGGGTACCTATATGGCGAGAAAAGATATGGGGGGCGGCCCGGTGCTGAACCTGCAGATGCACGATCTGGACATCCTCCGGTGGATCTTCGGGATGCCGCGGAATGTGAGGGCCCAGCTGGGGATGAACAGCGGCCTGGAGATCGATGTGGAGGAGAGTGCGCAGGCGGTCTTTGAGTCGGCGGACGGCCTGCCCGTCTGTACCCATACGGACTTTCTGCAATATCCGCCGGTGCACCGTTTTAAGGTGGTCGGGGAAAAAGGGAGAATTGAGGCCGATCTGAATGCGGTCACCTTTAAGAAATTTATCGGTGATGATCCGGAACAGATCTGGTCGGATGCGGGCTTTCTCCGGAATGATATGTTCATTGAGGAACTGAAGGATTTCTTTGCAGCGCTGCGCGGCGAAAAGCCGGCAGCCATTCCCCTGCAGGCCGGGATCGACAGCCTGCGCATGGCTCTGGCCATAAAGGAGTCGGCGGCGGAAGGAAGAACAGTGGAGCTTTGACAGAAAGCGGCCCGGAACGGACTGCCGCGCCTGAGAGGAGAGCGGCAGCTGAAAGAACACGGGACGGAGTTTATAAAGGAGGCGGAAATGGCAAAAAAGATCTATACCGGGCGTTTTGAGATCCCGGGAAAAGTGGCGGTGGTGACCGGCGGCGGCGGTCTGATCGGCATGAAGCATTGTGAAGCCATCGTGGAAGGCGGCGGCGTGGCGGTGCTCCTGGATATCGTTCCGGAGGGGATGGAGCGGGTGAAAAAGAGCGTGCTCGAGGAATACGGCGAAGAGGCGCAGGTGGAGTGCTTTGTCTGCGATATCACACAGCGCGCGCAGCTTGAAAAAGTGCGCGATACGCTGCTTGAGCGCTACGGACACATTGACGTGCTCATCAACAATGCGGCCAACAATCCCAAGGTGGAGGGCGGCTCCAAAAACCTCGGAGCCATCCGTTTTCACAATTTCCCGCTGGATATGTGGAACCAGGATATCGCCGTGGGACTGACCGGCGCGATGCTCTGTGCGCAGGTATTCGGCGAAGTGATGGAAAAGCAGGAGAGCGGTGTGATACTCAATATCTCTTCGGACTACGGCCTGATCGCACCCGACCAGCGGATCTACCGGAAGGAAGGACTGCCGGAGGAGGAGCAGACGGTCAAACCCGTATCCTATTCGGTCGTCAAGCATGCGCTGATCGGTCTGACAAAGTATCTGGCGGTCTACTGGGCGGAGAAGGGCATACGTGTGAATACGCTCTGCCCGGCCAGTCTCGAGAACGGGCAGGATCCGGAGTTTCAGGAAAAGATCGGAAAGCTCATCCCTCTGGGACGCATGAGCCGGCCGGATGAATATGTATGCACGATCCTTTACATGATCTCGGATGCCGCCACCTATATGACCGGCGCGACCGTGGTATTGGACGGCGGCCGGACGATATGGTAAAGCCGCAGACAGAAGCGTAAGGACGGAAGGAAAGCCGGAATCGTCTTGACTTGCATGAACGGCGGATGATAGGATGAAGACCGCGTCCCTCTGAGGGGAGCGGAAATGATAGAAAGGAGCAAAGAAATGAGAAATAAGAAGATCCTGGCACAGCTGCTGACCGGGCTGCTCGTATTGGAAGCGGCATTCTCTCCGGTGATGAAGGCGAGTGCGGAGGGAGCAGAGGAGGTCGCAGCGGAAGCAGAAGCTGCGGAAGCAGCGGAGGAAGAGGCTTGGGATGCTGCCGCGGAAGTGCCGGAGGAAGACGCGGTACAGCCGGCAGAAGAGGCTGCAGAAGAGGTGACGGAAGGCAGTGCGCTTTCGGCCCTGATGTACAATCTGGAAAAGTATATGCCGGAGGATGCGGATGATGATGCACCGACGCCGGATCAGGCTGCGATGCCGGTGACCGGCATAGATCCCGTCATGCCTGCGGAAGGCGATGTCAATACTCTGGTCGTTTTAGCGGAATTTCAGGATTGTCATTTTGCGGAAGGATTCAAAGAGCAGCTGAAGGCTCAGGTGTTCAAAGAGGATACGGCAGAGAGTAAAGAGGATCCCCTCTATCCCTACGAAAGCCTCACGGCATATTATCAGCGTTCGTCATTCGACAATCTGAAGATAAAAGGGGAGTTCCTGGAGTTCAGTTCCGAACATGAGCGCTCATGGTATCCGGCTTCCGAAAGCGACGATAACGCATACCTCTATCAGGAGGTGCTGGATTATTGGGCTGCGAAGATCATTTCCGGGAAGCCGGAGGATTCGGTATTATCCGACCGGAATTATCTGAATGAGTATCTGTCGAAGTATGACGCGGACGGGGATATGAGGCTCGATGCCTGTTATATCGTTGCCGCCGGAGGTAACAATGGCTGGAGCGGTCAGTGGTGGGCTTACCGTACAAGTGACAGTGATCATACCATAGGCTCGTATACCCTTCCTTCCGTGATCCAGGTCGTAGATACCGAGCATGAAACTGCGGGATTAGATAATATGGCAGATTATCTGGTCACGTTTATCCATGAAACCGGCCACCAGCTGGGGCTCGATGATTATTATTCTTATGAAAGTTATCTGGAAAAACTGGATACCTTTGCCATGATGGGGACAAACGGCGGGGATCAGGACGGCTTCGCCAAGATGCTCCTGGGCTGGCTGCCGGAGGAAAGCGTGCACTGGGTAACGGAAGGGGAAAACGTGGAACTGCGGCCCTACAGTACCAGCGGGGATGTTGCGATCATCCTGCCCAGGGAGGAAAAGGAGAAATACGGGATCTATTCGCAGTTTATCCTTGCCGAGTATTATAAGGCGGAAGGTAATGATATCGTCGACGAATACAACAGAAAAAGGAGGGATCCGGAGACCGGGGAAATATACCTGCTTGAACAGCCGCAGGATGCCCTGCGTCTATATCATGTCTATGCCCGGCTGAATGAGAGCAGGACCGGATTCATTGTCACCAATATGTATGATGAGATGATCCCCCTGATCTCGAATTACTGGTGTGGAACGGATCCGGATTACGGCTTTTATCATGACGGGGACAGCCTGACCCCGGCAAGCTCTCCTTCCTCCGAGTATTATCTTGACCGGGCAGGAAAGGGGCTGCTGAAAGACTGCGAGATGGTAAACAGCGGGATCTCCGTAGACGGCATTCATATCGGGACGGACGGAAAGCTGAGCTTTAGGGCAGAGATTTCGGAAGATACTGTCCGCAGACCCCAGGTCATATCCGCAGCCCATTCGAATTTTTATGACGGCGAAGCCGGCTATGTTAATGCGATCGAGGTGGTGTTTGACCAGCCGGTCAATATCGATAAGAGCATGAAAGCAGCAGTCTATGACCGGGATCCGCAAAGTGGTCTTCCGATCTATGATGAGACCTGGGCAAGGATCGTGGATATTCGCAGGAGTCCCGGGTACAGCTATAGTTCGAAGAATGATACCTTATATTTTATCGTTGAAGACGAACATTTTACGGACGGAGTGCTGGTATTGCCCAGGGGAATGATCAGTTCGACGGCCGGGATTGCGGCGGATGAGCTGGTAATACCTATTATATTTTTCTCGGATGAGTACCCGCTTGTCCATCTCGGAGTTTCTGTTCCGGGCGGTGTTTATGCGGAGGCTTTTGATGTGACTCTTACCGGGATACCGGAAGGCGCGGTCGTCTTTTATGAGTTGGACGGGAATGAACCGAGCCCCGATAGTTCCGTATATGACGGCAGCATCAGGATCGAAGGGGATACGATACTGAAGGCCATCGCCGTTGGTGAAGACGGATATCCGATCTCAAGAAGGCTTGAGGTAAACTATTGTATTGAAAATGTCATCCCGGACAAAACGGAGCTTACCCTGTCCGTGGGGGAGAGCTTTGCGCTGGGAGCGGCCTTTGTCGGTGATCCGCAGGCAGATCCCACCATCAGTTTTGAGAGCAGCGATCCGGCCTGTGTATTTGTGCGAAAAGACGGAACGCTCTTCGGCAGACACGAGGGTGAGGCAAAGATCACGCTGCGTACGGTGCACGGCATCGAGGCAGTCTGCAATGTGAGTGTCAGTGATGTGTCTGTGAAGGCGCTGGAAGCTGCGCTTAAGGAAAAGTACGGGGATGAATCTGCCGCGGTGCTGGAGGAACTGGAAAATGCACTGAACGGGCAGATGACGCTGACGGAATTCTATGAGGGCGGATATCTTGAGAAGCGCTGGGTCGCTTCTATCGATGAGACGGTCTATACGGGAAAAGCAATCAAACCCGCTGTCAGCGTCTATGACGGCGCAAAACGGCTTACGGAGAAAAAGGAATATAAGCTGAGCTATAAGAATAATAAGAATGCGGGAACCGCAAGTGTTACGGTCAGCTTTAAGGGGGCGTACAAAAAGGAAGCGGCTCAGACGATTGAATTCGTGATCCGCCCGGTCAGCTTATATCCGGATCTGTTTGGGGCGATGAGCGTGAAGTATACGGGAAAACTCCAGAAACCGAAGCCTCTGCTCTATCGGAGAGATAACGGAGAGAAGGTGAGATTTACGGCAGCGGACGTAGATATCTGTTATCTGGACGAGAATTTCGAGGCTATCGACGGCTTCCGGGACGAGGGCGTATACTATATCGGTCTCGTCGGAAAAGATAAGAACTATACAGGTGATGTGGTGCTGCCGGTAAGCGTCCGGAAGATCGACCAGATCGAAAAGCTGAAGGTTAAGAAAAAGACAAAGAGCTTTAAGTATACGGGTGCGGAGATCTGCCCCGAATACGGAAAAGACTTTACCATTACCGCACCCAAGGGTTACAGTGGCATCACGGACCAAAACGGGGATCTGCTCCCGTCGGAAGTGGGTGTGATGTATGTGAACAATGTGGCGCCGGGTAAGATGGCGGTCGTGATCTACGGCACCGGCAGCGGGAATTACTACGGCATGCAGGTCATCTATTTTAAAATAAAGAAATAGGAGCGGACGTTCCCTTACGCTTGACGCACTGCTGAGGATAGGTTATAATCCAAAGCATCATGACACAAAGGGGTGCCCGATGAGCGGGTGCCCCTTGCTTTTTTACCGGGCAGCATCCCCCGGGAAAGGATGGAAGATTATGCAGACATACAGTAAAGAAGAGATCCTGGCTATGGCGGAAGAGGAGAATGTGGAGTTTATCCGCCTGCAGTTTACGGACGTGTTCGGAAACCTGAAGAATAAGGCGATCACGGCAGGACAGCTTCCGCGGGCGCTGAACAACGAGCTGATGTTTGACGGCTCGGCCATTGACGGCTTTGCAAGGGGAGAGGAGTCGGATATGTATCTGTATCCCGATCCCAATACCTGGGTCATCCTGCCCTGGAGACCCCAGCAGGGCAAGGTGGCAAGAATGCTCTGCGATGTATATACGGCGAAGAGGGAGCCTTTTGCGGGAGATCCCAGACGTGTGCTGAAGGAGGCCATCGCCGAAGCGGAGGAGCTCGGCTACACTTTCCAGGTCGGCCCGGAATGCGAATTCTTCCTTTTCCGTACCGATGAAGAAGGGCATCCCACGACCCAGACCGAGGAGATGGAAAGAGCCGGCTATTTTGACATCGGTCCCATCGACAGCGGCGAGAACGCAAGGCGCGACATGGTGCTGACGCTGGAGGAGATGGGCTTCGAGATCGAATCTTCCCATCATGAGCAGGCACCGGCCCAGCACGAGATCGATTTCATGCATGACGAAGCTTTAAAGACCGCGGACAATATCGTGACTTTCAAGATGGCGGTCAAGACCATCGCACGCCGGCATGGCCAGCATGCGACTTTCATGCCCAAGCCCAAATTTGACAATAACGGCTCAGGCATGCACCTGAACATGAGTTTGCACAGACAAGGCGAAAATATTTTCCGCGATGACAATGCGGAGGAAGGTCTCAGCCGGGAAGCACGCTGGTTCATCGGCGGTCTGATGGAGCATATGAAAGCACTGACCGCCATACTGAATCCTCTGGTAAATTCCTACAAGCGTCTGGTACCGGGTTATGATGCGCCGGTCTGGATCAGCTGGAGCGGGAAAGGAAGAGCGCCCCTTTTAGGCATCCCTGCGGACAGAGGACCCAGGACCCGTGTGGAACTTCGTAGTCCCGACTCTGCAGCCAATCCCTATCTGGCCATTGCGGTGGTGCTCCGGGCAGGTCTGGACGGCATCAAAAGGCAGCTGGAGCCTCCCGCAGCCGTGGACAGCAATGTGTTTGCGATGAGTGACAGTGAGCGGCGCGCAGCCGGTCTGGAATCGCTGCCTACGACGCTTTGGCAGGCCGTGAGACAGTTGGAAGGTGACGAACTGGTGCAGGAGGCCCTGGGCTCTTATATCGCTCCCCTGTATATCCAGGCGAAGAAAAAGGAATTCCTTGAGTACAACGCCCAGGTGAGCGAGTGGGAAGTAGCCCGTTATCTGTATAAGTATTAAGATATGAATCTGATCGTGCTCTTCGGTAAAAGTGAAGAGGGAAGAGCGATCCGCAATCTCCTCGTGCGCGGCGGTTATGAGGTGTCCGCCCTTTGCACGACAGCTTCTCAGGCCCTTTCTGAGGCCGATATGCTGGGCGAAGGCATCCTTGTATGTGGATTTCGTTATCCGGATATGGTATACTCAGAGCTGGCGGAATATCTGCCCGCAGGCTTTGAGATGCTTCTTATTGCCTCGGAGGCACTGGTTTCCGAAGGCATCTCGGAGGGCGTGGTCGCGCTGTCCATGCCTCTGAAGACCGTGGATCTTTTTGCAACGCTCGGCATGATGATCGGGAGACGGGAGCGGCATAAAAAGAAGCAGCGGCGGGCGCCGGCACAGCGCAGTGAAGAGGATAAAGCGCTCATCGCCAGAGCGAAGGAGGTGCTGATGGAGCGCAATCACATGAATGAGGAAGATGCGCACAGGTATCTTCAGAAATGCAGCATGGAGAGCGGGACCGGGCTGGTGGAAAGCGCGCAGATGGTCCTGACCCTGATGGACAAATAAGGAAAAGCTACGGAGGACTGAGATGAGATTTACGAAAATGCAGGGCTGCGGAAATGATTATATCTATATCGACGGTGCAAAGGAAAAGGTCCGGGATAAAGCGGCCCTGGTCAGATGTCTGAGCGACCGGCATTTCGGGATCGGCGGTGACGGCGTGATCTTTATCAACCCTTCGGAGCGGGCGGATTTTGAGATGGAGATGTACAATGCGAACGGTTCCCGTTCCGAGATGTGCGGGAACGGGATACGCTGTGTTGCAAAATATGTCTATGATAAAGGCCTGACGGACAAAAATCCCGTGACCATCGAAAGCGGCGGCAGCATCAAGACCCTGTATCTGAACCTGAAGGACGGGAAAGTGGATACGGTGACCGTCAATATGGGGGAGCCGATCCTGGAAGCGGAGCGCATCCCCGTGGATGTGAAGGGCTTTGCGGACGAAGGCGAGGGCGTACTGAACCGCTGCATCAGCATGGAGATCGGCGGAAAGAAGACGGAGGCGAGCGTCAGCTGTGTGTCCATGGGAAACCCCCATGCCGTGGTCTATGTGAACAATGTGGATGCCCTGGATCTGGAAAAGATCGGGCCGGTGCATGAACACCACCCTGCTTTCCCGAGAGCGGTAAATACGGAGTTTATTCAGCTGGTGGACCGCTCGCATATCCGTATGCGTGTCTGGGAGCGCGGGACGGGCGAGACCCTGGCCTGCGGTACCGGTGCCTGTGCCTCTGTGGTGGCTTCGGTCCTGAACGGGAAGACGGAGCGGAAAGTGGAAGTGAAGCTCCGCGGGGGAAAGCTTCAGATCGAATGGAAGGAAGAGGACAACTGCGTCTATATGACAGGACCCGCCAGGGTGGTATTTGAGGGAGAAGTGATACCTTCGATGCTGTCCTGACCGTGCTGAGTCATAAAGGATCAGAGCCTCGGCGGAAACGGAAGGATATAAGCTTCGGTCGAAAAGCCGGGGCTTTTTTCTATACAGGTTTATAGGGAATTGCTTCGCAATTTTCTTACAAAAAACACGGTTTGCCATAAAAAAGCTGCGATATGTTCGTATAAGATATGTATGGCAAAACGATCCGGCTCCGGAGATGCAGTATTCAAAGGAGCCGGATAAGGATGAACAGGGGTTTTGGAGGTGGGAAGCATGAAAAAGGCTGTAGTGGTTTTCAGTTTACTGACCGCGCTTGTGATGGGCGGCTGTGCCGGAAAAGGAGGAGCCGGCACGGAAAGCACCGGGGGAGGCGGCAGCAGTGTAGAGGAAGGGCAGGACCGGGACGGGACGGAGAGGGAGGAAACGGACCGGGACGGAGAAGACGGGGACGATGCAGAGCTTCCTGCTGCGCAGGACGAGGAAGGCAGCACGGATGACGATCAGAGCAGCTCTTATGATATCGAAAAGATCTATCCGGATGAGCTGATGAAAAAGATCATCGAGGGAGAGGAGATGCCCATGGTCATTGGATACGGTCTGGGCGGTGAATCGGGTTATGTTACGGCGATGTCGCAGGATACGGAGATCATCAGCGCCTTTATCGATGCCTTCCGCGAGCTGAGCATAAAAAGTATCAGCAGTGACCCTGACAATGCGGCTTATGTGGCTGACGGCGGGGAAGATATCATTTTCGGTATGGAGGACGGCAGTCAGTTTGACATAGCCCTGGACGGCCGCCAGTGGATCCATACCGACAGCGCGGTATATGAACTTGCGGATACCGCAGCACTTTCCGAAGTGTGCGTAATGATGCAGGAGATCGCCTATATGAATGACGCGGGCGGTATCACACCCGGCGATTATATCGTCTGTATCCGCGGCGGTGTGGGTGAACGGACGTATGAGACCTATGTATATGAAAAGGACGAGGGATATAAATATATCAATGTCACCTCCACCACGGTCTCCTGGGGATCGTCCAAATGGGATCATGTGGTTGAAAAGACCGGGACGGTCTCCACGAAGGAGGAGGTCGTCGAAGCAGCGAAAAAGCACGGAGCCGACAGCTTCATAACCTATCCCGGAAGTTTTGATTCACATCCCATATCGGATTTTCTCGGGAAATAAGAAGCGGCTGCAGGACGCGGAAACGGAAGGGGTTCCACCGGATATGAGCGCTTGACGCAGACCGGAGCATAAAGTATAATCACATAAGCTGACACAAAGGGGTGCCCGGAGAGGGTGCTCCTTTGCGCGTTTTGGGAAGGTTCATACAGAAGTTCATATCCATAATTTCAGGAGGTATGGGAATGTTAAAGGCAAATCAGGATTATCTTAAGTTACCGGGGAGTTATCTTTTCTCGACCGTGGCAAAAAAACAGAGAGAGTTTCAGGAGAAGAATCCGGAGCGCAGTGTGATACGTTTAAGCATCGGTGATGTGACCCAGCCCATCGCGCCGGTGATCATTGAAGCGCTGCACCGCGCAGTGGATGAGATGGCAACGGCGGAGGGATTTCACGGTTATGCACCGGATCTGGGTTACGAGTTCCTGCGCAGCGCCATAGCGGAGAATGATTATAAAGCAAGAGGCTGTGATATAGAGCCGGATGAGATCTTCGTGTCCGACGGGGCCAAGGGCGACTGCGGCAATATACAGGAGATATTTGACCGGAACTGCCGGGTGGCGGTATGCGATCCCGTCTATCCCGTATATGTGGATACCAATGTGATGGCGGGACGTACGGGCAGCTATGATGAAAAGAGCGGCGTCTGGTCGGACGTGATCTATATGCCCTGTTTAAAGGAGAATAACTTTGCACCGCTTTTTCCGGAAGAGAAGCCGGACCTGATCTACCTGTGTTTTCCCAATAACCCTACCGGCGCGGCGGTCACAAAGGCGCAGCTTCAGGCCTGGGTAGACTATGCAAAGCGGAACAAAGCGGTTATAATATATGATGCGGCGTACGAAGCGTATATCTCCGAGGAGGATGTGCCTCACAGCATATACGAATGCGAGGGTGCGGAAAGCTGTGCGATCGAGATCCGTTCCTTCTCCAAAAACGCCGGCTTTACGGGGCTCAGGCTGGGTTATACCGTGATACCGAAAGCACTGGAAGCGGACGGAGTGAAGCTGCATGCGCTCTGGGCCAGACGGCACGGCACGAAATATAACGGCGCGCCTTATATCATCCAGCGCGCGGGCGAGGCGGTATATTCGCCCGCCGGTAAGGAGCAGTTAAAAGACCAGGTGGCCTATTACATGAAAAACGCCGCTTATATCAGGGAAGGCCTTACGGAGGCGGGATATACGGTTTCCGGCGGAGTCAACGCGCCTTATATCTGGCTGGAGACTCCGGACGGCATGAGCAGCTGGGAGTTCTTTGATCTGCTGCTGGAGAAAGCCGGCGTTGTCGGCACTCCGGGGTCGGGCTTCGGTCCTTCCGGGGAGCATTATTTCCGGCTTACGGCTTTCGGCAGTTTCGAGAACACGGTGGAAGCGATCAAAAGGATAAAGGAGATGTAAAAAATGGCAAAGATTGCGATCTTTCTGGCAGACGGTTTTGAAGAAGTAGAGGCATTTGCGCCGGTGGACATCCTGCGGCGCGGAGGCATGGAAGTGAGCATGGTCTCCATCATGGGGAGAAAGACCGTGAACGGTTCCCACGGCATCAATACGGAAGCTGATCTGCTCCTGGAGGAACTGGATTTCGCGGACATGGATATGCTCATTCTTCCCGGCGGCAAGCAGGGAACGGAAAACCTGCGCAGCTGCACTCTGCTCCATGAAAAACTCCGCGAATTTGATGCTGCGGGAAAGTATATCGCGGCGATCTGCGCAGCACCGACGGTATTCGGAAAGCTCGGTCTGTTAAAAGGAAAAAAGGCTACCTGCTACGGAGGCATGGAAGGGATGCTTGAAGGCGCCGAGGCTTTGACGGATCCGGTGGTGGTCGACGGACATATCATCACCTCCAGAGGTATGGGAACCTCGGTCGCGTTCGGCTTAAAGCTCCTTGAACTCTTTACGGATGCTGCCACGGCAGAAAACATGGCAAAGGCGGTCATGGTACCCTGATCATTCCGTATTTGAACCGGTAGAGATCTTTTTGATCCACTTTCCGCCCCGCAGGCGCAGGAAAGCCCAGCCGGTCTTGATGATCTGGTCGGATTTCAGGCATACGTAGATCCAGAAGGCGGGAAGATGAAAGACAAAACCCGCCAGCAGTCCCAGGGGGATCGAGATCACCCAGAGGAAGATATTGTCGGTGAGCATCAGCATCTTCGTATCGCCGCCGCCGCGGAGCACGCCCTTGGTCATGATGCTGTTGGTGGCCTGGAAGATGATGATGAGGCTGATGGCCAGCATCAGCTCGTTGGCGATCGCGCGGGTCTCGGGACCGACTTCCGTGTAGGAGCTGATGATGGGATTTTTGGCGGCCGTGATGAAAAAGGCCGAGATCAGGCCCAGGCCGAGGCCCAGACCAAAGAACAGGTAGCCCTGTTTCATCGTGCGTTCGCGCTTGCCGGTCCCAAGGGTCTGGCCGGTCACGATGGCACCGGCCTGGCACACGCCCTGCACCACCACGGTGCTCAGCTGCTGGGTAACGGCGGTGATGGCGTTGGCGGCCACAAAGGTTTTTCCGAGATGCCCGATGACCATGGCTACGGTATTGTTGCCGATGGCCAGGATCCCGTCGCTGATCAGCACCGGGATGCAGATACGTACATATTCCCCGATGAGCGAGCGCGTGCTCATCATCAGATGCTTTACGCGGAAGCTGATCTCGCTGTCCTTAAGGAAAAGGTAGCCGACGATCATCGCGGCTTCAAAGATACGTGCCAGGAGCGTGCCCAGGGCGGCGCCGGCGATCTCCATTCTGGGGGCACCGAATTTCCCGAAGATAAAGGCATAGTTTGCCACAAGGTTTACGAAGAAAGCGCCGATGGAGACGAAGAGCGGCAGTTTTACCTGGCGTACGCTGCGCAGGGCGATGGTCGTGGTCAGCGAAGCCCCTGCAAAGAAATAAGCCGGGACGGACCAGCGGAAATAGATGCTCCCCAGCTCGATGATGGGTGCTTCGTCGGTATACATCGTCATCAGAAGCTTCGGGATCAGTGCCGTAGCCAGAGCAAAAAGGGAGGCAAGAAGGAGCGTGAGCCGCAGCATCAGGCATACGGTCTGGCGGAGGGCTCTGGTGGCTCCGTCCGCGTCGTCACCGATCTTTTTCATGCCGTAATAGCGCGAGATGGGGACCGAAGCTCCCATACCCAGCCCCATGCAGAAGATCTGGTAGATGCCGATGAAGGAATTGGCGAGCGAAGTTGCGGACAGCGCGTCCTCGCTCAGATTCCCCACCATGATGGTATCCAGCATGTTGACGCCTATGGTGATGAGGCTCTGTGCCGCGATGGGCAGGGCCAGTGTGAATACGTTTTTGTAGAAATGCGGATCCTTGTCAAAAAAACTGTATTTTATACCTGTATTTTCCATGCCCACCATTTTACTGTTTTTCTCTGTTTTCTTCAACCATAAAATGAGAGGAGCGAACAGTAACGGGTGGATACCGCCTTAAGCGTAAGGCGCTGCCGTAAACTTGTATTCTTACGCCAATCCTGCTAAAATATTCTTTATGCTTAAAACAGGGAAAAAAGAGAAAAACCTGAGATCCTTTTTCACGGTCATCGCCGGCGTGTCCGCACCGATTTTGATCATTTTCATATACAGCTTCATGGGTGCGGCCGGCCTTAAGGATTTTTTCGGCCGCCCTTTTCCGGCAGGACAGGAGATCTCTGCCGGTGAGGAGAAAGGACGTCAGATCGTCCGGGATATCTGCCGGAGGGCGGATGAAAAGATGTATGAAGATAAAGCCGCTTATTCAGAGCGGAGAGGGAGCTGAGCATGTTTTATCTGATTCGAAGCAAACTGGAAAAAGCCGAGATCTCGGAATGGAAGAAGCAGGAAAAAGACAGGGAACAGTATGTTGCCGTACTGACCTCCGAAGAATGGGCGGAGCAGAAGGAAAGCTTCGATATGGGCATCGATATGGACCTGGATCCGGCGGAGATCTACAGTACGAAGCTGGAGGTGAACTATGATTCGCTGACGGGGAGTTTTTCCATCCCGGACCGCAGGAATCTATCGGCTCCCGATAAACGTTTTGCCTTTGCGATGGATGAAAAGGGCATTGTGTTCATCGATGATACCGGTACCGTATCCGGTCTCATCGTAAAGATCATCATGGGAAAATACTGGCGTTTTCCGAGCCTGGAGCGTTTTCTCTATGATTTTCTCGAAATGATCGTGCATGAGGATCTGGTGCTGATGGAACATTATGACCGTGAACTGGACCTGATCGAAAAACAGATCCTGAGCGGCGCGGAAGGCGATTACTTAAACCGTATCAACCAGGTGCGCGGAGATGTGCGTGAGCTGCGGATCAATTATGAGCAGCTGACGGACCTCGGGCAGGAACTGGAGGAGAACGAGAACAATTTCTTTAAAGAAGAGAACCTCCGCTATTTCCATCTGTTCCTGAACCGCATGGCCCGGCTCTACGACGTGGCGGGGGCTTTGCGTGACTATACGCTGCAGCTCAGCGATCTGCACAAATCCCGGATCGACATGAAACAGAACCACATCATGACGGTCCTTACGGTGGTGACGGCGATCTTCATGCCTCTGACCCTCATCGTGGGCTGGTACGGGATGAACTTTGTGCACATGCCGGAGCTGGCTTCGCCCTTCGGTTATCCGGCCGTCATCGCGCTCTGCATCCTGATCGTCATCTTCAGCCTGATCTTCTTCCGGAAAAAGAAGTGGCTGTAGGGGGCAGCGCAGCAGCCGGTTTAGCGGGAGAGCGGACAGTGATGATTCATGGACATCAACGCGGAAGAGTGCTATATTTTACGCATAGGATATGCTGTGAAAGATCGATAATTATCATGGGACAGGAGAAAATATGAAAAAAGGAAAAATCTCATTTCTGACAGGTCTGTTGAGTCTGTTTATCTTTACCTGCGTGTTTACGGGGCACGGGTTTGCCGCTTTTGCGCAGCATGATGAGGCGGCGGAGACGGAAGAGGTCTGTGCGGAGGCCCCGGAGGCCGCAGAGGAGCCGGAAGCACCGGATATTCTGCAGGACGGGGAGCTCAGGGGGGATGCGGATTCCCCGGAAGAAGAGGAGGGCGAGATCCGTGTCGGACAGGACGGGCAGTATGCTACGCTGGCAGAGGCTTTCAAGTCTGTCGCAGGGGCTCCCGGAGCCTATGTATTTGATATCGGAACGGAGCATACGGAGCCGAAAGCCATAAAGCTTCCCAAAGGAGAGTTTTCGATCACGATCAAAGGCGGCAGCCTGAAGCTGAAATCTCCTGTGATCACGGCAAACTGCGATCTTGTGATCGATACGGAGCTGTGCTCTCTTACCAGGAAAGCACCCTCTGTAAAGGTGGCAGCAGGAAAGCAGCTTCTGATCTGCAGAGAACAGGCATCCCTTTCAAAGATCAGCGGAACAAAGACATCGATTCTGAAGCTGGAAGCGGATGTAACGCTTGATACCCTGAAGAGCTTTGCATCAGTTGACTGCGGTGAAGCGGTCCTGCATGTGACAAAGTCCGTCAGCGCTGTGGGGACGTTGAACGGTGCCTGCCGCACGGACGGCTCGGCGAAATTTGCCGATATCGGAAATGCACTTCTCTACGTGCAGGAAGCAAAAGCGGCGAAGACCGTGATCGAAAAAGTCAGCGGAACGCTTTCCGTCTGTGTCGGAGCGGGAGAAGCCCTTGCGGGAGGAACACATATCTTTCAATACAATGGAAAGCAGCCGCTTGATCCCGGCAAAGTGAAGGTGCTGAATAAAACCGCTGCCGGAAATGAGCTGACGGCATATCAATACGGAAAACAGGTAAAGGCAGAATACGCGGGATCGCTCACGGTATTTGTGGGCGGTGAGAGCGACAGCTGGATAGAGATGGGAGAATATCCGAGTTTTGAAAAAGCCTTTGCTGTTATGACGGAAGCCAAAAGTTACTGGATCTACGTAAACTGCGATATGAAGACCGAAAAGATCACTTTGCCGAAAACACCGGAGGAACTCACGATCCATGGCTCCCATGGGATCAAAACCCTTGATCTTGGAAAGACAAAGACACTGAAGGCGGCCTGCAATCTCAGGCTGATCGATCTGCGACCCATATCCGGCGGAGCTCCGGTGAAAGTCAGCAGCAGCGGAAAGATCTGGCTCAATCTGGGAAATGTTGAGCTGGCTTCGGTAACTACGGATAACTGGCTCAGGCTGGACGGAGATGTGGTGGTGTACGGAAATGTGAGTACGCACGGTTTATATGCGACAAAGACCGATCCGGAACTGTCTTTCAGAACACTGACTGTAAAGAAGGGCGGCATGCAGGATTTTTCCAGACCGATCACCCTTAAGGTGATCGATCAGAACGGGGAGCCTGTCCATCTGGGCTATGGGCAGGAAGTGAAAGCGGTCAAAAAATATGCCGGATATTTTTCGGATAAACAGCTCAGGATCAGTGTAGAAAACATAAGCGGGGCAAAACTTGAGCTTCGCGGAACGAAACTGTATGCGGTTTCTGCCGGTGAGGGCTGAACACACAGGCCGTGCCGGCAGACAGGCAGCTTAGGAAAGAGAGGTATCAACAGATGCGTATAGCAGTGATCGCCGATACACACGGACATCTCAGGGGGGATCTGGAGGATCAGATCTTTTCCTGCGATGCGGTTTTCCATGCAGGGGATTTTGATACGGAAGATGTATATTCGCGAATGAGCCAGAGGCCCGTTCCTTTTTACTGCGTCCGCGGCAACAGCGACTGGTGGTGCAGGGGAGGCGATATCCCGGAAAGCCTGAGCGTGGAATATGAGGGCGTACGGATCTTCATGACCCACTGCGTCGAGGATGTGCCCGCCCTGTGCCGGCAGCCCCAGGACCTCATCATCTGCGGGCATACCCACAGCTACAGCAAGAGCTTCAGGGACGGGGCGATGTATCTGAATCCCGGCAGCACTTCAAAGCCCAGGGACGGGGCGGCCGGGTATTGCATCCTGAATCTTTTCGACGGTCATTTCGAAGAAGAGCATATACTGATCGAAGCGGCGGCGCCTCCGGTATCGGCACAGTCCGGCCAGCTCATGGACCGCCTGGTCCGCCAGGTGATCAAGATGAACGATAACGGATCGAGCGTTGCGGAGATCGCGGCACGTCTGAACGAGCCGCCGGCCCGCGTCGAAAATATCGTGCGCATGTATCTGAAGCATCCGGGGATCAGCATCGATGCGATCGTAGCGAGACTGTGAACGGTATCCCGGGAGAAAATGTATCCGAATTGCGGGAGAAGATGGATTGAAAGCTTTACTCCGGCGTTTTGAAAACTATATCTATGATCCTTCGATCAGTCTGAAAGACCGATCCTTTCTGGTCTTTTCCGTTGCCGTACTGATCGCTCTGTTTCTCGCGATCCCCTGCGGGCTCATCATGCAGGAGCCGCCTCTGGCGACGATCTCGACGGTGGTGGGGGCCGTGTCCTTTACGGCCTATGTGATCTTTGCCATCCGGACGAAGCGGATCCGGCAGGCCAAGGTGGTCATCTCGGTCCTGCTGGTCTTTGTCTTTCTTCCCGCCATGTTTTTTTCCAACGGCGGTTCGGACGGCGGCACGCCGGTGTGGCTCCTGCTCGGCACGATCTATATTTCCATGATCCTTGAGGGAAAGCTCAAGATCGTCATGCTGCTTCTGAACATGCTCGTCATCGCAGCCACCTGGATCGTGGGCTACCTTTTCCCGGATCTTGTTACGGAATACAGCAGGGGCGGCAATTACTTCGATTCCGTCGCTGCGCTTTTTATCGTGGGTGCGATCATCTTTGTACTGATCTCCTTCCAGAACAATCTCTTCCGGAAGGAGGAGGCAAAAAAGAACCAGCAGCGCCTTTTCGAACAGACAGCCATGGCCCTGGTCAATGCCATCGATGCAAAGGACCGTTATACCCACGGTCACTCTTCAAGGGTTGCGGATTATTCGAGAAAGATCGCCGAATACAGCGGGAAGAGCCCGGAGGAATGCAACGAGATCTATTATGCTGCGCTTCTGCATGACGTGGGCAAGATCGGCATACCCGAGCATATCATCAATAAAGAGGGGAAGCTGACAGAGGAAGAGTACGCGGTCATCAAGCAGCATCCCGTTCTGGGAGAACAGATACTCCACAGCATCTCGGAATTCCCGGCGCTGGGGATCGGAGCCCTCTATCATCATGAGCGTTATGACGGGAAAGGCTATCCCAATAAACTGATCGGAACGGATATCCCCGAATATGCGCGTATCATTTCGGTGGCGGATGCCTATGACGCCATGACCTCGAGAAGAAGCTACCGCGATCCCATTCCGCAGCAGAAAGTGCGAGAGGAATTCGTCAAGGGCGTGGGAGCGCAGTTTGATCCGGATTTTGCACGTATCATGATCCATCTGATCGATGTGGATCTGGAATACGAGATGAAAGAGCGGGAAGATGTGCGTGAACTGGCCGGAAAAGGTAAACTTATCATTGACCGCTACCGCAGCGACTGGTCGGAAGGCTTCCTGCTCACGCCCGAAACTACGACGGTCTGCCTGAAGATCGCTCCGGACAAAGAAGGACGGAGCCCGAAACCGGTGATCGTTCTCTTTGATTCCCTGGACGGGCGTATCCATGAAAAGGAAGATGAGGTCGCGGAACTGCTCTATTACGAATACGGAGAGCTCTTTTTTGACGGCACTTATGTCTGTAAGGGCGCGAGGAAGATGCTGGGCAGGGAATGCCGGGAAGCGGAGACGACAGCGGAACCCGGAGAGTACCGGATCGAAGCGCTCAAGATCCGTGACCATGTACGGATCCGTATCAGCGGAAACGGACGGGCGGATGAATTCATCATCGCGCTGCCGGACTGTTCCCGTTATGCTTATATCGGATTCAGCGGTGAACACTGCTGCTATTCGGACGCCCGTGTGGACAAGGCAGAGGAAGCCGCGCCTCCGGACAGCATTGAAAGGATCGCCGAAGAGATCAGTTATATCAATGTACCGGCAGGGGATATCCCCAACGTGCAGATCGACGGCTACCGCACGGATTCTTCCGAAGGTATCGAGATCACGGACGGCATGTGCATCCGCTTTCATGCGGCCACGCTGCCCACAGCAAGACTGGTGTGGCATTGTCCCTTTGTGAACATCTTCAGTTCGGAGGACGGAATGGTCAACGGGCCGGCTTACCGCGATCTCATGCTCATGCGTCTGGACGGGGAATGCTGGGAAAGCGATCCGGCCTGTTCCCTTTCCCTCTTCGTAAACAGGGACGATGAATTTGACGGCTGGGACGCCTGGAAGGCCTTCAATAAAAAAGGTTTCGACTGCACGGTTTCTTTTAAAAGAGAAGGAAACAGTGTTACCATGCGTACGGAGAATAACGGCATTGCGATCAAAAATACGCTGACCATCGCCGATGCACCCGAAAAACTCTACGCCGCCGTTACCGGCGATCAGTGCACCATCACCAATATACGGATCCGTAAAGGATGAGAAAATACCTGCTTTTGGAGGTAGCGGAGAACTTTATCCAAAGGTATAATCGGAGACATATACTCCGGGAAGCTGTATGGCTTACGGTTTGTTTATGAGGAGATAACGCTATGGATACATTTTCCAATATCGCGCTGGCAGCAGTGAGTTTTGTATTCCTGGGGCTGGGAGCTCTGGCGCTGGGAGGCTGCGGGAAAAAAGGTGAAAGCGGTATGGAGGGGCTGTGGTACGAGCAGAGCCTGTTCGGAGGAACGCTTACGGTGACGGAGGACGAACTCATCTATGAGCAGAACGGATACCGTTCAAGCACTTCCTATCACACCAAAAGCACAAAGGATTATCTGGAGCTGGTGCCGGACGATGACTGGTTTTATCCGGATGTGTATTATTACGCGGACGAGGAAAGGCTCATCATGCATACCATGCCTCATACGGATGGGGACGGAGGATACCGGATCATGAACTTTCTGCGTTCGCCTTATGTGGCACCGACTGAACCCGTATACGGGGAACGGAAGGATGCGGGGGATCCTGATGCGCCGAAAGACTTTGCGGATCATGCCATCGAAAGCCTGAGCCTGGATGTCTACGAGCCCACCAGGCAATACGGAGATATGGCGGCGGAGCAGCCCTATGAAGGAGAGTATCATTACCGGATCCGCCGGGAGGATGACGGTGGAGCCGTTATTGAAGAATCGCCCTGCCCGGAACAGATCCGGATGACGCCGGAGGAGCTTTCGGCGCTGGAGGAACTCATTGCCTCCGGAGGCCTGTACGGCTTAAACGGTGTGGATGTCTGGACCGAAGGGACGCCGGAGGATACGGTATGGTATGAGCTGAACATCCGCTTTGCGGGCGGGGAGACGTATCATTCCCGTGCAAATCACAAGGATGTGGATGATATATGGAAAGATGCGGGCTGGGAGCTTCACCAGTATATATATGAAGTGCTATCCGCAGCGGGCTATAATTACACTTCGGGAGAGTTTCATTCCACAGAGCCCATGCTGCGTCTCGGAAACGGGAGGGCGGCAGCTGTTTCTTATGTGATCCGCGGGGAGGAAGAACAAAGCGAGATCGCAGGCACGGCTTATGAATATACGGTATCGACGCACTATACCCGTTTTGAGGCGGAGGGCGATGCGCCGGAGGCGCTGATGAAGACGCTCTCCGATTTTTCGGGAAAATACCGCCTTCTTTCCGAACAGGCGCTGAAGGAAGATGATGAACAGATGGCAGCGGTGCCGAAATCGGTATGGAAAAAGGAGGATCGCTGTTCGGCACGTTCGTTCTTCTCGGCATCCCGCATCGAATGCGACGGAATGCTGTGCAGCTTCCGTTTTGACGAGGGCCGTGTCAACAGCTTCGGAATGGAGCCCTACGGTTACGGCACTTATCATGCCTTTAACGTATACATCGATGCGGAAAAGGGAAATATCTTAAGGGTTGCGGATCTCTTTACGGATCCGGATAAAGTGTGCCGCCCGTTATATGACAGGGTGATCAATTTCTATGAAGAGGATACGGCGGAATTTCAGAAGGAGTTCGGACGTATGATCCGCATTCCGGCAGCGGAGGGCGGACTGGATTTTTCGCTGAACGATGAGGGCGTTACCCTGATCTATCAAAAGAGGACGAACTATGACGAAGACAGTATCTATACCTCCGTTCTCGTCTATTATGACGAGCTGCAGAATGAGCTGAATCCGGCGTATGCGGTAGTAAGATAGGAAAAGCGCGATGAGCTTTTAAGGAGGGATCCTGTAAGGGAAAGGCGCAGATCGGCCCCCGGATGGACCGGAGGGGATATTGACGGAGGGATCTTAATGGAAGAAGAAAGCAGGAGAGAGATCACGGAACGGGAGCTGGCGATGGAGCGCACGCAGCTTTCCCATGAGCGAACGGAACTATCGGTGCTTCGTACGGAGCTGGCATTTAACAATACCAAACTTTCCGTAGAACAGACGCATCTGTCTTTTCTCCGGACGGTCGTGTCCCTGGTGGGAAGCGCGGCCACGGTCTACAAGGCGCTGCCGGCCCTGGGCGTCTCGGATCTTTTCAGCACCGTTCTTTCCGTATTTCTGATGCTGGCGGCATTGTATTTCTTTATCAAGGACCGCCGCACATATCCGCGGCTGAAAAAAGAGATCGAAGAGATGGAAAGGAAGAAGGCGGAGCTTGTAGAGCAGACAGAGGCCTTTGCAGGGGAGTGAGAACGTCCGTTCAGACCCGTGCCACACAGCTGTTGCGTGGGCTGCGGCATTCCGCATCCGGGATGGCAGTATAAAGGAGAAAGAGACAGGAGGAAAAGATGGACTATAAGCTGATCAGCAATCCGGGCAGCCGTGAGATCAATGAGGACAGTGCGGCAGTATTTAAAAAGGGGGATAGCGCCCTGTTTGTACTGGCGGACGGTCTGGGAGGGCATGGCCGCGGAGAAGTGGCCTCCGCCATGTTTACGGAGACGGCCGGAGAGCTTTTTGAAGCGGAGCCGGAGGCGGAGGACCTGATCGAAAGGATCTTTGAGGAAGGACAGCGCCGCATTCTCGCACGTCAGGAGGAGGAACATGCGAGGAACGAGCTCAAGACCACGGGCGTGGTATTGCTGGTCCGCAACGGCAGCTGTCAATGGGGACATGTCGGGGATTCCCGGCTGTATCATTTCCGCAGCGGGAAGCTGCAGCGGCGTACGCTGGATCACAGCGTTCCGCAGATGCTGGTCAGTGCCGGAGAACTCAGGGAAAGCAAGATACGCAGCCATCCGGACAGAAACCGGCTCCTTCGCGTGCTGGGGACCGAATGGGAAACGCCGGCTTATGTGATCGTCGAGCCGGCAGCAGCTGAGGACGGAGAAGCCTTCCTTCTGTGTTCGGACGGTTTCTGGGAACTGATCCTGGAAAAGGAGATGCAGAAGCTGCTTCAGCGCAGCAGCACCGCGGAGGAATGGCTGGAAGCCATGAACGGGATCGTGCAGAAGCGGGGGATAAAGAAAGATATGGATAACAATACCGCCATTGCGCTGCGTTTATAGATGAAAAAATACCTACTTTTGGGGGTAGGCGGGAAGGACAGATTTCTGTATAATTAAAATCCGGGGAAGCCGTGAACCCTGTTCCGGCCTCTGCCGGATATTTTTATACATCGAAAGGAGGATGCTATGAAAGCAGTAAAGAAACTCAGAAAACTCGCGGCATTTCTGCTGACCGTATTTTTGCTTACCGGCGAGTTTTACAGCGCAGGCTTTGCAGTCTACGCGGCCGGTGATGCGGAGGAGGAAGCCGCAGCAGCGGAGGAGCAGTCCTTTGAGGAAGAGGATGCCCAAACGGAAGAGGCGGAAGAGGCCGCCGGAGAAGACGAGGCCCTGACAGAGGATGCGGAGGAAGCCGCAGATCCTGCAGAGGAGGAAGAGGAAGCTGCGACGGAGGCAGATCCACTGCCCGAGGATGAGGAGATCTCTGCGGAGGAAGAGGAGCCGGACGGGGACCCGGGATTAGAACTTGCCAATATACTGGTGATCAATGGTAAAAACATAACCGCTAATGCAGGAAAGTATTACGGCACAGACGGTGTGATCTACAATTCGGTTTTAGCCATGCCCAATTCCGTAAAGGGGTATCTGACATTTAAAAGAAATGATGATGAGATAATCCTTACGATGAAGGATTATGAGCTGGAAGGAGATGCAGATCTTACAGGCCTTCATTATCTGCATCCGGACTATGATACAAATATCTACTCCAACACGAAAAATCTTATCATCCGGGTGATCGGAAAATGTAAGATCAAGCCTTATGGGAAAGCGGGGGCAGACAGCTATGCGATCAGAACCAAGGGTAATCTTACGATAGAAAATACGACAAAGATCTCAGGAGTACGAGGTCCTGTAGCCGGAACCCTGACAATCGAAGCTCGTTCCGGATCGACTGTGGATTGGGCCGGAAGCATCTGCTGCGATGGCGATCTGAATATCTGTGGCAAGCTGGGGATGGCTGTAGCGATGATAGACGGATATCCCCTGACCCTGAATTGCAACAGCTATGCAGAGAACGGGGCATCTTCTTCGATCGGAGAAGTGGCCTCTGTAAATGGCGATGTGACGATCGATAATGCCGACGTCTATATCGGTAAGGGTGAGGACAATGGCTTTGATGCCGCTCTTGTAGCCCAGAAGGGATCGGTGACGGTAAATTCCAGCAAGCTGGATATCACCTGCGGTGACAGCGAAGACAGTGCGACAACGGTGGCCGGGATCTGGGCAGAAGAGGATATCACGGTCGGAAGTGATGCAAGAGCGGATATCGAAACCCAGGGAGGAAGCAAGGATGTCTGGGCCATCTACAGTAATGAAGGCCAGATCAGTGTTTCCGGACATGTCGAGGCAGGAACGTTTGAGAGTGAGAGAGGTGCGGCGATATATGCCGGCGGTGCAGAACCCGGTATCATACTGGACGGTACTTATCTTGATTTTCCCAACACCGGATATGTGGAAAGCGGTACGATCCTTTATCAGGAAGGGAAAAACACGAAAACCGCATATAGCGTGCGCATAGAGAAGGGGGAACAGTATCCTCTGTGGATCGGCAATGAGCGTGTGAATTCCAATAACTGCACGGATCTGAAATATTGTTTCGGCGGACCGGACAGCCGGACAGCTTCTTATGATCCCGTGAGCGGGACACTGACGCTGGATGGAGTCACCAGTGTAAATTATGAGTATGCTTCTTCGTATGGGCCTGTAAAGATCTATTCGGAAAGATCTCTGAAGATACGTGGAAACGGTGATATCTATGGTGTCGGTACAAACAGTATCGCGGTTCTGGTAGATACCCCTAAGCCGAACGGGATGCTGGATATTGAAGGAAAGTTTGAGTTCAGCGGTGGCGGATATGCGATTTATACAGGTGAAAGGACTACTGTAAGGGTAGGGGGCAGCGATACCGAGCTGAAGCTCAGATCCGCAAATAAATCAGCGATCGCTGCCAGAAATGGTTTTATCCTGGATGAAGGTACGGTAGATGCAGAGGGGAAGGATTATGGTGTGTATACGGACCGTGGACCGATCCGGCTTAATTACGGAAAACTGAGTGCAAAAGGTGACGAGGCAGCACTCATTGCTTACGGGGCGGACGCGATCATTCTGGGTGAGAGCATGGAGATCCGCGATCCGGCAGGCGCCGGGACCGGTCTTGCCAAAACGTCTACGAATCTTACTGTGACAGTGATCAAGAATGGAGAAGAGACCGTAAAGGAAGCCACGCTCGAATCATCTGTCCACGGCCTTGCCGTGACACAGGCGGACGGAGAGTATTCTAAGGTTTCTCTGGAAGATCCTGTTTATACCGAAGAAACAGGTGCCAGCTACACCGTCAGTTATAGCGGTACACAGGATGACGGAACAGCTTTTGAAGCGACGGAGGATATGCCGAAGCCGAAGTATCCCGGTTCCTACCGCGTAACGGTAGAGGGTGTAAAGGGCGATGAACGTTGGCTCGGCAGTGCGGATTTTGTGATCCGCCCCGGTGAGTACAGCGCGAGAGTGGATGCCGTAAACCGTGAGTACGATCCGGATTCGAAGCTGGTGGAGCTGGAGAACGGGGTGTTTGTGGGTCTGCCGGTTCAGAGTGATGATGTCAGGGTGGATCTTACGAATGCCATAGGCGAGATGGCGGATGAAAATGTGGGCGAGGATAAAGCCGTAACGGTTTCCGGTGTTAGCTTTGCCGGTGCCGATGCCTGGAAATACAAGCTCAGGGAGCAGCCTCAGGATATTACCGTAACGATCACAAAGGCAGAGTGGAAGAGCACATCCATCCGAAGCGATGTGGAGGCGGGACAGGCTGGTGAGCTTTCCCTTACAGGATATCTTGCACCGGGCGCAGCAGCTGTGATCGCGGAGCTCAGCTTTGAAAAAGGCGAGGATCAGCTCGATGGTGCTATCCAGCTCAGCGGTACGGATCTTAAATGGAAGATCAAAGCGGATGCGGAAAAGCCCATTGTTGTCTGTAAGCTGCCGGTAAAGAATGCGGCCAACTATCAGGATTATGAATTGCTGATCACGCTCGCGCCTCATGAGTATACCGTAAGCTTCGAAATGAACGGTCACGGAGAGCAGCTGGCCGATCAGAAGGTATATACGGGCGAGGCTCTTGAGGAGCCCGCAAAGCCCGCGTCTGCCGGCTTTGCCTTTAAAGGATGGTTTGCCGATGCGGAGCTTACTACGGCGTACGATTTCACCAAACCGGTGACGGCGGATCTGATCCTTTATGCGAAATGGGTCGAGCAGACGGAGGGCGTATCGCCTCTGGATCCCGTTCCGTTCATCGACGCCGATACTACAGAGCTTTTCCTGGTCAAGGGACAGAAGTTCACGATGAAGGAAACAGGCTGGGCACCGAAGGCAAAAGCGGATAAAGCGATCGTTTCCATCAGCAGAAAGGGAGCTTTCAAGGCCAAGAAAGACGGGACGGCCACGATCGTAAAGGATGGCCGCGAGATCACCATCACGGTATACAAACCCGTGATCGCAAAGAAGCTCAAGCTTGAGACCGGAAAGGAGCCGCAGCAGATCGAGCTTAAGGACTTCGGCACGCTGAACGTACTCTGGTACAGCGCAAATCCCGATGTGGCCAGGGTAGACCAGAGCGGTAAGGTGACGCCTGTTGCCAAGGGCAGCACGAAGGTTACGGCCTATATTAACGGCAGCGCCTACAACTGCACGGTGACGGTAACAGAGCCGACGCCCGCTCTGACACGCACGATGCATCTGGCACTCGGCGCTTCCAGGAGTATCAGCATCAAGGGGCTGAAGAAGCCGGCCTGGAAGCCCAGCAAGGATGATATGGTCAGGATCAAGGGCAGCAAGGTGACCGGAGATAAGAAGGGAAGCCTTGAACTGAAAGCCGAAGGAAACGATCCGGAATACAGGGTGACTGTCTTTGTTGAGGATCTGACGCTTGGGGGCACCGGGATCACGGCGGATAAGGGCAAGAACAAGTATAAGCTGGAGATGGATCTGAATACCGAGCTTAAGACCGCACAGATCACAACGGATGCCAGCCTGCATCAGGCGCTGATCTTTAAGAGCAGCAAGCCGCAGACCGTCTTTGTGGACGAGAGCGGAAAGATCACGGCCAGAGCCGCCGGCAAGGCGAAGCTTACGGCCAAGGTCGACGGAAAGACCATCACGATCAGCGTGGTAGTGAAGTAAGAAAAAGGAATAACAGCAAGACTGAGGGCTGGGAGAGATCCCGGCCCTCTTTTATAAGTTTGACAGCCTGAAAATACATACTTTCGGCGGTAGTCAGAAGCCGCAAAATCAGTTATAGTTGTAAACATGGAAAGACTGCGTTTCGCGGACAAGAGAATACTGTTCATCCTTCCGATGCTCATCCTGGCGGGGATCGTTACGAACATGATCCCTGCTGTGAAATATGTGCCGCATCATCTTTCGGCCTTCTGTTACATTGCCCTGATCATAATCTGGGCGATGACGCTCAGGCGGAAGCTTCTGGACCATGCTGTCTGCAGCAGGATCCTGGCGGCCTGCGCTTTCATGCTGCTGCTCTTTTTCCTGCGGATCTGCAAGTTTTCCTTTTTTCCGAGCGATACCCTCGCGCAGGAATACGTCTGGTATCTCTATTATGTTCCCATGACAGCCATTCCGCTCCTTATGTTCACGGCGGCGCTCAACGTGGAGCCGGTCGGAGACAGAAGGCGGGTGAAGCTGACCGGAAAACTGCTTCTCATACCGGAATGTGTTGTCTGCGCGGTGATCCTGACGAACGAGCTGCACGGGCAGGTCTTTGATATCGTGGTTTCTCCCGACGCGGAATACAGCCGGCGCTGGTTTTATTATGTGACGCTGGTCTGGATACTGGTTCTGAGCCTGGGAGCCTTATATGTGATGCTGAGGAAATGCGCGATCTCTTCGGCCAGGAAGCTCTGGTATGTTCCGTTGCTCTTTATCCTCGCGGGCGCTGCGCTGCTCGTCCTTTACCTGATCTGCGGGGGAGCTCCGCAGATCGCCGGTCACAAGGTCTATCATCTGCAGGAGGCGTTCTGCCTGCCCTTTATCGCAGGCATCGAGAGTCTGATCCTGATCGGCGTCATTCCGGCAAATTCCGGATATGAGGAGCTGTTTGATCTGTCCGGTATCAATGCCTGTATTTTTGACAATGCGGGAAATCCGGTCCTGCATTCCACGGACTGGACGGAAGAGTCCGCCGATGAGGACCACCGTATCCGCCGGGAGCCGGTTACGGGAGGCTATGTGTCCTGGGTAGAGGATCTGACGGCGATCAGCAGGCTGAACCGTGAGATCGAGGAAGTGACGGAGGAGCTGGAGGACGAAAACGACCTGATCCGTCAGGAAAAAGAGATCCATGCGGAGAGAGTGCGTTACGAGACCAAAAACCGTCTGTACAACAGGATCGCATCGGCGGTGCGCCCCCAGGCGATCCGCGTGGATGAACTGCTTTCCGGGGCGGAGTCGGAGGAAGATGGGCAGTTTCACGAAAACCTGAAATATGCGGCGGTCCTGAGTGCCTATATCAAGCGTATGGGAAACCTGATGCTCCTTACGGACGGACAGGCGGAGCTTTCCACGGCGGAGCTAAAGATGGCATTTGCGGAATCCATCGACTATCTGCGGCTGATGGGCTGTGAATGTGAGCTGATCGCAAAGGGAGAGCACAGGATCGCCTCCCGCCTGGCGCTTCTTTCCTATGAACTGTTCGAGACGGCGATCGAGGATGTGCGCTCGCGGCTGCATTCCTGCATGGTCGTGCTGGATGCGGCGGAAAGCTTTGAAATGACAGTCATGCTGGATGCAAAGGCCGAGGCGATCAGTTCGGCCTGGAAGCGCGAATTGCTGAAGGAAGCCGGAGGCAGACTTTCGATACGCTATGAGGATGATACCTTTTTCATCTGCCTGAGCGGGAAGGAGGCGTTATGACATACACAACGCTTTCCGAAGCTGCGCAGAGCGTGATCCTGATGATCAGCTGCTTGACCTTTATCATGTTTCTGTATTATACGATACGGATGACGGATCTCGGAAGGAAAAAGCTCTACCGGCTGCTGGCGGTCCTGGAGACGATCTTTTCCTTCGGGCTCTTCCAGCTTCTGATCATGATACAGCAGAAAGACATAAGCGTTTCCTTTCCGCTTCCGCTCTTTCCGACCCTTGCAATGGTATGCCTGCTCTTTATGCATGCGGCGCTGCTGCACCGCCGCATCGCCATCTGGAAGAAGGAGCATCTGTCCGCAATATCGGTCAAGGAAGCGTTTGACCGTCTGCCCATGGGACTGATGTTTTACAGTGCCTCGGGGGTTCCCATCATGGTTAACGAGACCATGCAGGCTGTGGCGCGGGAGTTATTCGGCAGCCCGGTGACGGATGCCGTGGCTTTCTGGGAACGGCTCGGGGAGGCGGACCGTTCCGACCGGAAAGAACCGGAGGACGACAGCCGTATCGTCGGAAGCTCCGAGGAGAAAGTCTACGGATTCCGGCGGGGAAAGCTTGCGGTAAAAGGCAGCGAGCTCTACGAGCTGACAGCGGTGGATATCAGCTGGGAATACGGGATGACACGCGAGCTCGGCTGGCGCAGGGACAGGGCCGGAAACATGAACAGCCGTCTGAAGGCGCTGATGAGCGCCATCGAATATGTGAGTATGAACAAAGAGCTGCTGCAGCTCAAGGCGGCGCTTCATGACAATATCGGACAGAGCATCCTGATCGCGAAACGTTATCTGTACGCGCCGGGCAGCGTCGACAAAAAGCGCATGCTGGATTTCTGGACGGATAATATCCGTCATCTGATCAACGGGGAGCCGGAGGAGTGGGAACTTCCCTATTATGTCATTTCAAGGGAGGCCGACAGGCTGGGGATACGTTTAAATATCATCGGCGAGCTGCCGGAAAAAGGCAGGCTGATCCCGGTGGTGGATGCCGCCGTATCCGCGCATATCGGAAATACCTTAAAGCACGCCGACGGTACGGAGGCGACCATCGCGGTACAGAAACAGGGGAAGGATTATATCCTGCGTTTTACGAACAACGGCAGACAGCCGGAGGGGGAGATCCGGGAACGGGGAGGCCTGCAGAACCTGCGGCGCGAGGTGGAGAGCATCGGGGGACGCATGGAGCTTTATTCGAAACCGGCATTTGAAATGAAACTGATACTTCCGGGGGAGGAGTAAAAGTATGGCTATCAGAGTGGTGATCGCGGAGGATTTCCGCATGATACGGGAGATTTTTGAAGCAGCGGTGGAACAGTCGGAAAACTATATCCTGGCAGGGTCATTTCCGACGGCACAGCAGGCGGTGAAGTTCCTGGAAAAGGAGGACGCGGATCTGGTGCTCATGGATGTGCTGATCCCGGGAAGCATGAACGGTCTGGACGCCGCGGCGCAGATCAAGGAAAAGAAACCGCAGCTGAAGATCATCATCGTCACTTCCATGCCGGAGCTTTCCTATGAGAAAAGGGCGAAGGAGATCGGGGTGGAAGGCTTCTGGCAGAAAGAGGTGCAGGAGCAGAGCATACGGGAGATCATGGACCGTGTAGCCGCAGGAGAGAAGGTCTATCCGAGCGAACAGCAGCAGCTGCCCATCGGAAATGCCATCAGCACGGATTTTACGGAACGGGAGATCGAGATCCTGGAGGAGCTGGTGGCCGGGGCCTCCAATAAGGAGATCGCCGACAAGCTCTGCCTGGAGGTATCCACCGTGAAGATGCACATTTCCAACATGCTGACCAAGACCGGATTTCACAGCCGACTGGAACTGGCCGTAAAGGCACGCCACTACGGTCTCGTGACCGGGGAATAAAAAAGTCACGCCCGGATGAAAATACCTACTTTTGGCGGTAGCGGGGGTCGGATCCGGGTGCTACAATATGGAACTGTGAGATGTCCATGAAGCAGTATTTCAGCGGAAAGACTCAGAGGGGGGACAGGACACATTCCTGTCAGAAAAAGACCACGGGAAACCGGTGGTCTTTTTTTCGGAATCACGGGGACGGACTTCGTGGTCCTGCGGTTCAGATCGCAGCTACGATACGGTTCAGCTCTTCTTCGGCGATGCCGATCCGTCCGCAAAGGTCATAAACGAAATTGCACTCGGATTCGTCGAAACGGTGATCCGCGATCATGACCCGGAGGACTTCTTTCAGTATGGCTTTTTTCGAATCTCCATCCATTGCCGCGAAATAGTCATCCAGTTCATCCATGGAATAGCTGCTTTCATCCGGCAGCATGCTTTCATCTATGGCGGCTTCTTCGCAATATCTGCGGATCAGGTCTTTTTCTTCTTTGACAAAGATCCCGTTTGCCAGGGCGGCTTTCAGGGCCAGAACCAGGAATTTCTGTGCTTCTCCGCATTTTGTAGTGTACATCGGCCGGTCCTCCTTCCGAAATCATGTAAAATTACGTTAGTGATATATTTTTTCATGCCGGTACCCGGAACCGGGCGCATGTCTTCCATACTTTACATATATATCATGATATCACGGAAAACATACGGATTCTACCAACCATGCTTTCCATCAGCGCACTGATTTATAGCGGGAGAAAGGCGCTGATCTGCCATAGATGCCGCCGGTGCGCCGCGTTTCTTTTGATGGAGATCCGCATTCCGGCGTCGGCAAAGTACCTACCTTCGGCGGTAGTGGGGGCTCCGGGACTATGGTATAATGCAACTGTCTTATTATGGTTTTCCATGGAGGTAGGCGTGATGGCGCTGGAAGGAGTTAAATTTGATGCTTTTATAAGCTACCGGCACTGTGAGAAGGATTCCTTTGTGTCGGAGCAGCTTCATAAGAAACTGGAGGAATATAAGCTTCCGAAGAGTGTGATCAAAAAGCACGGGCTTGAAAGAAACGGGATCGGCAGGGTCTTCCGCGATGAGGCGGAGCTGCCGCTGTCCGAAAACCTTTCCGACCCCATCAGCGTGGCGCTGGATAATTCCGAATTCCTGATCGTGATCTGCACGCCGCGGCTTCCCGAATCCCTCTGGTGCAGAAAAGAGGTGGAGACCTTTGTAAAAACCCACGACCGCAAACATGTACTGCTGGTGCTTGCGGAGGGGGAACCGGACGAGTCCTTCCCGGAGATCCTTACCTATGAGGACCGGATCCTGAAAGACGAGAACGGCAATGAAGTGAAGGTCCGGACGGAAAGGGAGCCGCTGGCCGCCGACTGCCGCGGGGAAAACAGGAAAGAGATACAAAAGGCACTGGATGATGTGGTGCTGCGGCTTGTCGCCGCCATCTTCGGTTTGAATTATGACGATCTGAAACAGCGTCACAGGGAACGGCAGTTAAAACGCCGGCGCATCGCAGTTGCCTCTGTTATGGCTGTGGTCACGGTATTTGCGCTGACCTGCTTATTCTTTATGCTCAGCATACGGAAACGGAACCTTATCATACAGGATAAATATGCGGGCGCCATGGCAGCGGCTTCGGAAGAACTGCTGGAACATGGAATGCGGATGGATGCTCTCTACGCCGCGCGAAGCGTTCTACCCGACCGGGAAAAGGACGGCTTCAATTCCGAAGCTTACCGGGCACTGGTGAAAGCCCTTGCTCCTTATGAGATCGAGAGCAGTTATTTTCCGGTTAAGAGTTTTCCGGTATCGCCGAAAGCGGCTTACTTTTTTGTATCGGAAGACGCATCCGTGGCGCTGTTTGCGGAAAACGAGCAGAGCATTGTGGTCGATACGGAAAGCGGTGAAGAACTGTACCGTGTAGACAGCCTTTATGCGGATATCAGCGGGCATTCCCTGATATGGATCGATGACGGGAACGCGCTGCATCACAGGGATCTGCTTTCCGGTGAGGAAAAAAAGCTCATGGACCGGGTCGGCGATATGATCGTGGCTCCCGGCGGCGGGGTATTTCTGGTCCTGGCAGAGGATGAACTGCATGTTTACCATGGAGATACGGAGCTTTTTGCTTTTCCTTACGGAGAGCTCGGAGTCACGGAAAACGCGCCTCTGGCAGGGACGGCGTACCTTTCGGAGGATGGGGAACATGTGGCTTTTTCCCTGCTTGGTTCCTTCAATTCCTGGATCGTACAGCTGCGCCTTACGGACGGGAGCGTGGAGCTTGTACTGGAGGTACCGCCCCGGAACAGCTGTGTTTTTGCTACGGACGGCAGCAGGCTGTATTTTATTAATGAGAATGCGGATCAGTTTGGAGCGGAGGGGATAAACTCGGTTATGGAAGCCTATGACGTGCCTTCCGGGACGATGCTCGCGGAAACGGCACTGCCCGGAAACGGCTTTTACAGGATCCTGCCCGGAGCGGAAGAGATACTGTTGGTTTCGGACCGTCTGGCGTTTATCATGGACGAGGATCTCAACACGCTGTCTTCGATCAGCGGGTATAGGGATGCTGTCTGTACCTTTTGCTTTGAAGACGGCTTCGGCCTGATCGACGGCTCGGGAGAGTTTTTTTACGGGGATGCACAAAGCAATTACAGCATAAGCCATATGATCTACGGACATAAGGATGCCGTACGTGTCAGTTACGCCGCGTACATCGATGACCGCTTTTTCATCAGGTATACCGGAGACCGCTGTGTCGTGATCTATGAGAAACAGAAAGAACTTGCGGCGGCGGAAGAAAACGTGTCCGAAGCGAAGGCATCCGAAGGGGAAGACGAGGGGAAGCTGCTCGAGGGTCTGGAAGGGATCGGCGGGATCTCCGTTTTCGGCGCATCCCGCTCGGGGGACGGAAAGTATACCGTGGTGATCGATACGGAAGACACCCTGCATGTCTTTGATGCAGAGGGACACGCGGTCCGTGTGATCTATGATGCGGGGGTGTTCCTTTCGGAAAACAGTTTTCCCTGGCTGGAAGAGGCGCAGGTCTATGTTCTGGAAAACGCTCTTTATGACAGGGATTTCCGGAGGATCGCGGATCTGCCGCTCTGTACCTTCCGGTGGCCGGGAGCGGACGGAAAGAGCCTGATCGTCTCTTCGATCTTTGATGACAGCGTATACCGTATCCCCATCCTTACCTATGAGGAGATGATCGGGCGCGCAGACGCAGTGCTGAAGGATCATGTACCGGAAGACTGGGTTAGAGAAAAGTATAGTATGGAATGATGGAGGTGTTTATGAAAAAAAAGAAATGTTTCCGCAGTCTGGCATCAATGCTGCTTTCAGGCTTTCTTCTTCTGGGCGAGTTTGGAAGCGGATCACGAGTCCGCGCCGCCGACCCTGAGGAGCCGGTATACGATGAGGAGGAGCTTACGGCGGATTCATACGAAGATGCGGACGCGGAGGACGATATTCCCGCAGAGCCGGACGGAGGACCCTTCAGCGGTGAGCCGACCCAGCTGTACGTGAATACCTCTTCCAAGGGAGTCGTAAACCTGGTCACTTACGGAGACAGTATCAGGGAAGGGGACAGTGAGCTGAGTTATAATGCGTCCAGCTGTACCCTGACCATGAAGGATTTCCATATCTCGAACGCCTATAAAAAAAGCGGATCGGAAAGCTATGGGATCTTCTGCGACGGAAAGCTCAATATCGTTGTGGAAGGGAACTGCTCCATCAACGCTAACGCCTCTTCGGACAGTACCGTCATTGAGGGGATCCATGTGGATCAGGAGCTGACGATCAAGTCCTCCGAAAACCTTCTGGGCGGTTCGCTGAACGTGGCGATGGGCGGCAGCTCCAAAGGGACGGCGGCCGGGATCTTCTGCGGTTACGGGATCAGCTTTTCGGACAGTACCATCGGCGCGCTGAGCGTGACCGCAAAGGGCAGTGAAGCAAAGCAGGAAAGCTACGGTGTGCGCGCGGGCCGCGGCATCACCATGAATTCCGGAAACCTTAAGGCTTCCGGCGGCAAAGTGACGAGCAACAGCAAGAACAGCTACGGCATCATGTCCAAGGACGGGGATTTCCTCATGAAGGGAGGCAGTATCACGGCTGCCGGCGGCAGTGTCCAGTCTTCCTCCTCTAAAAGCTACGGCCTTTATCATGCCGGGGAGCTGAAGATGAACGGCGGAAGCCTTACGCTTGCTACCGCATCGGTATCGGGTGACCTGTACACGGAAGCCTGTGCCCTTTATGTGACCAAAGGCGTGAACCTGACCAGGGGAACGCTGACAGCGACGGCTGCCGATGCCGGGGGAAAGGCTGTCAGCCGGGCGGTCAACTGTACAGGCAAGCTGATCATCGTTCTGGGAACACTGAAAGCCACAGCAGGCAGTTCCGGGGAGTCTCAGAGCATTGCCGTGGATGCGGGGACCTTTGCCATGGGCGGAGGAAGCCTTACGGCCACAGCCGGAAGTGTTTCCGGCGGAAGCAGGGGCGAAAGCTATGCACTGAGGCTGACGGATAAAAACGAGCGCGAGACAAAGGTCATAGGTGGTGAGATCACAGCCAAAGCCGGAAATGCCGCTACCAGCTATGGGATCAAGGTCAATACCTATTTTACGCTGACGGGAGGGAAGCTTACGGCAGCAGGCTACAGCGAAGCCATCAGTGCTGCAAAGAGCGCTGGCGGAGGAAAGCCGTCGATCACGGCACCGGTCTTTGAAGGAGGCGCGAACTATAACGGATCGAATACGTCCGTGAAGGCGGATTATGTATATGGCTGGAAATTTGCGATCCTGGATGCCACCAGGGTGGTGCCCCTGATCGATAACTGGACCTATGATGAGGCGGCTTCCACGCCGAGACTGATGAATGCGGACCGTTACGGCAGTGAAGATCTGACGATCAGGAGTGCCGGCTATTGCAGGGCAAGGACTTCGGAGCCCTTCAGTCCCACGGTGCCCACGGAAGCCGGAAGCTATATACTCAGAGTATCGGCGAGTAACGGAATGAGCGGAGTCACGGACTTTTCGATCCGGCCCCGGGATGTAAGCGAGCTCACGATCGCGCAGACGATGCGTATTCCCTACGACGGCTATGGCAGCGGCGGCAGGTTTTCGGTAAGCTATCGCGATCGTCTTCTGAAAGAAGGAACGGATTACAGCCTTAACTCCCAGGTCGGCCTTGATGCAGGGACCTATTCCGTTGCCGTTACCGGTATGGGGAATTTCAAAGGGACGAAAAGCTCCCAGTGGCGGATCTTTATGAGAACGCCGCAGCCTGAAGATTTTGTGCTCGGAAGCCTCGGACCGTACAGTTATGACGGGAAGGCAAAGGGCGTATCCCTGCCGGAACTGAAGAGTCCGATGAGCGGCTGCGGGGAGATCAGCGTATACTATAACGGTGAGAAGGAAGCACCGGTGAATGCCGGAAGCTACGCCGTTACTTTTGATGTGGCGGGGGGAAAGAACATTTCGGCGGCGCAGGGGCTGGAATACGGCACCCTGATCATCAAAAAGGCGGCAAATCCCATGAGCGTGAGAAATATCAGCGCAGGCAGCAACGGCCGCCAGCGGGATCTTGCCATAGCCGTATCCTCGGCTGTGGGAGAGCTGACGTATTCCATTGAAGGGGAAAAACTGGGATGCAGCATCAGCGGGAGCATGCTTACCACCGGTGACTCCGCAGGGAAGATACGGATCAGGGCAACAGCCGCCGGAAATGAAAATTATGAAGAAAAGAGCCTTTACTTTGATGTAGAGATCCGTGACCTGCAGATGGAAGAATTGACGGTAGCGCAGGAATCCGTTGTATACGGAACGCCCCTGCCGGATCCGCAGTTTGCACATGGAAGCTGGACAGCGCAGATCCACTACAGCGGTGTCACGGCCTATTCCGAGGATTATGACAGTGATGAAAAGCCCCGGGATGCCGGGCATTATGTGGTAAGCGTCAGCGGGGAAACTGCAAGCGCCATCTATAGCGGCAGTGCGGAATTTGACATCACAGCGAAGCCTGTTTCTCTGGAAGGGATCACGGCACAGAGCCGTGTATATAACGGCGGTACCTGGGCGGATATGAAGGTATCCTATCCCATCGGCGGGGTGTTGCCCGCCGATGAGGTGGAAGTGGGGCTGATCGTCCTGGGAGAATTTGCGGATCCGTCCGTAGGGAACGACAAGGCAGTCATCATCACAGAGGTGGAACTGGAGTGCCCCGCTGCGTCCCATGCAGCATACAATTACAGTGTTTCGGAGGAAAAATGGCCGCAGGATATCAAAGCGGATATCCTGCCCTGTGACGTTACGGTAAGGGCGGCAGACCAGAGTGTGGAGGCCGGCGTAGCGCTGCCTTCCGCCCCCGGGCTGGCGGTACTGGAGGGGGCGGCCTACGGTCATGTACTGAGTGAGGTGAAGCTGAGCGGTGATACTTCCGTGCCGGCGACAGGCAGAACGATCACCCCTTCCGATGCCCGCATTGCCGATGAAAACGGCGTGGACGTGACGGGAAATTACAATATCAGCTATGAGAACGGAACACTGACGGTGCTGGGCAGAAGCCTAGAGGCAGCCGTGGTCAGTGTGGGAGGAAATTACAGCTATATCGGTGAAGAGCTGCTTCCCGAGCCTTCCGATGTCGCGGTCAGTCTGGACGGAGTAAGCCTTACATACGGGACGGACTACAGCTATTCTGCGGAAGACAATATCGATGCCGGCAGCGCGACGATCATTGTTACGGGAAAGGGAATGTATTCCGGAGAGACCTATGGCAGTTTCGAGATCGCCCCCTGCATCCTTACGGATCCGGCGATCAGTGTGGGACATGCGTCCTACACCGGCGCTGCCGTGGAGCCTGCCGTGACGGTAAGCAGCGAATACGGTCTTGTCAGTGCCGCGGAATATACGGTGCTTTATGCAAATAATGTGAATGTGGGTACGAACAGCGCGCTGATCACGCTTGTGGACAGAGAAGGCGGAAATTATACCGTCAGCGGTTCCACGACCTTCAGCATCGGCAAAGGGGGGCCGAGGGATCTGGGAACCCTTACGCGCAGCGTGGGGATCCGTGAGCAGCTTTCCATACCGCTGGCATCCATGGTCCCTCAGGCAGCAGGGACGGTGAGCGGATACGAACCCTATGAACAGTGGATCGAGACCGGCAGCGTGATCGTGGACGATATCACGGTGAGCAATGACGGGATCCTACGTATGGAGATCCACGGAGCTAAGGCAGGGGATAAGATCCATGTCTCACTGATCGCTTACGGAACGAACTTTGACTGCACCTTCTGGGTCGCGATCACTTTAAACGGTCTGGAAGATCCGGAATATACGGCGCCGACGGCAAAAAGCTTAAGTTATACGGGGGCGCCCCAGGAGCTTCTGAATCCGGGGAGTGTGACAAAGGGCGGCATGATGGAATACAGTGCGGACGGCGTAAGCTTCGACAGCGCTGTCCCCAGCGGGACTGAGGCCGGAAACTACACGGTCTGGTACCGGATCAGCGCCACAGCCACGGTAAACGGTCTGGACGCCACGCCGGTAAGCGTGAGGATACGTTCCGCGGTCTGCAGGCTCAAAGTCGAGAACGGGAAGGGCGGCGGAGAATATGAGGCGGGAGAGAGCGTAATGATCACCGCCGATGCCGCACCGGCCGGGAAAGTATTCAGCTCCTGGTACAGCGAGGATGAGGTCGTTTTTGCCGATGCGGGAGCAGCGGTCACGAGTCTCGTGATGCCGGCAAAGACCGTCACGGTGACGGCAACGTACAAAAAAGACGAAAAGCCGCTTGCCCTGGTGATCACAGAACCTGCAGCAAAGGATCTGCGCTGCAATCACTTAAGTCAGGTGCTGATCGAACGCGGGAAGGCCTCGGGCGGTACCATGGTGTACTGTCTCGGAAGCAATGACCGGACCGCTCCCGCGGCAGAAGAGTTTGCAATGACTCTGCCGAAAGCCGAGAAACCCGCATATTATTATGTATGGTATTATGTGCGCGGCGATTCCGCTCATGCCGACACCGACCCCGTGTGTATCACGGTGATCCTGAAAAAGGAAGACGGAAGCCTTCCCGAGGGCGGCGGCGGAGCTTTGGCTTCGGCTTTCAATTCCGTTCCCGCGCTGAATGCACTGACGACGGAGCTGCATCTGGTGAAGGGACAGAAGTTTACGATGCCGGAGAGCGGCTGGAGTGTGAGCAAAAAGGATAAGAAGTATCTGAACGTCAGCAAAAAAGGAGCCGTGAGCGCAAAGAAGGTGACGGGGACGGGCAGTTTCGTGATCCTGGAGAACAGGAGCACGGGACAGCGCATCAAAGTTTATATCTCCCAGCCGGTCTTTAAAAAGAAGTCCCTGAAGCTGGAGGCCGGCGTGAGCATGAGCTGCGGATTTGATCCCGGGGACGGCAGCCTGCCCTTCTGTTTTTCTTCTTCGGCTCCGGATGTGGCAGCGGTCGATCCTGTGAGCGGAAAGCTCACGGCAGTGAGCCGCGGCAGCGCCACGATCACGGCCTTTGTGAACGGAAAGAGCTACAGCTGCAAAGTAAAGGTAACGGAGACTTCGCCCGAGCAGAGCCGCACGCTGCACATTAATGTGGGCGGTACGAAGAGCATCTCCGTCAAAGGCCTGAAGAATGTGGAATGGAGTATTTCCTCCGGAAGCTGCGTGGAATTTGTAAAGAAGAACAGGCTGAAAGCGAATGCCCCCGGAACGGCGATCCTTACGACGGTGTATAAAGGCGCGGAATACCGTATAAATGTGACGGTAGAGAACTGCACGATCACAAATACTGCGCTCAGAGTAAAAGGAAAGAAATATGAGGCCGAACTGAGCGTCGGAACAAAGTTCAAACTCGAGCTCGCAGCCCTGGACCGTTTCGTGGCCTTTAAGAGCAGCAATCCGGGCGTCGCCTATGTGAACGAAGAACGTGAACTGGTCGTTCAGGGGAAGGGCAAGGCCAAACTTACGGCAAAGATCAACGGAAAGAGCATCACGATCACGGTGAAAGCGAAGTAGATCAGTCCTTCAGGATCTCCAGCACCCACTGGTCTTCCTTGATGCCGGATTCCCGTTCGCGGTAATCCGGCAGTACTTTTTCCACCTCTGCATAGAAGGCTTTGGAGTGGTCGAGATGACGGATGTGGGAGAGCTCATGGACGATGACGTAATCGATGCTTCTCGGGCAGAGGGTGATGAGAAAGCAGCTGAAGTTGATGCCGGAGTGCGCATTGCAGGAACCCCAGTTGGTCCTGGCGGAAGAGATGCGTATCCTGGAGTAATCAAGTCCCATCTGTTGTGCCCAATATGCCGTCCGCACCGGGAGGAGGCGTTTCGCCTGCATGCGGTACCAATAGATCATCATGGCCCTGTTCTGGGAAAGGAGCTCCTTCTCGGAGGGAGTGATCAGCTGTATGCCCTTTGCACGCAGCCCCGGATGCGGTAAAAGGAGCGTTGCACTGTCATCCGCAGGCAATCCTGCCGTAAAGTTCTCTGCTCTTTTATAATAATCGCCATCCTCCGCAGAGCTGTCTGCAAGGCGCATAACTTTTTCACGATGATATCCGAGCTTTAGCATTTTTCCGAGAAAAGGCACACGGCTGCCTTCGGTGGCAGTGACGTCTAAGGCTTTCCCTGCAGCCTTGCGGCTTTTATCCTGATGTGAAGCGATCCAGTCCTGTTTTTCAGCGATAAAAGCATCGATCTCGTCCCTTGAGACATGATAGGGGGCTCTTACGACCAGCTTTCCTCCGGGCCGGATCTCCAGCCCGATGCTTCTGCGCCTACTTCGGATGATCTGTTCTTCTTTTATCATGGGCTCAGCGTCCGGGCAGTCTCCTGCGGACTCCTCCTTTATCCCTCATATCGTTCATTCTAACAGATCCCTTCGTATTCTACAATCCGGACCGCTGTCAGGGATTTTTGTTTATCTGCCTATTGACAAAATTGATATATTGCGCAATAATAGATTTTGCAAAAGCAAATAGCACAAAACAAAAACGGAGATCTGAATGTTATCTGCAAAGCAAAAGACAATTTCCCTGATCCTGAAAGCTGCAGTGGTCATCTCGGCGGTCCTCGGTACCTTCTTAAGCGCGTATGCCGGAAGAGACAGCTTTATGGGAGGCAAAGTTGTATTTATGTATTTCACGATACAGTCAAACATCGCGATCGCGCTGATCTGTGCGATCGGCGGCGTTATGCTCCTGAGCGGAAAAAAAACGCCGGCTGTATGGTCACTGATCAAATACGTGGGAACGGTATCGATCACCCTGACCGGTATGGTATTCTGTTTTGTACTTGCGCCGACGCTGGGGATCTATGCCTGGAACGTACAGAATATCCTGACCCATGTGGTCGTTCCGGCAGCGGCGGTGGCTGATTTCTTTGTGACAGCGGCAGGCAGTGATATCCGGAAAAAAGATGTCTTCTGGGTGATCCTTCCGCCGATCGCATATGCGGTCTATGCCGGGATCGCTTATGCGAACAACTGGCAGTTTGCGGAAGGGATCAATTATCCCTATTTCTTCCTCAACTGGGGAAGTCCGGCGGGAGCATTCGGATTCACGAAGGAAATGCCGTATATGGGCTGTGTGTGGTGGATCGCGCTGCTGCTGGTCTTTCTGATCATCGTGGGATATCTTTACCTGAAGATCGCGGACGGTCTGAAGAGAAAAAAGAATCCCTGACAGAGAGGATGGGAGCTATGAAGAGCATTATGCACGGAGCGGTAAAACGGGAATCCCGGAAAGTATCGGAAGCTAAGGAGGCAGACTATGAAGTACGGAGAATCAAGCTTTGATATCGCATATCTCCTGTTTGCGGTGATCAGCGGATGTCTTATCCTCAGGAGAGCAGATAGCAAAACGGAGAGATATATGGGTATTGCGGCCGTTGTATTGGGCTGCGGGGACGCTTTTCATCTGATCCCGCGGGTGTTGAATTATTTCCTGGATAGAGATATGAGCGTTTATCTCGGAGTCGGGAAGCTGGTCACCTCCATTACGATGACGGTATTTTACTTGCTGCTTTACCGGATCTGGATCGGACTGTACGAAGAAAAAGAGAATATGAATCTGAGCGCCGTGATCTGCTGTACGGCGATCCTGAGGATCGCGCTGTGTTTCTTTCCGCAGAACGGCTGGTTTGAGAACAGCAGTGATATGACCTGGGGGATACTCCGGAACATACCCTTTGTCATCCTGGGGGCGCTCATCTGTTATCTGTACTTCAAAAACAGAAAGAAGGAAAAGGGCTTCGGGCTTCTTTGGATCTGCATACTTCTTTCCTTCGCATTCTATATCCCGGTAGCCGTAGGGGCAGGACTGATCCCCATGCTCGGGATGCTGATGCTGCCGAAGACCATATGCTATATCCTGATGATCGCGGTATTTTTGAAAAACGGTCATCGTGAGGTGCAGGAAAGATCATGAACCAAAGCGCCGGATCAGACACGGGCCGATATCGAAGGCTCCAAAGTGGCGCTGTAATAAAAGCAGAGAAAAAAGGAGGAACAAAAAATGATCTACGATTATGAAGTGACCACGGGAAAAGATGAGAAACTCAGCCTAGCGGAGTATAAGGGAAAAGTGATACTTGTGGTGAACACAGCCACGGGCTGCGGTTTTACGCCGCAGTATGCGCCGATCGAGCAGTTATATAAGGATTATCACGACAAAGGACTCGAGATCCTTGACATCCCCTGCAATCAGTTTGGCGGGCAGGCCCCCGGTACGGATGAAGAGATCCATGAATTCTGCACTTTGCATTTTAATACGACCTTCCCGCAGATGAAAAAGTCGGATGTGAACGGTGAGAACGAGCTTCCGCTGTACACCTATCTGAAAGCGCAAAAGGGCTTTGAAGGCTTCGATGAGCATGAGCTTAAGGGCATCCTTGAGAATATGTTTAACGCAGCGGATCCGGACTGGGCTTCCAAGCCGGATATCAAGTGGAATTTCACCAAGTTTGTGATCGACCGTGAAGGAAATGTCGTGGCGAGATTTGAGCCGACAGCCGACATGAAGAAGGTTGAGGAGTGTATCAAAGCTCTGCTGTAAAGCGGAATACGATCCCGGCGGTGATTCTGATCGGGCAGTGCAGTTTGCAAAGAATATCATAAAGGAGAACGAAAAATGAACGAAACATTGAAGGTTTTGGAATCAAGAAGAAGCTGCAGGAATTTTAAGCCGGATATGGTGAAGGATGAAGAACTTCAGGCGATCCTGAAGGCCGGAACCTATGCAGCTACCGGTATGGGCAAGCAGAGTCCCATCATCATCGCTGTGACGGATAAAGCTACGCGTGATGCGCTTTCCGAAGAAAACAGAAAGATCGGCGGCTGGGGCGAGGGTTTTGACCCGTTCTATGGGGCGCCGGTCATACTGATCGTTCTGGAAAAAAAGGATGTGGTTACGCATGTGTATGACGGATCGCTCGTGATGGGCAATCTCATGAATGCGGCCGAGAGCCTTGGAGTCGCCAGCATCTGGATCCACAGGGCGAAGGAAGAATTCGAATCGGATTTCGGAAAGGCGATCCTCGAGAAACTTGGTATCACAGACGAATATGAGGGGATCGGCCACTGCGCACTCGGCTACGCGGCGGAAGCTGCAAAGGATCCGGCGCCGAGAAAAGAAAACTATATATACTGCATCTGAGGGAGCGGAGTTTTGACCGGCCTGCTGATCAAAGTATCGGCCCGCAGCCAGTCAGCAAGCGCGGCGCTCGGGCCTGAATAGTAAATTGACAGCATATGCTGCTGCGCCATACTTCTCAGAAAACAAACTTGCGGATGAGGCAGAACGGAAGTATAATGCAAGGGCAGGTGTTTTCTGAAAGAGGAGGTATAGCTATGAAAAAACTTCTTGTGATCGTCGATATGCAGAATGATTTTGTGACCGGCTGCCTGGGCACGAAGGAAGCGCAGCAGATCATTCCGGATCTGAAGAAATATGCGGAAAACTTTGACGGGGATATCGTCTTTACGCAGGATACCCATCAGGAGAACTATCCGCAGACCCAGGAGGGACAGAAACTTCCGGTAGCGCATTGTATCGAGGAGAGCGAGGGCTGGCAGATCATACCCGAACTGCAGGAGCTTACGAAAAAGGCGAAAAAGATCTTTCGGAAACCTGTCTTCGGTTCGGTAGAACTGGGGCAGTTTGCCAAAGATTATGATGAAGTGTATCTCTGCGGAGTATGTACGGGGATCTGCGTACTGAGTAATGCGATTCTTGTCAGAGCCTTCGGACCGGAAGTGCGTGTCTGCGTTCTTGGAAAGCTCTGTGCCTGCGTGACGCCCGAATCGCATGAGACGGCCTTGAAAGCTATGGGACCGGTTCAGGTTGATCTGATCGATCCGGAATAAGCAGGGGCGCTTGCGCGCACTTGTTTTGGAAAGGCATTTGTGTTAAAATCGTAACTGTTCATGACCACGGGGTTTTGGACAGTTACGTATTTGTTTATATTGGTTGAATCTAATGGCATCGGAAGAGGATTATCTGGACCAGCTGCTGCGGGCAGCACAACAACAGATGCAGAAGACAGATCCCTCCGACAGGAACAGAAAGGATTCCGGAAAAAACCGGTCCGGGAAGGACGGGGAAAAGAAGGAATCCCGGGGTGAGGAGGAGAAAAAAGCTTCGGAGCCTTCGGAGAAAAATCCGGAGTTTTTTTCGATAGTCGGAAGAAAGCCTGAAACGGTGAACGTCAGCAAAAAAGCTGACGATGATTTTGTATTGCCCTCTTTCCGCCAGATCGCTGAAGTGGTATCCGGCATAGAACTGGACGATCACGAAAAAGAGGCGGCACTCCGGGAAGAAGAGTCTGCTTGGGAAGAAGAGCCGGCAGCAGAAGAGGAAGTGGCGTACGAAGAAGAGCCGGAATATGAGGCTGGAGCGAAGTACGAAGAAGAGCCGGAATATGAGGGTGAAGCGGAGTACGAAGAAGAGCCGGAATATGAGGCTGAAGCGGAGTACGAAGAAGAGCCGGAATACGAGGGTGAAGCGGAGTACGAGGAAGAGCCGGAATACGAGGGTGAAGCGGAGTACGAAGAAGAGCCGGAATTTGAGGGTGAAGCGGAGTACGAAGAAGAGCCGGAATTTGAGGGTGAAGCAGAGTACGAAGAAGAGCCGGAATACGAGGGTGAAGCGGAGTACGAAGAAGAAGCAGCAGAAGAGGCTTCTGAGGCAGTAGATGCATCTGTGGAGGAAGAGGCGATAGCTGAAGAGGAGCCGGTGCCCAAAGAAGAAAAGCTACTGCCGAAAAAAGAATTTTTACCGAAGAAGAGAAAAGCGGCAGATCCGATGCAGATGGATTTTGAAGCGCTTCTGGCTTCGATGGAAGCGGAGGATGCTGCAGCAGAAGAGTCTCTGCCAGGGGAAGAACCGGCAGTTGAGGATGCCCTTTTAGTTGAAGAGGAGCCGTTTGAAGAAGCATCGGTGGTCGAGGAAGAACCGATTGTAGAAGATATACCTCTGGTTGAAGAAGAACCGGTAGTTGAAGAGACGCCGGGAGTAGAGGAAGTCTTTGAAGTCGAAGGAGAGCCTGCCGTAGCGGAGGAACTGCCCGCGGAGGAAGAGCCGGTTGAAGAAGAGCCTGAGATCGAGGAAGAACCGGTTGCCGAAGAAGAGCCTGTGACCGAGGAAGAACCGGTCGCGGAAGAGATACCTGAGATCGAAGAAGAACCGGACACGGAAGAAGTACCTGAGATCGAGGAAGAGCCGGAAGCAGAAGAGATTGCTGCGTATGAAGAAGAGCCAGCCGCAGAGGAAGAACTGCCTGCGGAAGAAATACCTGTGACCGAGGAAGAGCCGGAAGCAGAAGAGATTGCTGCGTTTGAAGAAGAGCCTGCCGCAGAGGAAGAACTGCCTGCGGAAGAAATACCTGTGACCGAGGAAGAGCCGGTCGCGGAAGAAGTACCCGGGATCGAAGAAGAACCGGTCGCGGAAGAAGTATCAGAGATCGAGGAAGAGCCGGTCACGGAAGAAGTACCTGAGATCGAGGAAGAGCCGGAAGCAGAAGAGATTGCTGCGTATGAAGAAGAGCCAGCCGCTGAGGAAGAACTGCCTGCGGAAGAAATACCTGTGACCGAGGAAGAACCGGTCGCGGAAGAAATACCTGAGATAGAAGAAGAGCCTGTCGTAGAGGAAGAGCTGGCTGCGTATGAAGAAGAGCCTGCGGAGGAAGAACCGGTCGCGGAAGAAGTACCTGAGATCGAGGAAGAACCGCTTGCAGAAGAAGAGCCTGCAACAGAGGAAGTTCCTGCGGAAGACCCTGCGCCCGCGCCTGCGGTGAGCGACGATCCGAATAAAATGATGTCGGCGGATGATATCGCGGCGTTATTGGCGTCAATGGGAGACGATGCGGCCGCGGAAGAAGAGACTGTCGCGGAAGAAGTACCTGAGATCGAGGAAGAGCCGCTTGCAGAAGAGGAGCCTGCCGTAGAGGAAAACCCCGCGCCTGCGGTGAGCGACGATCCGAATAAGATGATGTCGCCGGATGATATTGCGGCGTTATTGGCGTCAATGGGAGACGAGCCCGCCGCAGAAGAAGAGCCGGTCGCGGAAGAAGTGCCTGAGATCGCGGAAGAGCCGCTTGCGGAAGAAGAGCCTGCAACAGAGGAAGTTCCTGCGGAAGAACCCGCGCCTGCGGTGAGCGACGATCCGAATAAAATGATGTCGCCGGATGATATCGCGGCGCTGTTGGCGTCGATGGGAGACGAGCCCGCCGCAGAAGAAGAGCCTGCAGAAGAAGCTGCCCCCGAGGAGCCTGCAGAAGAGGAAGCGGTCCCCGCGCCTGCGGTGAGCGACGATCCGAATAAGATGATGTCGCCGGATGATATTGCGGCGCTGTTGGCGTCGATGGGAGACGATGCGGCCGCGGAAGAAGAGTCTGTCGCGGAAGAAGCACCCCCCGAGGAGGAGCCTGCCGTAGAGGAAGAACCCGCGCCTGCGGTGAGCGACGATCCGAATAAGATGATGTCGCCGGATGATATTGCGGCGCTGTTGGCGTCAATGGGAGACGAGCCCGCCGGGGAAGAGCCTGCAACAGAGGAAACTCCCGCGGAAGAGGAGCCTGCCCCTGTTTCTTCAGATGGTGGGGAATCCCTGAGCACGGATGATATTGCGGCACTCTTTGCCGCAAACGGCGATTCCGATACCGTGATCGGCGGAGGCGTCACGCCGCCCCCGACAGGCGAAGCGGCTGCGGAGGCCGGAGATGACAGCAGCCTGGAGGAGATGGCAGCACTTCTGAACGGAACGGGTGATGAGGACGCCGAGATCGAGAAGCTGCTGGCATCGGCGGCAGATGATACGGGCAGCGATGACTTTTCCATGGACATGGGACTGGATGATATCGAGGCCCAGATGAAGCTTGCCGAGGCGGGAGCGAACGAAGCGGACGGACTTCCGGTGGACGATGGAGACGATGTGGCGGCCCTGCTGGCTACGCTGGGCGAAGATGACGTGGATCTGAGCGATATCGGAAATCTGCTGCAGAAGTCGGATAATAACGAACTGGTAGACGAGAGTCTGCTGGAATCGAACGAAACGCCTGAGGGAGAAGAGGAAGGCGGAAAGAAGAAAAAGGAAAAGAAGAAAAAAGAAAAGAAAGAGAAAAAGAAGAAAGAAAAGAAAAAGGACGGAGAAGAAGGCGAGGAGAAAGAGAAGCGTGAGAAGAAACCGGGCTTCTTTGCAAGACTTTTCAGTGCGCTGACTGCCGAGCCGGAAGAGGATGAAGAAAAAGCCCAGCCCAAGGAGGCCGGGGAAACAAAGCTCAGCGACGAAAATGCCGCGATCCTGAGCGAGATCGATGCCGAAGGAGACGAAGGCAAGGGCAAAAAGAAAAAGGAAAAGAAGGAAAAGCCCAAAAAGGAAAAGAAAGAAAAACCCAAGAAAGAAAAGAAGGTCAAGCCGAAGAAGGAAAAGAAGGAAGAACCCGACAACGGGAAACGCATTCCGAAGAAGTATATCCGGCGGACAATGTTCCTGGCATTTTCCATTCTGGTTGCACTGGTGGTGGTCACCTCCTATGTGCCGGTGCTGATGAATATGCAGTCGGCCAGAGACGCATTCTATAACGAGGATTACAAGACCGCCTTCCTTTCCATGTATGGCAAGGAACTGAATGACAGTGACCGCGTGCTTTACCGTCGTTCCCGTCTGCTGGTGATGCTGGACCGGAAATACGAATCCTTCGAACATTACCGTTCCATGGGAATGGAGAAAGAGGCGCTGGATGCACTGCTGCAGGGGCTGAAGCGATACAATGAACTGGAAGCGGAAGCCGAAGAGCTGGATGTGAGCATCGAGGCGATGGTGATACGCAATAAGATACTGGATGCGCTTTCGTCCGTATACGGGATCAGTGAGACGGAAGCTTTGGAAACGCTGCACTATTCCGAGGCGGATTATACCGGAAAGATCGAAGCGGCCGTAAACGGACAGCCATACCGGCCCATGAAAGAAGCGATCTTTGAGGATTATGGTCTGAACCTCGAAGAGGAGTCGGTACCGGAGGCGGAAGAGGAGTTGCCGGATCTTCTGCCGGAAGAGCGGGATTATATCGAAAACGGAGGCCTCGAGCAGCAGCCGGCAGAGGGAGAGACACCCGCAGACGGGCAGCAGGCACCCCCGCAGGACGAGAATGCGGAAACTCCGGTGGAACTCAGGATCGAAAGTGAGCAGTTTTAACAGTCCGGTTTAAAGGCATATACCGCGGAGACAAACTGAAATCGGCGGATAATTGTGTTCGCGGGTATAACGGACGATGCAGGCAAAGGGGCGGCCGGACAGTATATAACGCGGAAAGATAGCGGAAGAGGCAGCGGATCGGGCCTGCAGGAATTAAAAGGATAAAGGGATCATTATGATAGCGATCGTTGATTATGATGCGGGAAATATCAAGAGCGTGGAGAATGCCTTTCGCGCACTGGGCGGGGATGCGGTCTTAAGCCGTGATCCGGCGCTGATCGAAGCGGCCGAGAAGGTGGTGCTGCCTGGTGTGGGCGTGTTTGGCGATGCCGTGGAAAAGCTGAAAAGTTTTGGGCTGGAAAAAACGATACACAGCGTGATCGAAAGCGGCAGGCCTTTTCTGGCGATCTGCGTAGGGCTGCAGCTTCTGTTTGACGGCAGCGAGGAGAGCCCGGAAGCGGAAGGTCTGAAAGTATTTCCGGGAAAGATAAAGCGCATTCCGGCGTCCGACGGGCTGAAGGTGCCGCAGATCGGCTGGAACAGCCTGCATCTGGAGCGGGAGAGCCGCCTGCTTCACGGGCTTGACGAAGGCAGTTACGTATATTTCGTACATTCCTATTATCTGGAAAGCGAAGATCCGCAGCTGGTGACGGCGAGTACGGAATACGGCGTGCATATCCATGCAGCCGTGGAAAAAGATAACGTTTTCGCAACGCAGTTCCATCCGGAAAAGAGTTCACGCGTGGGCCTGCACATACTGAAGAATTTTATGGAGTTATGATATGTATACCAAGAGGATCATCCCCTGTCTGGACGTAAACGGCGGACGGGTGGTAAAGGGAGTCAATTTCGTGAATCTGGTCGACGCCGGTGATCCGGTGGAGATCGCTGCGGCCTATGATGCCGAGGGCGCCGATGAACTGGTATTTCTGGATATCACCGCATCCTCCGATGCACGGGCTACCGTAACGGATATGGTGCGCCGCGTTGCGGAAAAGGTGTTCATTCCCTTCACGGTAGGCGGAGGGATACGTACTGTGGATGATTTCAAGGAGATCCTGCGTTCCGGAGCCGACAAGGTCTCGGTAAACAGCGCCGCGATACAGAATCCGCGGCTTATCGCCGATGCGGCGGACCGCTTCGGCAGTCAGTGTGTGGTGCTGGCCATTGACGCGAAAAGGCGTGAAGACGGCGGCTGGAACATTTATAAAAATGGCGGACGTATCGACTGCGGCATCGATGCCGTGGAATGGGCGATAAAGGGCTGCGAACTCGGAGCCGGCGAGATCCTGCTTACCAGCATGGACTGCGACGGGACCAAGGCCGGCTATGATCTGGAACTGACCCGGCGCATTTCCGAAGCGGTTCCGGTACCGGTCATCGCTTCCGGCGGTGCGGGGACCATGGAGCATTTCTATGATGCGCTTACCGAAGGAAAGGCAGATGCCGCGCTGGCTGCATCGCTCTTCCACTTTAAAGAACTGAGGATCGCGGATGTGAAGTCGTTCCTCCGGGAGAAGGGGATCCCGGTCCGTATTTAGGAGCCGGATACGAGAAGCATACAGAGGAGGAAATAACAATGCCGGCGCTCTCGGGAGAATGGCAGGCGGCGCTTTCGCCGGAATTCCGCAAACCTTATTATCGTCGTTTGCGTGAAACAGTTGTACAGGAATACGGAAGCCGAAGGATCTTTCCGCCCAAGGAAGAGATCTTCACCGCAATGCACCTGACGCCTTTGAGTAAAGTAAAGGTCGTGATCCTGGGACAGGATCCCTATCACGAGCCGGGACAGGCGCAGGGGCTTTGTTTTTCCGTTCCGGAAGGCGTAAAGATCCCGCCTTCGCTTGTGAATATCTATCAGGAGCTTCATGACGATCTGGGCTGCGATATCCCGCAGCACGGCAATCTCAAGGCATGGGCGGAGCAGGGAGTGCTGCTCCTCAATACGGTGCTGACCGTGCGTGCGCACGAAGCCTTTTCCCATCGCGGTATCGGCTGGGAACAGTTTACGGATGCGATCATCGAAATCCTCGATAAGGAGGACCGGCCGATGGTCTTTCTTTTATGGGGGAGTCCCGCGCAGAAGAAGAGTGAGATGCTGAAGAATCCGAAGCACCTGATCCTCAAGGCGCCGCATCCGAGTCCGCTGTCGGCATACCGCGGATTTTTCGGCTGCCGTCATTTCAGCAAATGCAATGAGTTTTTGAAAAGCCACGGGGTGGAGCCCGTCGACTGGCAGATCCGCTGAGAGGCGCGGATCTTTTCGGAAAGGAGAAGCCGCCGGGATCACGGAAGCGGATCCCGAAGCGAAATACAGAGGAGAAAGAAGATGGAAAAGAAAACGTTTGTTACAAAGGAACAGGTGGAAGAGATCGTAAAGAAATATCCCACGCCCTTTCATCTTTACGATGAAAAGGGGATACGGGAAAACTTAAAGGCGATCAAAGAGGCTTTTGCGTGGAATCCGGGTTACCGGGAGTATTTTGCGGTCAAGGCCAACCCGAATCCTTTTCTCATGAAGATCATGGAAGAGTACGGCTGCGGCTGTGACTGTTCCTCTTATACGGAACTGATGCTCTCGGATGCCACGGGAGCCCGCGGGGACGCGATCATGTTCTCGTCGAACGATACGCCCGCCGAGGATTATGTCCTTGCGCATAAACTCGGGGCCATCATAAATCTGGACGATATCACGCATATCGATTTTCTGGAAAAGACGCTTGGAAAGCTTCCCGAGAAGCTTTCGCTCCGCTATAACCCCGGCGGGGTATATACCATCAGTAACGGCATCATGGACAATCCGGGGGATGCAAAATACGGCCTGACAAAGGAACAGCTCCTTAAGGCATACGTTATCCTGAAGGAAAAGGGAGTGAAGGAATTCGGTCTTCATGCGTTCCTGGTGAGCAATACGGTCACGAATGATTATTATCCGATGCTTGCGCGCACGCTGTTTGAGCTGGCGCTTGAGATAAAAGAAAAGACCGGAGTGAGTTTAAGCTTTATCAATCTTTCCGGCGGCGTGGGGATCGCCTATCGTCCGGATCAGACGCCGAACGATATCCGCGTGATCGGCGAAGGCGTACGGAAGGTCTACGAAGAGGTGCTGGTACCTGCCGGTCTCGGGGATGTGGCCATCTATACCGAGATGGGACGTTTTATGACCGGACCTTACGGCTGTCTCGTGACCAGAGCGATCCATGAGAAACATACCTATAAGGAGTACATCGGCGTGGACGCCTGCGCGGTGAACCTGATGCGTCCGGCCATGTACGGTGCTTACCATCATATCACGGTGCTCGGGAAGGAAAACGATCCCTGCGATCACGTCTATGATGTGACCGGTTCGCTTTGCGAGAACAATGATAAGTTTGCCATCGACCGTGAACTTCCGGAGATCGCCATCGGGGATTATCTGGTCATCCATGATACCGGGGCCCATGGCTATGCGATGGGATATAATTATAACGGAAAGCTGAAATCGGCGGAGCTTCTGCTGAAAGAAGACGGCAGCGTACAGCTGATCCGCCGGGCGGAGAAGCCTTCGGATTATTTTGCCACTCTGGACTGCTTTGACGAGTACAGAGCACTTACGGAGCGCTCATGAAGGAAGGAGAACGGCTGAATAAATACCTTGCGTCCTGCGGCGTATGCTCCAGACGCGAAGCGGACCGGCTGATCGAAGCCGGGAGAGTGCAGGTCGGCGGACGTGTGGCTTCTCTCGGGGAAGTGGTCACGGAAGGCGATGAGGTGTGTCTGGACGGGCAGCCCCTGAAGCGGCAGGAAAAGAAAGTCGTCCTGGCATATTACAAACCCCCGGGCGTGGTGGTGAGTGAACGCGATCCCCATGCGGAGACTACGGTGGCCGACGCGATCGATTATCCGCTCCGTGTCAGTTATGCCGGACGCCTGGATAAGGATTCCGAAGGCCTGCTTTTGCTTACGAATGACGGCGAACTGATCCATGTGATGATGCAGGGGCGTTTCGCACATGAAAAGGAATATATCGTTCATCTATGGAAGGATCCTTCCGAAGAGGATCTGGAAGTTCTGCGGGCAGGAGTTTATCTGAAAGATCTGAAGAAGAAGACCAGAGCCTGCCGGATCGAACGGCTGCGCAAATGCGTGGTGCGCATGGTGCTGCGGGAAGGCTTAAACCGCCAGATCCGCAGGATGTGGGCACTGCGGGGGATACGCGTAAGAGCGCTGAAACGCACCCGGGTGGTAACGGTCAGTCTCGGCGACTTAAGACCCGGCGAGTATGCGGAACTGACTCCGGCACAGCTTAAGGAACTTTATACAGCGGTGGGTTTATGAAGATCGGGATCATGGACTCCGGGATCGGCGGGCTGACCGTGCTTTATGAAGCACGGAAGCTCCTTCCGCAGGAGGCTTATTACTATTATGCGGATACGGACCATGTACCTTACGGGGAAAAGACTGCGGAAGAGATACGTTCCTATGCGGATACGGCGGTGGCATTTCTCTGCGGGCTGGGCTGCGACTGTGTCGTGATCGCCTGCAATACCGCGACCGCGGTTGCGGCAGCATACCTCCGGAATAAATACGACATACCCGTGATCGGCATCGAGCCTGCGGTTAAGCCTGCCGTGGAACGCGGTGAGGGGAAGCGGATCCTGGTCATCGCCACACCTCTGACCGCAGCGGAGAAAAAGCTGCATGATCTGATCCTGAAGGTAGATGAAGAAGGGATCGTAGATGTGCTGGCCCTGCCGGGACTCGTGCATTTTGCGGAACGCGGGGAGTTTGATTCCGAAGCGGTAAGAAAATACTTAAAGGACAGCCTTGGGCAGGATACCGCCGAAATATACGGGACGCTTGTCTTCGGCTGCACTCATTTCAATCATTTCCGTCCGGTGCTCCGCTCACTGCTCGGTCCGAAGATCAATATGATCGACGGCAGCGAAGGGACCGCGCGGAACATGAAGAGGATACTGGAAGAAAAAGGGCTTTCCTCAGAGAAAAGCCCTTCGATCCGTTATTATGTTTCCGGCAGGGAGCTTACGGATGAAACAAAGCTTGCTTTCTACCGGGACGTGCTGAAGCATCTGTCTCTCTGCAGGGAGACGGACGTTTAAATACATTTCATTTCCAGAGGCGTTCGCCCCTGGGTTTTTCCGCAAAGAGATATTTTACGCTTGCAATGAACATGTTCATAAAATGACCGTCGTGATAGGAACTGAGGGCGATGTCCTTTAAGCTTCTCCAGTCGCAGTAGCGTTTCCAGCGGATGCGCGGATGGCGTTCGCGATAGAGGCGTTTTACAAAAGGCGTAAGCTTTTTGTGACGGTCCCACTGATGGACCAGGGCCGGACGCGTGTTCCCGCCTTCGGGGCAGAGCAGTGTATCGCCGCTGAGCGTAAAGTCCCCTTCGTTTCCGATGGTCGCGACCCTTCCGCCGTCCAGGCTGCTGAAGCAGGTGGAAGCGTTGACGGGTTCGATCCCCTTGTAGACCATGTACTGGTAGGAGGTCTGGTCGTTGATATCGATAAAGTTGAATTGCGGGTCGGAAAGATTGTCGATCATGGCCTGGCAGAAATGACGGATCACGGAGGTGCTGCCCCAGATCGTCCCGGCGCAGAGCACGTGATTGTCCTTCAGTTCATTGTAGATCTCCTCGCCGAAGCGTTCCTGCATCCAGCGGCGGTTCCAGTCGTCCCCGTTGATGAGTCCGCTTTCTACGGCCACGCCGAGATACGGTTCTGTGGCATCTTCGGGAAACATGGCATCCTGGAAGAAAACATCGCGGGTATCGCAGAAAAGGACCTGGTCGTAATCCTCACCGCGTTTTTTCAGCATTTCGATATACAGTCCGTAGCGGTAATCGATGGGGCCGTTCTTTTCATAGGAATCGGGGATCTCGATGCTGTGGATATGATATTCGCGCAGCTTATCCCGGGTAAAGGCCGAGAGGTTTTTCGTAAAAGCGACGATATCGCAGTTCTTTCCGTTATATCTCGAGCATGAGACGTAGAAGGGCTCAACCTTGTACCACCAGTAGTTTTTACATACGCCCATGATGAGTTTTTTCTTTTCCATGCCCTGTATTCTCCTTCATATACTGTTCTGTCGTAACTGTTCAGACCCGGGCAGCGCAGCTGCGGCGTGGCTGCGGGCCGATACTCTGATCGGCAGGCCTGCCGCCATGCCGGAAACATTCTTTCCTATTATGGCATATCCACGGGATTAACGCAAGGAGGATCGCTCCGCAGACAGGATTGCCGTTTGCTATCTAAGGGAAAAAGAGGTATAATATATTGGACTTTTTCTGACACTTTGGACAGGATGACGGATGAAAAGGATTGATCTGAAAAGGAAAGGGATCGCCATGATCCTGTGCATGTCGCTGCTGGCGGCATGCGGAGATAAAGAAGCGCTTTCGGACAATGCAGCCGCAGACGGGAGCCGGGAAGCCGTATCCGGACAGGAGGCCGGGGCGGCCCCGACGCAGGGCGATGGGAATGATGCCGCATCGGGAAGTGCATCGGCAGAGCAGGATACCGGTGGGCTGACGGAGGATGCGGCGGAATATGAAGGGATCGAAGGCAGCGGAGCTTACAATTACGGAGAGGCTCTTCAGAAAGCCCTGCTCTTTTATGAACTGCAGCGTTCCGGAGATCTGCCCGAAAAAGTACGCTGCAACTGGCGCGGCGACAGCGCGCTGAATGACGGAGCGGACGTGGGGCTCGACCTGACAGGGGGCTGGTATGATGCCGGCGACCATGTCAAGTTCAATCTGCCCATGGCCTATTCCGGAGCGATGCTGGCCTGGTCTTTCTGCGAGTTTCCGGACGCCTACCGGGAGAGCGGACAGCTTCCGTATCTTCTGGACGATCTGCGCTGGGTCAATGATTATCTGATGAAGTGCCATCCGGAAGAGGATGTGTATTATTATCAGGTAGGAAACGGCGGCAGCGATCATTCCTGGTGGGGACCGGCAGAGGTGCTTCCGATGGAGCGGCCGGCCTATAAGGTGGATGCTTCGGCGCCGGGAAGTACCGTCTGTGCGGAAGCTGCGGCAAGCCTGGCCTCGGCTGCCGTGGTATTCAGCGCAAACGGGGACGCGGATTACGCAAAACGCTGCCTGGAGCATGCGGAAGGCCTGTACCGCATGGCGGATCAGGGCCGTTCCGATGCAGGCTATACGCAGGCGAACGGTTTTTACGATTCCCACAGCGGCTTTTATGACGAACTGGCCTGGGCGGGAACCTGGCTCTATCTTGCAACGGGACAGGAAGAGTATCTGGAAAAAGCAGAGAAAGACTACCGGGCAAAGGAATGGGATTACAACTGGAGCCTTTGCTGGGATGATGTGCATATCGGTGCAGCCCTTTTGCTGGCCCGCGAAACGAAGGACGGCTTCTATCAGGATGAAGTGGAAAAGCACCTGGATTACTGGAGCACAGGGACCTCTGACGGACAGCGCATCAGATATACGCCGAAAGGCCTGGCCTGGCTGGATCAGTGGGGACCGCTGCGCTATGCCACCACAACGGCTTTTGTGGCGGCAGTCTACAGCGAATCGGAGCTGTGCGGCAGCAGCAGGAAGGATGCCTATTGGGAATTTGCCTGCTCCCAGGCGGATTACGCACTGGGCAGCAGCGGGCGTTCCTACGTCTGCGGCTTCGGAAAGAACCCGCCGGTACATCCGCACCACCGCACGGCGCAGGCATCCTGGTCCAACAATATGAACGAACCGGCTTCTCACCGCCATACCCTGTACGGGGCGCTTGTGGGCGGACCGGATGCCTCGGATAATTATACCGATGAGGTCTCAAATTATGTGACCAATGAGGTGGCCTGCGATTACAACGCCGGTTTTACCGGCCTGCTGGCGGCCATGTACGGCCGTTATCACGGGAAGACGCTGAAGGATTTCGGCGCGGTGGAAAAGCCGGACGGCGCGGAATTCTATGTCGAGGCCGGGATCAACGCGGACGGAAACGACTTTACCGAGATCAAGGCGCTGGTGTACAATGTGAGCGCCTGGCCTGCGCGTGTGGCGGAAGATCTGGAGCTGCGCTATTTCGTGGATCTGAGCGAGGTATACGCGGCAGGCGGTACGGCCGGCAATATCGAGATCTCGAACAATTATATGGCGGGAGGCCGCATCGAGGGTCTGAAGGTCTGGGAAGAGGATAAGCATCTGTACTATCTTTCCGTAGTCTTTGACGACGGTTCGCTCTATCCCGGCGGCCAGGAGCATTACAAAAAAGAGATCCAGGTGCGTATGCGCAATCCTCTGGGTGTCTGGGAGGACGATAACGATCCCTCCTTCGAGGGGCTGGCCGGAGTCAAAGGACAGACGGTGACGGCCTATGGCATCGCCCTTTATGAAAAGGGCAGCCTCATCTTCGGCAGCGAGCCGGAGGGCGGGGAAGACGCCGGAACTGTTGTGAGCGAAGCTCCGGGGCAGGGGAACGCTTGGGATCCCGCCGGAGGAAATGCGGCAAAGAACGATGCGTCTGCCAACGGGGAGCTGTCTGTCAGCGTGCGCTACGACGGTATGGGCAGCAGCGCCACGGCGCTGGCCGGGACCATGGAGGTACGGAGAGCGGGCGGTACCTCTCTGGCGCTGAACGAGCTGGAGATCGATTATTACTTTACCGCGGACGGCGGCAGCACACCGGTATTTGAATGCTATCATGCGGCAGTCCAGGGTGCTGGAGGCAGCTATCAGGCCCTGAGCGGCGTAAAGGGAACTTTTAAGAATGCCTCCGGGAAGGATGCGGACAGCTGCTGCGTGATCAGCTTCGGGGACAGTCTGCTTCTGGATAAGGACGCGACGCTGGTGCTCAGTTTCAGTATACACAGAAGCGACTGGTCGATGATGGACACGACGAACGATCATTCGGCTGCAGCCGCGGAACATATTGTTTTCCGTTATAAGGGCGATACGATCTTCGGAGAGGAACCCTGATGGATGGAAGGGAGAGCCTGAGAAAAAAGAGACTGGCAGGGATAAGGAAGCTTGCCGGAAAGAGGCAGGCGCCCGTATCCATGCTGCGCAGGACAAAGACGGCGCCCGCAGGGATACTGCACCGCTACCGTCCGCTGTTCCTTGCGCTGGCGATCTTTCTGCTCGGATATAATATCGCAAATCGCGGACGCCTGGAGGACAACGGCTATCAGCTTGCGGAGCATGTAAACGATGCTGCCATCGTCCTTTCCGGAAACGGGGCGCGGACAGAGATGAGCGGCGGGGAACTGGCCTGGTATGTCCTGCGTATGGAAAGAGCCGTGAACGAACAGGCACTGCGTTATAATGCGGAGGATCCGAAAGCCTACTGGAAGCTGCGGATCAGCAAGCAGGATGAGGCTTCCTATATTTACGAGATGGCAAAGGATACGGTGACGGATTATGCGGTCCGGGATCTGATCTATGCGCGGGAAGCGGAGAATGCGGGCTTTTCGCTGGATCCGGAGGAGAAAAAGTCGATCCGCTATGATGCGGAGCGGGAATGGCTGAAGATGACGGAGCGTGAAAAAAGCGCCACCGGACTGGATACGGGAGTACTTCAGAATGCCATGGAAAGAGAGCGTACCGCTGCCGCTTATATGCGTTCGCTTCAGGACGAAGGGATCGAGGGCGTGGATGTGGGAGGCAGCTACTATGCTTCGCTTATGGAGCGCTATCAGGCGGAACTGATGCCGGAGATCGACGGACAGCTGCGTCTGGGAACGATAACGGTCAACTGAACGCGGAGACCGGAATAAACAGTTTTAAGGAGAGATGCGACAGGATGAGCAGGGAACAGGAGATGAAGGAATTCTTTGAAGGGAAGAGCCTGCGGGCCTGGAAGTTTTTCGGCGCGCATGTGAATAAAAAGGGAGTGACGTTCCGTACCTATGCGCCGGGAGCCACCGGCGTCAATGTGTTCGGGGATTTCAATCACTGGTTCGAGCTGCCGATGGAGCGGGACGAACACGGCTGCTGGAGCGTGACCGTCAGTGAAGCGAAGCCGGGAGATCTGTACAAATACGTGATCTACGGGCATAACAACTGGCGCGCCGAACATGCGGATCCGTATGCTTTCGGAGCCGAGCTGCGCCCGGGAAGTGCTTCCAGGATCACGGAGCTTTCCACCTATGAGTTTCATGATGAGGAATGGATGAAGGAAAGGAGCAACTGCAAGGACCGTCCGCTCTCCATCTATGAGGCGCATCTTGGCGCTTTCATCCGTAATCCCGAAGAAGAGCACGGCTGGTATACCTACCGTGAGATCGCAGCGCCGCTGATCGAGCATGTAAAGAAAAGCGGCTATACGCATATCGAACTGATGCCGCTTTGCGAGTATCCTTACGACGGGTCCTGGGGCTATCAGCTGACCGGGTATTTTGCACCGACCTGCCGCTACGGAAAGCCGGAGGATCTGAAGTACCTGGTGGATCAGTGTCATCTCGCGGGGATCGGCGTGATCATGGATTTTGTGCCGGTGCATTTTGCGATCGATGATTTTGCATTAAAGCTTTATGATACGACTGCCCTTTATGAGTATTACAGTCCCGGCGTGGCCGAGAGCCAGTGGGGGACCTGCATGTTCAACCATGAAAGGCCCGAGGTGTCAAGTTTCCTTCTGTCTTCCGCGGATTACTGGCTGGAGGAATTCCATTTTGACGGCCTGCGCGTGGATGCTGTGAGCTGTCTGATCTACAGGGGAGGGCAGTAGGATAAGGGAGAAAATCCTGCCGGGATGGAATTTGCCCGCAGGCTGACCACCCTGATCCGGAAGAAATATCCGAAGGTAATGCTCTTTGCGGAGGATTCCTCCTCCTGGCAGGGCGGCGTGACAAAAAGCGTGGCCGAAGGCGGGCTGGGCTTTGATTATAAATGGGATATGGGCTGGATGTATGACGGACTGTATTTCCTTTCTCTTCCTCCGGCACGGAGAAAGCAGGAATACCACAAGCTGACCTTTTCCATGTGGTATTATTATAACGAGCGCTTTATCCTGTCGCTGTCCCATGATGAAGTCGTGGGGGGAGCGGGAACGATACTGGAAAAGATCCCGGGAACGGATGAAGAAAAGTTTGCCCAGGCCAGGGCTTATTACGCCTATATGTATATGCATCCGGGCAAAAAGCTTTCCTTTATGGGCAATGAGCTCGGAGAGCGTACGGAATGGAACGAGCAGCGGGAAGTGGAGTTTTCGCTTTTGGAACAGCCGCTTCACCGGGGGCTCTACGACTGCATCTGCGAGCTGCAGAAACTGTACTGTTCGGAAGAAGTGCTTTACAGCAGGGAATATGAGCGCGATAATTACGAGTGGCTGTATTGCAAGGAAGGAGCTGCACCGCTTTACGTATTCCGCCGCATGACAAAGGAGAAAAGCTATGTCTGCGCCCTGAATTTCGGGGATGAAGAGATAAAGGACTTCGCTCTGGCGCTGGATCCCGAAGAAGAGGCTGAGGAAAAAGCGGAAGAGAAAGCGGCAGCAAAGAAAAAGAAAGCAAGGAAGAAAGAAGAGAGCTGGAAGAGCATCCTCTGCACCGGCTGGGAGCGCTTTGGCGGCAGCCTGCCGGAAAGCAGGGAGACCCTGCTTTCACGGGAACGCGTAATGGAGCTGAACCTTATGCCTTACAGTGCCGTGATCTATGAGGTAGAGAAGTGAACTATGCGGATATCCCTATGGGGGTAAGAGTCCAGATCAGCGTCACCAACGGGGGCGATACGCAGGCGAAGTTTATCTCGCGTGTGATGAAGACGGGAAACAAGGCCCTTCTGGTGATCCCGTTTATGCATAAGGGTGTGCGGGTGAACTTTTCCGGTACGGGTGTGCAGATCCATATGGAAGTGCCCGACGGAGAAGGGAACAACTGGACTTTTAAAAACTGCAATATCGATACCGTTAAAAAGAACGGGCTTCTGTATCACCGCATCGTCTCGCCCATGAGCGAGGGGATCGAGAACCGGCGCGGTGAGAGACGTACCTATGTCTGGGTGCCGGCGATCTTCACGATCGAAGGGCTGCCCGACCAGCTGTTTACCACGCTGAAGGATGTCAGCCCCAGCGGTTTCGCGTTTGTGCTGGATGCAAAGAAACGTCTTCCCATCTCCACGGGAAAGAACGTATCCTGCACCGTGAACGAAAAGGACGGCAATACCGTACATATGAGCGGAAAGGTGATCCGGAGGGAAAAAATGGATCAGTATGTGCTGTACGGCTGCCGCTGTACCGATAAGAACCCCGAAGTGGTCGAATATATCGAGCGCATGAAAAAGCGCAAGCAGAAAAACGAGAATGACAGCTCCGGCTGATGACGGACCGGGGACGACGGAAGACGGAGCGGGAGCTGATCACATCTGCCGCTGCAAGCCGGGCGGGAGAGAATAAAAAGGAGGTAAGAAAATGGCAGACGACGAAAAGCAGGACGTATTTCGGGAAAGAAAGCGCTGGCTGTTCCTGGGTCTTCCCTGGACCTTTACGGTCTATCATGTCCGTACGGATATGATCACCATCGACTCGGGCTTCCTCAGCAAGCAGGAAGACGACTGTTACATGTATAAAGTGACGGACGTGCGCCTGAACGCCAGTTTTATGGAGCGCATCTGCAAACTGGGGACGGTCACCTGCTATACGGGCGATGTGACGGATTCCACGCTTGTGTTCAAACACATCCGGCACGCCCGTCAGGTCAAGGATTATATTCTGGAACAGGCGGACAGAGAACGGATCCGCAGGCGTACCGTGAATATGCAGGCGATCGGCTATGCGGCGGATCATGTCGATATGGACGGAGACGGGATGCCCGACGAGTTCTGATGACGACGCAGGAAGCGGAAGCATATATTGAAAGTCTGAAAAGCCGCGGCAGCAGGCCGGGGCTGGAACGTGTGCGGCGGCTGGCTGAGGCTTTGGGCCGGCCGCAGGAAGCCTTTCCCTCTGTGCATATCGCGGGGACCAACGGAAAGGGTTCGGTCCTTGCCTATGTGTCGACCGTGCTGAAAAGCGCGGGTTTCCGTGTGGGGCGTTTCTTTTCGCCTGCCATGGATACGGATCGTGAAAGCGTGCAGTGCGGAGGAAGGCCCATTGCGAAAAAAGACTGGTACGCCCTGCTCGGGCAGATCCGCGAGGCGGAAGAAAGCTTTCCGGAAGAAGAGCGGCCGACCTTTTTTGAAGCGCTGACTGTGCTGGCCTTTCTGTATTTTAAGGAAAAAAACTGCGATATCGCAGTCGTGGAATGCGGTATGGGAGGGGCAGGGGACGCGACCAATATCCTTCCGGCGCCGCTGGTAAGTGTTTTTACACCCATCTCGCTTGATCATACGGCAGTACTGGGGGCGGATATCGCTGCCATCGCCGCGGAAAAGAGCGGGATCATCAAAGCGGGCTGCCGTGTGGTGAGTGCCCGCCAGCAGCCGGAGGCGGAGGAGCTGCTTTCCGCAGCGGCGGAGCGCTGCGGAACAAAGCTGCGGTCTGCTTATGATCCGGTGAAGACAAAGATATCCCTGTCGGGCTGCCGTATGGATCTGGGGCCGTATAAGGCGCTGCATACGGGACTGACGGGAAGCTGTCAGCCGCAGAATGCGGCACTCGCCCTGACGGTATTGGAGGAACTCGCGGAATGCGGTTTTGCCTGTACGGAGAAAGTGATCCGGAAGGGCTTGGAGGAGACCGTCTGGTACGGACGTTTCAGCCTTCTCGGAAGAAAACCCGTGCTGGTGGCGGACGGTGCGCATAATCCCGCCGGAGCGGAGCGGCTCTCGGAAAGCATAAGGATCTGTTTCCCGTCAGAGGCGGTGATCCTTCTGATGGGCGTGCTGAAAGATAAGGATTATGAAGGGATGTTAAAGACCCTTCTGCCGCTGGCAACACAGCTGATATGTATCACACCGCCGGGGACGGCGCGTGCACTGCCGGCATTTGAACTATCGGAATGCGCGCTGCGGCTTGATGCGTCCTGCGGTGTGACGGCTGCAGACAGTGTGGAAGAAGGCCTGGAGCTGGCGCTTCTGCTTTCGGGCAGAAAGCTTCCCATAGTGGCCTGCGGCTCGCTCTCCTGGCTGGGGAGACTTAAAAAGATCGTGGAGAATAAGGAAAATGGTAGACGAAAAAAAGATTGAAAAAGCAGTAAAACTTTTGCTCGAGGGCATGGGCGAAGATCCCGGCAGGGAAGGCCTGAAAGACACCCCGCAGAGGGTGGCACGGATGTATACGGAGATACTGGCGGGGATGGAAGATGACGCCTCGACGCATCTGGCCAGGACTTTTACGACCGAATCAGACGATATGGTGATGGAGAAGGATATCGCCTTTTTTTCCACCTGCGAGCATCATCTGTTGCCCTTTTTCGGAAAGGTTCATGTGGCATATATCCCTGATGAAAAGGTGGCGGGACTTTCCAAACTGGCCAGGACTGTGGAGGTTTTTGCAAGGCGCCTGCAGATGCAGGAGCGCATGACCGGCCAGATCGCCGACGCACTCATGGAGGAGCTGGAATGCTACGGAGCCATGGTGATGGTAGAGGCGGAGCATACCTGCATGACCATGCGCGGTGTGAAGAAACCCGGCAGCAAAACAGTGACCGTGGCGGTACGCGGGGATTTTGAGGATGACGAAGTGCTGCAGAACCGCTTTTACGCGATGCTGGGAAGGTAGACAGGGTCCGGGGCTGCGCGGCGGCGGCTTGGGGCGTCCCCGGGAGCCGGACCGGGGCGTATATAAACCGGCGTTTATTGTGGAGGAAAAAGCACGTGGATCAGATATGGATCAGGGATCTGAAGATCTTTGCATATCACGGAGTATACGACGAAGAAAAACGCACGGGACAGGATTTTCTTGTTTCCGGGCGCTTTTTTATGCAGCTGCAGGAGGCGGGGATCACGGATGAACTGGACCGCTCGGTCTCCTACGATGAGCTCTGCGTTTTTATCAGCCGGGTCTTTACGGAAAAGCGGAGGGATCTGCTGGAAGCCGTGGCGGAGGATCTGTGCCGCGCGGTCTTTCGGGAGTATCCGATGATCGAGGAGATCGAGCTGGGCATTTATAAACCGGAAGCGCCTGTACGGGCCGAAGTCTCCAAAGTGGGGATAACGATACGGAGGAAAAGGCACCGTGTCTTTATCGGCGTCGGAGCCAATGAAGGGGAGAGCGAGAAGCAGATCGAAGCGGGACTTGCGGCGCTGGATGAAGATCCGGCCTGCCGGCTCATACGCAGGAGCAGCATGGTAAGGAGCACTCCTTACGGCGGCGTTGCACAGGCGGATTTCTGCAATCTCGTCGCGGAGCTGGAGACCTCTTATGAGCCTTGGCAGCTCCTGAAGCGTTTAAAGGAGATCGAGGCACAACAGGGTGTGGAACATGCAAAAAAGCAGCACTGGGGGCCGCGGAAGCTGGATCTGGATATCCTTTTTTATGACGATCTGGTCCTGGACAGCGATAAGCTTGTGATACCGCATCCGGATATGGAGGCCAGGGACTTCGTCCTGCTCCCGCTGAAAGAGCTTGCGCCGTATCTGAGACACCCGCTGAACAAAAAGACCGTGACCGAAATGGCCGACGGTCTTAAGGAAAAACATATCATAAAAGGTTAATGCAGGGTCAGGGAGCAGCCACCGCATCGGCGGCACCGCTGAAGACGCCGATGGAACTTGCTCCGGGAGCAAGCTGGTAGATCGGCAGATCCGCTTTGTAGTCCCGGAAATATACATACTGCGAAGTAACCTGGATATCGCGGACCACACCTTCGTAGATCACTTCTTCGCCGCTCCCGTCCGTACGGATACGCTTGAAGGCATAGTTGTTTGCACCGCTTTCATCGATGGTCTGGTAATAGATGGTATCGCCGTAACGGTTGAAAGTTTCGATACGCTCTTCACTTATGATCCGGACGGAATTGTCGGAAGAAGACCAGACCTTCAGGTGCATATCGTCATCCATATCCAGAAAATACACGAGTCCGTTGTCCTCATCGGGCTCGTACATGTTTAGGGACGTGACCTCTCGCTTGGAGATGCTGAGAGGATCCAGGGCATGCAGGTGATGATCCCCGTCCATCCCGGCATACCAGACCTCGGTCCCGACGACACAGCCCAGTTTCGGATGCTCGGAGAGCAGAGGCCTTTCCGTTTCCCCGTCGATGGAGATGCTGCTGAGCGTGACCACGGCGCTCTGTTTCTTTTCATCTTCGGTAAAATTGGTGTAGAGCAGTTCGTTTCCGTAGAGCAGCAGCGTATCGGTGGTGATCTGTTTCAGGAGGATGTTCCGTTTTCCGGCGCTGTCCACCCGGTAGATCCCGCGGCCGTCACGCACGTAGCCCAGACCGGACTGACCGGCGGAAGAGGCGGAAAAATAATACAGATAGCCCCCGGCGCAGTTGATCAGCGAAGCGTCGGCCGTGACTACCTTGCGGATACCGCTCTGGTCGGGGTTCATGGCATAGATGCTGCCGCCGTCGTAAGGATTGGAAAAAAAGACGATCCCGTCGGATTCGCAGAAGCTTCCGCCGTTATACAGGTTTCCCGCGGAACTTCCCGTGGTGCCGGGAGGGTTTTTGGGGATGGCGGCCGCGCTCTTACCGGCAAGACGGAGCACGGCGACCAATATGATCAGGCCCAGCGCGATGCCTGCGGCCAGGAAACGTTTTCCGGTGCGTCCCATGAAGGAATCCTCCTGTGCGGAGCCTGTTTCAACGGGCGGCAGGAAGCGCCCCCAGAGCTCAGGCAGCCGTGTGATCAGGGGGCGTAAATGCTCTGTGCCCCCGCATAAATTATACCCCCCGGGGCCCGGAAACGCAAGGGCGGGGGAAGCGGGGCCGAACAGCAGCGAACTGGAAACAGTAACGAACAAATACCTTGCGAAAAGGGTAGGGTCTGTGGTAAAATAAATGCTACCTGTTGGGTTTGAAATGCGTACGGAGGATGAAGACGGTATGGATAAGGCTTTGATCGAAGCGGCGCGGCAAAAGGCAGAGCAGATGGGATTTAACGAGATGGAGATCTCTGCGATCGGCGAGGTGGCCAATATCACTCTCGGTAATGCCGTAACTGCGCTCAGTGTGCTTCTGCATAATGATATCGATATCTCGACCCCGCTGGTGGAGATCAAGAATAAAGGCGAGATCGTTGAGAGCCTGCCGGTAAAGACCTTTGTGACCCGTGTGGACTATGTGAAGGGCCTGGACGGCTACAGCGTGCTCTTTCTGAGGGAAGATGATGTAAAGATCATGACGGACCTGATGATGGGCAGCGACGGTCACGGGATGTTTTTTGAACAGGATGTGTCGGAACTGCATATGAGCGCCGTGAGCGAATCCATGAACCAGATGATGGGCAGCGCGGCAACGGCCATGGGCATGATGATCAACAAGCTGGTGGATATTTCCACGCCCAAGACCTTCGAGGTGGCTCCCTGTGAGTACCTGAATGATGCATTTCCGAAGGAAGAACGCTTTGTACAGATCGGCTTTGAAGTGAGGATGGGTAAACTGATCACCACAAATATGCTTCAGCTTTATCCTTTCCGCCTTGCAAAAGCCATAGCGGATCTGTTCATCGTAAAGAAAAACCAGAATGAGGCGGCTTCGCCTTTTTAAGGAACGATATGAGTGAAGATTGCAATAAAAGCGACTGCGGCAGCTGCGGCGTGAGCGGCTGCCCCTCCAGAAAGGATCCGCTTGCAAAAGATGCCTGTAACGAAGGCTCCTCGGTAAAACGCCTGATCGCGGTGATCAGCGGAAAGGGCGGTGTGGGCAAATCCCAGATCTGCGCCCTGCTGGCCAATGCGCTGCGTGCTTCGGGGAAAAAAGCGGGGATACTGGATGCGGATATCACAGGACCTTCCATCGCCAGGATGTACGGCATCCATGGCGGAGCGGACAGCGACGGAAAGGCGGTATTACCGAAGGAAACTGCCGGCGGCTTAAAGATCATGAGCATCAATATGCTGCTGGAGCATGAAGAGGACCCCGTGATCTGGCGCGGTCCCATCATTTCCTCCACGGTGCGGCAGTTTTGGACCGAAGTGGCCTGGGGAGAACTGGATTATCTCCTGCTGGATATGCCTCCCGGTACCGGCGACGTACCTCTTACGGTATTCCAGTCGCTGCCGGTGGACGGGATCGTGGTGGTGACATCACCGCAGGAGCTGGTCTCCATGGTGGTGGCAAAGGCCGTGCATATGGCCCAGGCCATGAATGTTCCCATTCTGGGACTGGTGGAAAACATGGCCTATTTCGACTGCCCCGACTGTGGAAAACGTCATGAGTTCTTCGGAAAGAGCCATGCCCGTGAGGTGGCGGCGGGATACGGGATCGAACATGTGATGAGCCTGCCCATACTCCCCGCCAATGCGGCGCTCTGCGACGAAGGTCGGGGAGACGAGCTGGATGCGTCCCTGCTCGGAACTTTTGCGGGCGAGATCGAAGCGGAACTGGAAAGCTGAACTGCGCAGAGAGGGATAAAATTTTAGGAAGGAACCCGATACTCCCGGAGGACATCCGCAGGAGTCGGAAAAAATAAACCGGAAAAAGAGGAGAAAAAAATGAAGGACGTAAAAGTAAGTATCGCAGCAACCAATATCAGATCGCTGAAGTATGAGAACAATTTCACCGCCAAGCCCGGCGAGCAGATCAAGCTGGGAGTGAAGACGCAGCTTGCAGTGCGCCTGAATCCGGCGGCGCCTACCACGGCGATGGTCATCGTTCACTTTGAGGTGGCGGATGAGGAAAAGAAGGCGGTCTCCATGGAACTGGAAACCCTCACTCCCATCAGTGTGAGCACCTTTGTGGACAATCTCGATGATGTGATCAAGAAAAACTATGTGAACGATGTGATGCTCTCGGTCAATGAGAAGATCCGTATCGTTTCGGCCATGGTGGGACTCAACATCCAGACACCGCCCATCAGCTTTGCTTACCGTGACGGACAGGATTCCATCGACACGGAGATCTATACCAAGTTCTAAAAGATATGCTGATATCTATTCAAAACGCAGATGTTTCGTATGGCGGCGATCCGATCCTTGAGGATGTTCATTTTGACATCCGTAAAGAGGAAAAGATCGCCGTTGTAGGCAGAAACGGCTGCGGAAAGACTACGCTCTTAAAACTGATCACCGGAGAGCTGACACCGCAGCCCAGGGATTCCGACGATCTTCCTTCCGTTGTGCGGACAGGAGATCCGACCATAGGCTGGCTCTCCCAGATGACCTTTGCCAATGAAGAAGCCAGTCTGGGGGATGAGCTGCGCAGTGTCTTTGCACCGGTGCTGGAACTGAAGGCGCGTATGGATACGCTGCTGGAAAAGCTTTCCGCCGGCGGGGACGAGAAGCTTGCGGAAGAATATGCCGCACTGGAGGAACGCTTTTCGTATCTCGGCGGTTACCGTTACGAAAAGGATTATGAGCAGCTTTTTTCGCGTTTCGGTTTTTCGAAAGAGGATGAGGACAGAGCTCTTTCGTCTTTTTCCGGCGGTCAGAGGACCAAGATCGCCTTTATCAAGCTGCTGCTGACACGGCCCGATATCCTGCTCCTGGACGAGCCCACGAACCATCTGGATATCTCTACCATCGCATGGCTGGAAGGCTATATCGCGGAATATCCTCGGGCTGTGGTGGTGGTGAGCCACGACCGTCTGTTCCTGGACCGTGTAGCCGAGACGGTTTACGAGATCGAACGCGGGCATGTCACACGCTATTTCGGTAATTACAGCGATTACGTCCGCCAGAAGAAAGAACGTTACGAGCATCAGAAAAAGGAATACCTGGCGCAGCAGAAAGAAAAGGAAAGGCTTCAGACCATTGCGGATCACTTTATCGGAAAGCCGACGAAGGCGGCCATGGCGCGTTCCAAGCGCAAGGCCATCGAGCGCATGGAAGTGGTGGAAAAGCCGGAGGAAGAAGATCTGCGGGCTTTCCACGGGCTGAGTGAACCCCTGCGGCAGAGCGGACGCGATGTCCTGATCGTGGAAAACCTCGGCATCGGTTATGAAGAGAGCCTGTGCCGTGTAAATCTGAATCTTCAAAAGGGAAAAAAGCTCGGGATCATCGGGGGAAACGGGCTGGGAAAGTCCACTTTTCTGCGTACGATCATGGGAAAGATCCCGAAAAAGAGCGGAAAGTACAGCTTCGGCTATGCCGTGGATGTGGCATATTTTGAGCAGCAGATGGCCCGCAGCCAGAGTACGAAGACCGTGCTCGACGAATTCTGGGATGAATACCCGTCCATGACGGAGACGGAGGTGCGTTCCGTGCTGGGAGGCTTCCTTTTCAGCGGGGACGATGTATACAAAAACGTATCCGAGATCTCCGGAGGCGAGAGGGTGCGGCTTGCACTGGCAAAGCTTCTGCAGACCAGGCCGAACCTGCTGCTTCTGGATGAGCCGACGAACCATATGGATATCGTCGGAAAAGAAGCGCTGGAGGAGATGCTCTCGTCTTATACCGGAACGCTGGTCTTTGTTTCCCATGACCGTTATCTGATACGGCGTCTTGCGGATGAGCTGCTGATCTTCAAGCCCGGCGAGGCCGAGTATTTTCCTTTCGGCTACGAAGAATATGAGCGGCATTACGGGAAGGAAAAGATCCTGGAGGCTTCCGCGGTCTGGAAGATCGACGGACATGAGAAGGAAGAAGAAACGGCAGCGGCTGCCCCTCCGGTAAAGAAAGGGAATCCGGGGAAGGAACGTGCCCGGGCCGAGCGCAGACAGAAGCGGCTGGAGGAACTCCTTCAGGAAAATGACGGGAAAAAAGCCGGACTGGAAGCGGAACTTGCCGACCCGCGCTGGGCCAGCGATTATGAGAAGCTCCAGGAGATCCAGCAGAAGCTGGACGAGGCGGCCGCACAGGAGGAAGCCTGGCTTGCGGAGTGGGAAAAACTCGAGGAGGAACTATCGGAAACATAAAAAAGGAATCCTTTGAAAGGATCCCTTATCTCAGCAGGGGATGAAGGAGTCGAACCCTCTTCGACGGTTTTGGAGACCGATGTTAAACCGTTTAACTAATCCCCTTTATGTGCCGCGCTCACACGCCACAACGAAGATTATACTTGGCGTTGTGGAAATTGTCAAGCAAAAGCGAAAGGAAGATCATGGTTTTTCAGCTGCTTTGTATCACGGCCGGTCTGGGCTGGCTGTTTACAATGATCCTGATCAATATCGGTGAACCCTCGCATGTTCAGAAAAGCCTGAATTTTACGGGGATCTCCGTGCTGCTTGGCCTTCTCGGACAGAGCTTCTCCCTGTGGGGGAGCGGGGAAGGGAATGTGCTGATCTCACAGCAGCTTCAGTGGATGGCGGTATGCGCTTTTGTTGTGGCACTGGTCTTTTTCTCGATCCGTGCCTGCGGCGTGGAAACCCCTTCCCTGATCGGCGTGCCTTTCCTGGTCTATCTGCTGGTCCACAGCGTGCTGGTCATTTCGCTGCCGGCCATGGGCGTGGATCTTTTTGCAAAAGAGCAGATTTATACCGGTATGATCGAGATCCATCCGCTGCTTTATATGTTTGCGTCCATCACTTCGGCGATCTCTGTTTTCGGCTTCTATATCACCTACCGTTATTATCGTAACAAGATGCTTGAGACCAACAGCGGCACCCGCTGGCTGGCCTTTCTTCAGCTGATCCCGCCCGTAGGGATCTGGCTGCATCTCCTGCTTGCCGTGCACTTTACGGAGCTGATCACTTTTGTGGTGATCCTCTGCTGGGTGCTGGTAGTGGGGCTGGTCTTCCGCTACCGCATGTTTGATTCCATGATCATGGCGCGGGACGATATCATCGAGACCATCGAAGATGCCTTTGTCGTGATCGATGCGATGGACCGTATCCTCTTCGTAAATGAAAAGGCCAGCGAGATATTTCCGGAGCTCAATTACGAAGCTACGAGGGAGGCTGTGGTCGACCGGCTGAAAAAGAGTGATAAACAGGAGATCACCGTTGCCGACCGGCAGTTTCTGATCTCCCTGGTGCCTTTTTACGACAGGGAGACCTGTAAGGGGACCACGATCTGGATCGTGGACAAAACGGAAGAACATGAATTCACGAACCGGCTGATCGAGCTGAAGAACGAAGCGGAAAAAGCCAACCAGGCCAAATCGGTCTTTCTGGCGAATATGAGCCATGAGATCCGTACGCCCATGAATGCCATCATCGGTATGACGGAACTGATCCTCAACGACAACATCAACAGCCATGTCGAGGAGAATGCGAACAATATCCGCAACGCCAGCAATACCCTGCTTTCCATCATCAACGGTATCCTCGACTTCTCCAAGATCGAAACGGGCAAGGTGGAGATCACGGAATCGGAATACAATCTGGGACTGGTACTGAAGGATATCTGCAGCAATATGATCCTCCTGCGGCTTGCGGACAAGAACGTGGAACTGATCGTTCATGTGAAGGAGTCGCTGCCCCGCTGCTTTCTCGGGGATGAGACCCGCATAAGACAGATCTATTCCAATATCCTGACCAACGCCGCCAAGTATACGAACCGCGGATACATACGCGTGAACGTGGACTGGGAAGCGGACGGTGACGAAGCGGTGGTGAAGGTCTCGGTGGAGGATACCGGAAGCGGTATCCGCGAGGAAAGCCTGCCGACCCTTTTTGACAGTTTCCAGCGTGCGGATATGATCAAGAACCGTACCATAGAGGGAACCGGCCTGGGCCTGGCCATCTGCAAGCGCCTGGTGGAAGGCATGGGCGGCGGCATCTCCGTCAAGAGTACCTACGGGATCGGGAGCGTGTTTTCCTTCCATTACCGTCAGAAGATCGCGGATCCTTCGCCGCTCGGCAATTATGATTATCTGGAGCTGCCCATACAGGCGGAACATGAACGCAAGAGTTTTATCGCTCCCCTTGCAAAGATCCTCGTGGTGGATGATAATATCACCAACATCAAGGTGGCGCAGGGCATACTGAACATGTACCAGGTGCGTGTGGATACCGCCATGAGCGGCCGGGAGTGCCTGGAGAAGCTGGAAAAGAACAATTACCATATGGTATTGATGGACCAGATGATGCCGGAGATGGACGGTATCGAAACTACGGCGAGGATCCGTGCGCACCGTGATCCCGGTATACGGAGCCTTCCGGTCATCGCCCTTACGGCCAATGCCATCAGCGGTACGCGGGAGATGTTTCTGCAGAACGGATTCCAGGAATACATCTCCAAGCCCATCGCGCTGTCCAGCATGGAGGCAGTGCTGAAAAAATTCCTGCCTGCGGATATCATCCATTTTGTGGACCGCAGCGATGAAAACGAGGATTACAGTGATGTGAGGATCAGCCTGCCCGGTGTAGATGTGGATGAGGGCCTGAAGAATTACGGACAGGATACGGGACGTTATCTGCAGATCCTCAAATATATCTGCGACGACGGACCGGGACATGTACAGCGCCTCCGGGACTGCCTTTCGTCGAGAAATTACCGTCAGTATATCTATGAGGTGCATGCGCTGAAGAGCCTGATGGCCGGGATCGGCGCGGGGCACCTGTCCGAACTGGCGCGGCTTCAGGAATATGCGGGGCGTGACGGAAAGGTGGATGTCATCGACCGCGAAGGCTTCTTCCTGGTTTCACAGTATGAAAAGATGCTGGATGCGATACGTGAGGCTCTGAGCGATGCGGGTATGCTGCGTGAGGAGATCATCCAGATCCGGGAAGAGGAGCTTTCCTGGGAAGAGTTTTCCAATATGCTGCATGCATTGCAGGGCAGCCTTGAACTTCTGGAGCAGTCCGAAGCGGCGCGCAAGATCGATAACCTGCTGACCTATCCCATGGACGAGGGGATACGCCGCCAGCTGCTGGAGGTGAAACGGGCAGTGGCGGACTTTGAATATGATGAGGCGATGGAACTGATCCGGCAGCTGTATTGATGATACAGACCGGGGGCAGACCGCTGAACTGTAAGAGAAGCTTACTGTTCAGATCCGGGCCGCGCACTTGCTGCATGGCTGCGGGCGATACTTTGATCAACAGGATACAGACAGACATCATAGAAAACTGACAGCTGTGAGAATGCAGGAAAGGAGATGGAGCCATGTTGCAGGAGAATAAGGAAAGCATCAGCAGACAGGTGGAAAAATACAGGAAGGATGTGGCGGAACTGGCACGTTACCGCGGCTGGCTGGAGAGCAGGTCCGGCCAGGACCTGACGAAGCTGGTGGATCCTGCGGAAGGGAAACAGCCCACCATGCAGGTGCCGGTATACGATTCCACACTTCTGGCCTTTGTAAAGAGCGCAAGGAAGACCGCTTTTATCGACCGCAATTACATGTACACCTATCGCAGGCTGCGGATCAAAGATGCCGACGATGAGCTGCGTCAGATCTCGCGGGTGCAGATCATGGAGATCGAGGTGCTGGGAGCGATCCTTTCCAGCTACATCCTGAAGGGCCAGACCAAAGGCACGGTATGGAATGAGGGCGTGCGTAACGGCGTATATCTGGCGATCGTCGATAAGATGCAGGAGCTGATCGATTTCTGGACGGCGTAAGGAGCGGAGGAGAAAGAATATAACGGGATTTCAGACAATACGACAGAGGAAAGGAAAGATACGGAGCGGATGAAAAAATATCGCGTTATCCTAAGCGGCATCCTGATGACTGTACTGCTCGCAGCCTGCGGGAAAACGGATAAAGATAAGGAAGAGGCGGTACTTCCGACGCCGCAGGAAGAAGAGGAAGAATATACGGGAGTCCAGGCGGATCCCAGGGGGGAGCCTTTTGCGGGATTGTGGTCCTGCGAGGCTTTTGGCATGCGCATAGAGGCCGAGGACGAGGGATATAAAGTGTCGGTCGACTACCGGCAGGACGATGCAAATGAGTACAGCTGGTATTACGCGTGCATGTATGAAGAGGCAAGCGCTTCGCTTACGGATCCGGGCTACGGTTATAAGACGGCACGGAAATATGATGATAAGGGTGAGATCCTGTCGGAGGAGACCGTTGCGGAAAAACTGGGGGCCCGCTTTACCCTGGATGATGACGGTTATCTGCACTGGAATAATTATGAGGAAGAGATCGGTAAAGACCTGAAATTTGAAAAGATCTCGGCAGCGGCGTATTATATGTGGGATACGACGGATGAGGCGACGCTGCGTACGGTCTTTCCCGATGTGCTGTTTTCCCTGCCGGAGAATGCGCAGCTTGTCGAGTACAGGATCCTGAAAAACAACTACCCGGAACAGGATCTTTCCCCGCTTGTCGAGATGGTCTTCGACCTGGACGGCCGGGAATATCTCGCCAGGATGCAGCAGGGCTATGATGTGGAATGGGATATCTCAGGGGTCTATTCCTTCCGGGCCGTAAAGGAGGAAGTGAGCCTGAGCGGATGGGGAGGAGCGAGGGCCGAGTGCTTTAATACCGTGGATGATGAGTCGGCCTTTATGCTTCTGATCTGGCAGGATGAAGCAACGAAAACGTCCTATTCGCTGTATTACTGTAATACGGAAGGCGGCCTGGACGGCGTGGATCTGGTGGAACTCGCGAACGGGATGGTGCCGCAGCAACAGTAAGCCCCGCTTAAGCTTATTGTCTGCCGAAGGCAAACGGTCAGGTTTAACTGTATATAGCGCGGAGACGGATCGCGATCGGCAGCTGATCCCGGTCGCGGGTATAAAAATAGGGCACGCAGCGCGCGCCCTATTTAAGTCAGCCGGGTGTTATCGTATTAATGAAAGCGGAAGATACACAGATCGGAAAGCGCGTCGATCGCCGTATCCAGTTCATCTGCGGCTGTTTCCAGCTCGTCGGCACAGCGGTCCAGCGCCACGCCGTCCGCGGCGCTCTGCTGGCCGAAATCCAGATCGTCATACAGGTCCTGGAGCGCATTGCCTTCTTCACGCATCGTATCCTGCAGCTCCAGCAGAGCGGCTTTCAGTTCGCCGATCCGCTGAAGGTGCGCGCTGCACTGTTCACGGCTTTTCTGCAGCGTTTCCGAAAGCTCCGTACCGGTATGCCTGGGGCTGTCCTGTCCTTCTCCTTCTGCAAAGAGTTCATCGATCACGGCTTTGTCCATCTTTATTCCCGTCCTCATTCTTTCTGTCATATAAGCGGGGACCCCTTCCGGGATCCCCTGCAGTTTTTTATGTTTATTTGTTTACGATATAGCCGCGGATCGAACTTGCGAGCTGGAATACCGGCATGGTCTGCAGCCAGATGTGGCCCGGACCGGTGATCACGGTATTGAAGATACCCTCGCCGCCGAAGAGCATGTTCTTAAGACCCGGAACGGTCTGTACATCCATGGAGCAGGAAGCGGTCATGGCTGCAAGATAACCGGTATCGACGATCATCTGCTGGCCGGGCTGCAGTTCATACTCTTTGATATAGCCGTCGAATTCCAGGAATACGACACCGTTGCCGGAAAGACGCTGCATGATGAAGCCTTCACCACCGACAAGTCCGGCACCCAGTTTCTTCTGGAAGTGTACGGAAAGCTCTACACTCGCTGTGGAAGCGAGGAAAGCACTCTTCTGCGCGATGATCTCATTTCCCGGGGCGATTTCAAAGGAACGGATGGATCCCGGAAAGCTTGACGCAAAAGCGATCATGCCGGAGCCGCCCTCTGCGGTATAACGGTTCTGGAACATGGACTCGCCGGAGAATGCACGGCCGAGCATCTTGCCTACGCCACCGTTGGAGCTGGTCTCCATCTTCATGTTGGATGTCATCCAGGACATGGCACCTTTTTCGGTGATCATGGTCTCGCCTGCATCCAGGGTACAGATGACTACGGGTAAGGGTTCGCCTTCGATTGAAAACTGCATATTCTTTCCTCCTCTTTTTATAAAGATTTTTATTTCTTAGTACTTTTTAAAGTACTTTATGAATAAAGTTTTGCCTTTGCGTCAGCGGTCAGTCCGGCGCGCTGGTCATAAAAGATACCGCCGTAAGAGGCTCCGCTCGTGACATACCAGCGGTCGCTGCCGTCAAAACGGCTCAGGGTGATGTTTACCTGATTTCCCGCAGCGCTGCTCTTTACCCAGTAAACGATGTTCAGGCGGCCGAGCTGCTGGAGACTCTGCTGGTTGATGGCGTCGGTGTTTGTCGGATTGTAATGAAGATGCACCGTGAAAGGACGGCTCGGATGGAAGCCGTTTGCGGCGGTCGAGCCTTCAAAATAGGTGCGCGGGAGCCAGCGGTAATCGTCGCTGCGCAGACGCTCGTTGAAAAAGCTGTCAAAGCCGGCTTTTCCGGTGTTTCCGCCTTCGGTGAAACCGCGTCCGAAAGGCTCAAGATCCGCGAAGAGATATTTCAGCATGCTCATGCCGATATCATAATCCGCGGTAAGCAGCATGGTGCTGTATACCCAGTATGCAGCTACGCTGCGGGGGTCGCGCACATCCACGGCGGCACGCAGTGCATCGATGCTCTCGGGAGCCGGTTCCCCGATCGACATGTGCTGCTCACCCATCCAGGCCGAATTCAGGCCGGACGAAAGAGCACCGGCTGCCTGACTGACAGTGTTGCTTACGGTTGAAAAAACCTGATCCAGTAATCCCATTTTAACCTCCTCATTTTCGCATCCTGCGAACTTACGGCTCTGTACGATACGCTGCGGGGCATGCCCCGGCACAAAATATATTATCGCAAATAAGGGCGCAATATACAAGTATTTTATTGACGGCATATTTTTTTCTTGCATTTTTCATATTTTATAGTATAATAACGTTTGCTGCTGGAATAGCTCAGTCGGTAGAGCACTTCACTCGTAATGAAGGGGTCGAGAGTTCGAGTCTCTTTTCCAGCTCGGTTCATGCCGTATCTTTTTCAAAGATGCGGCATTTTTTGGAAAAAATGGAGGCGGATATGGAAAAATACGGAGTAAACCAGTTAAGAAGAATGTTCCTGGGTTTTTTTGAGAGCAAGGAACATCTGAAGATGAAGAGCTTTTCGCTGATCCCTCATAATGATAATTCCCTTCTGATCATCAATTCCGGAATGGCACCGTTAAAGCCCTATTTTACGGGGCAGGAAGTGCCGCCGCGGAAGCGCGTGACCACCTGCCAGAAATGCGTGCGTACCGGCGATATCGAGAACGTGGGAAAGACGGCGAGACATCTGACCTTTTTCGAAATGCTGGGCAATTTCTCCTTCGGGGATTATTTCAAGCATGAAGCCCTGAAATGGAGCTGGGAATTCCTGACGGAAAAGGTGGGATTGGATCCCGCGCGCCTTTACCCTTCCGTATATTATGAAGATGACGAGGCGATAAAGATCTGGACCGACGAGATCGGCGTGAGCGCGGACCGTATCACGAAGTTTTACCGTGACGAGAACGGAAAATGCGACAATTTCTGGGAGCACGGCGCAGGCCCCTGCGGGCCCTGTTCCGAGATCTATTACGACCGCGGAGAGAAATACGGCTGCGGAAAGCCGGACTGCAAGGTAGGCTGCGAGTGCGACCGTTTCATGGAAGTATGGAACGATGTGTTCACCCAGTTTGAGGGCGACGGCAAGGGCAATTATACCGAACTGAAGCAGAAGAACATCGACACCGGCATGGGCCTGGAGCGTCTTGCCGTGGTAGTGCAGGATGTGGATTCGGTATTTGATATCGATACGATGAAGGCGATCCGCGACCGCGTATGCGAGATGGCGAAGGTCACATATCAGACGGATGACAAAAAGGACGAATCGATCCGCCTGATCACGGATCACATCCGTTCCGCAACCTTTATGATCAGCGACGGCATCATGCCTTCCAATATGGGACGCGGCTATGTGCTGCGGCGTATCATCCGCCGTGCGGCGCGTCACGGCAGGCTGCTCGGCATCGAGGGCGTCTTCCTTGCGGAACTGGCCGGGACCGTGATCGAAGGCAGCAAGGACGGTTATCCCGAGCTGGAGGAAAAGCGCGAATTCATCCTTAATAATTTAAAGCAGGAAGAAAACCAGTTTGCACGCACCATCGACCAGGGCCTTTCGCTTCTTTCCGAAATGGAGGAGGAGATGAAGAAGGACGGCCGTAAGGAGCTGACCGGTGCGGATGCGTTCAAGCTTTATGATACTTACGGTTTCCCTCTGGATCTGACAGTGGAGATCCTGGAGGAAAAGGGCTACGGTCTGGACCGCGCCGGTTTTGACGAGGCCATGAAGGAACAGAAGGAACGTGCCCGTGCCGCACGCAAGACCACCAATTACATGGGAGCCGACGCGACGGTCTATGAGTCGCTGGATGCGGCTTTAAATACGGAATTCATCGGTTATGACCGCCTGGAGAGCGAGTCAAAGATCACGGCACTGGCGCAGCTTTTTACCGAAGAGGAAAAAGAAGGCGGCAGCGAGGATGTGATCACGGATGTGCTGACCGACGGTATGCGCGGCGCGATCATCACGGAGCAGACACCGTTCTATGGGACCATGGGCGGACAGGCCGGGGACAGCGGCGTGATCGAAACTGCGGACGGACGTTTCCGCGTGGAGACGACCGAGCATGTGGCGGGCTCCAAGATCGCCCATATCGGCGTGGTGGAGTCGGGCATGATCCGCAGCGGTGTAACAGCGGCGCTCAAGGTTGACGCAAAGCTGCGCAACCGTACCTGCCAGAACCACAGCGCTACGCACCTTATGCAGAAAGCACTGCGCGAAGTGCTCGGCAGCCATGTGGAACAGAAGGGCTCCTTCCAGGATACCGAGCGTACGCGTTTCGACTTCAGCCATTTCCAGGCAATGACCGCGGAAGAGCTGGAGCGCGTGGAGCGTATCGTAAATGAAAAGATCTCCGAGAACCTGCCGGTGGTGACCAAGCTCATGAGCCTCGAAGAGGCCAGAAAGACCGGAGCCATGGCTTTGTTCGGTGAGAAATACGGCACGGAAGTGCGTGTCGTGGATATGGGAGGCTGGTCCGTGGAGCTCTGTGGCGGCACTCATGTTTCTTCGACAGGAAGCATCGGCGCATTCAAGATCCTTTCGGAATCCGGCATCGCGGCCGGCGTGCGCAGGATCGAGGCGATCACCGGGGATGCTGTATTCGATTATTACCGGGATGCGGAGAGAAAGCTCGCTTCGGCGGCGGAGCAGTTAAAGACCACGCCCGCGCAGCTTTCCGATCGTATCACGGCGCTGTTGGCCGAAAACCGCGGCCTGAAGGCTGAGGTGAACGCCCTGAAGAGCAAGGCGGCCGGGGATGCACTGGGCGATGTCGAAAAAGATATGAAAGAGCTGAAGGGTATCCGTTATATCACACGTGCGCTGGAGGGCGTGGATATGAACGGCCTCAGGGAACTTTGCGATAAGATCCGCGACAAGGGCGGAGATGTGGTAGTGCTGGCCAGCGCGGCGGACGGGAAGGTCAATCTGGTGGCCGCGGCATCCGATGCGGCGGTGAAGAGCGGAGCACATGCCGGGAACCTGATCAAAGCCATTGCAGCCCATGTGGGTGGCGGCGGCGGCGGAAAGCCCGGGATGGCACAGGCCGGCGGTAAGGATCCGGCCGGGATCCCTGCGGCCCTCGCAGCGGCGGAGGAGTGCATCAAAACACAGCTCGGCGCATGAAGATAAAGGTCGGCAGGATCTCGTATTACGACGATTTCCGCTGTCTCTGCGGAGACTGTCCGGATAACTGCTGTCACGGCTGGAGCATCCCTCTGGATGACGAAGCCCTCAGGCGCTTCAGAGCCGAAAAGGGCCTTTTCGGGCTGCGGCTGCGTTTGAGTATACACGGGAAGGAGAATAAGGTATTTGCGCCTCTTTCCCTGCGCTGTCCGCACCTGGGGATGGACGGGCTGTGCCGTCTTCAGAAAAAATGCGGGGAAGATTTCCTGGCGGAAGTATGTAAAGAATATCCGAGAAGCCGTATGAATTACGGGCCGGCAGCAGAGTTTCATCTGGACCTGTCCTGTATTCATGCCGCTTCTCTTTTTTTGCACAATCGTTCCACGCAGGAGATGATCGTTAAAGAAGCGGAATGCTCCTGTGAGCTGTATGGGAATAACGATGATGAGGAGTATTTCGGACGGCTGCAGATCCTGCGGGACGGACTGATCTCCGCTTTGCGGGAAGCCGGCCGTGAAGGGAAGGAAGCGCTGGATGAAGCCCTTCGCCGTATGGATACGGGGCTTCGGAGGATACAGGACGAGCTGCTGATCCATGGCAGCTGCAGTGACTGGGAGCTTAAGGACGAAGCCGGGGATCTGCGGCTTTTCCCGCTGCCGATCCGCGTCCTGAACGATATGATGAGCAGCTGTTTCTACGAGGACTGGCTGAAGTATTCCACGCCTTTTCTCTATAAGCTCTGCCGCCTGTATTATAAGCGCTTTGACCGTCTGGATTACCGGAAAGGCGCGGAAGAACTGCAAAGGCTCTTTGATAAGCATGTCGGGGAAAAGGGCGTGAGTGCATCGGTCTTTGCCGATCATGCGGCCTCTCTCCTGTACCGGCGTTTTCTTTTTTCCTATGAGGATTACAGTCCGCATCTGAAGCTTTCGGACAGCGTGATATGCATCAACCTGGTCCTGCTTTTTACGCTGCTCTGGGCCGAGCGTTACGGTACTACGGGCGAGCCGGAACTGGCACATATCATTTCCGTAGTGGAGCGCCGCATCTTTCATAACGAGTATGCACGTAAGGATCTGCTGGCCTGTCTTTCGGAGGAGAGCCGTGCCGAACGGAGAAAAAACTCTTGACAGACGGAGCTTTTTACAGCTATAATACAGTCCTGTGCAGCAAGTATGCACATTATCCTACAGCTGAGGGGAGGTTGAGTTCAGGTGTCGAAGATCGAAGTGAAGCCGAATGAGGATCTTGACAGCGCGTTGAGAAGATTCAAACGCAGCTGCGCCAAGGCAGGCATTCAGCAGGAGATCCGCAAGCGCGAGCATTACGAGAAGCCCAGCGTGAAGCGTAAGAAGAAATCCGAAGCTGCCAGAAAACGCAAATATAACTGATGACGGGGACAGAGGAAATTTTCCTCTGTCTTTTTTTAACGGCGGCATTTTTCTTGAAACATCTGCGGGATTCAAGTATGATATAAAATGCCAAACTGCTTCATTATGTGGCAGTAAGAATAAATAAGCGTGGATGCAAAGGAAGGGATCCTGATCATGGGAAAAAAGTTTTTGGCATTTCTGCTTTCTTTTATGATGCTTGCCGGGCTGATACGGCCGCTTTCGGCGGAGGGAGCCGATCCGGAGGAAAAGACGGCGAAGACCGGCTGCGGTCTTATCGTGGCCGATCCTGTAAAGATCGGTGATAAAAGTTATACGCTTACGGCCTATGCGGAGTATGAGCGTGTGGTGCGCTACAGCGGTAAAAAGATCAAAGCGGAAGCGGATCTTTCCGCGAAGGTAACGAGTACTGCTCTGGATGAACTTGCAAAGGAGCTGACGGGAGCTTCGGATGTGAGCGGTCTGATCCGGTGGAAATTTACCGAGAAGAAAAACAAAAAGTGCGGGCCGGATGCGTATTTTACGGTGAAAGCAGTCTGTGACAAGACCGTTGCCAAAAGCATAGGCTTAAAGGGAAAGACACTTACGGCGTTCAAGAAAGGCCTGAGTAAGTTCAATAAGGCAGCCCGCAGCGAGAAGATGCATTTTACGATCAGCATGGATCCCGAGGCGGAGGAGACATCGGAGCCGGAGATCAAGGCCGTAAAGATCAGTGCGAAAAACTTTCCGGATAAGAATTTCCGTGCCGTGCTGAAAGGCCCGGGCTATGACAGGGACGGAAACGGGACTCTGGATGAGGAAGAGATCCGCCGGATCATCAATATCGACTGTGAAGGAAAGAAGGTCAGCTCCCTGAAAGGCGTGGAGCATTTTGTGTGCCTGCAGGGACTCTGGTGCAAGGATAACAGGATCAAAAGCCTGGATCTGAGAAAGAATAAGGATCTCCGCGGGCTGTGGTGCTCCGGGAACCCCCTCACTTCGCTGGATCTTTCCGGAAATCCCGAACTGGTTTGGGTTTACTGTTTTGACTGTAAGCTCAAAAACCTGAATGTCCTGAACAATCCGAAGCTGGCTTTTATCGAGTGCAATACCAATCCCCTTGCGGTGCTGGATGTGAGCCGCAATCCGGAACTGGAGCATCTGACCTGCGGCAGCTGCGAGCTGGAGAAGCTTGATCTCGGGAACAATCCGAAACTGGCGCATCTCGATGCCTTTGCAAATCATCTGACGACACTGGATGTGAGCGGCTGCCCGGAAATGAGGCGCCTGGATATCTGGAACAATCCGGGGCTGGGCAGCATTGACGTAAGCCATAATCCGGCTCTGCAGTATTACAACTGTGCCTATAACGATGCGGACTGTATCGATCTGAGCCATAATCCGGAGCTCCTTAAGCTGATCTGCAGCTACAACGAGCTCGGCGGGCTCGATCTGTCGCACAATCCGAAGCTTTCCGTTTTAAACTGTGAATGCTGCGGCCTTTCGGAGCTGGATCTGAGCGGGCATCTCATGCTTTATTATCTGCAGGCATTTACAAACGATTTTACGGAGCTGGACATCGGGGATAATCCTTTCCTGATAAAGACCTGCAGGGAAGGAACAAAGAAAGACGAGCCGCAGGTGGGACCGGTGCATTCCTGGACCATTGATTACGGCTGGGACGATTCCACGGGAGGAGATAATATTTTCTTCTTCTGTGTAGATAAGGCGGTAAGCGTAAATGCGGAAGCGAAGGCCGTTCTGCCGGATCCGGATCCTTACCCCTATTCGGATGCGGGTGCGCCGGAAGACGATCTGGTACTGCGGGAAGAGGCGGTGCGGCGTCTCTATGAACTGGCAGGCAGTCCGGAGCCTTCATTGAAGGAGAGCCGCTTTGCGGACGTGGATACATCCGCGCCTTACGGGAAAGCCCTGCTCTGGGCCGAAGAGGAACAGATCTGCGCCGGTTTTCCTTATGTCTGCTCGGATACCTTCGGTACCGGCCGCTGGATCACCAGACAGGATCTGGCCCTCCTGCTCATGCGCTTTGCGGAAAAGGTGCCGGGATACTTAAGAGGGATCGATTTCGGCCGCAGCGACGGCTATCTGGATTATTTTGAGATCGACTATTTCCACTGGGAGGCGGTCTGCTGGTCCGCAAAATGGTTTATCATTGACGGAAAAGGCGCGCCGGACGCGCCCGTGGATCAGCAGTACTTTGATCCCCGCGGCCGCGTCAGCCATGCGGAACTGGAAAGCTTCGTAAAGCATCTGGTGGAGGCGGGGCGCTAGAGGCTCCGGAAAGGAGAATGCCGTGGCTGGAACGCAGACAGAGCTGGAAGAGTATCTGGCCGGAGAGATAAAAAAATACAAAGGCATCGCGCTGCCGCTTAAGGCCGGGATGCTGGAGCGCATGACGAAAAAGAAGCTCTCCTGCGAGCGTCTGCATCCGAATCCGGCGGACGAGTTCTGCCACCCCGGGGTGGGGCCGAGCTTCCGTATCATCGGCGAATACGAGAAGAAGATCCGGAAGGCCATGCTCTACGATCTGGATCCCTTTGAAGAGCCCGTCATGGTGGAAAAGATGCATCCCGACGGGTATCTGATCCTGAATGGACATCACCGCTGGGCGGCGGCGATGCGCTGCGGTGCCAAAAAGATCCCCGTAAAGATCGTGAACCTGACGCAGGATACGGATATCGAAAAGATCCTCCGGAGGTCCGAACATGACAAAAGAGTGTCTCTGGACCTGGATGAGGTCGTGTTCGGGGGTGAGGGCGATGAGCTCCTGGAAAAGCCTCTCCGTTTCCCGAAAAGTCATTTTTACCGGGAACGGCTTGTTCGCGGGATCCCGGCCCTGTTTCATTTTCTGGCGGTGCATGGTTATGATATCTGGGTCTATACGGCCTCGTATTATTCCTATGATTATCTGAAGCATTTCTTCCGTCTGCACCACGCCCATGTGGACGGCGTGATCACCGGAACAAAGCGGAAGGTAGAGGAAACGCAGGAAAACAGGGAAAAGAAAGAAAGGATACAAAAGCTTTTCAATTCCAGCTACCGGCAGAATATCACCATCGACAGGACCATGGTCCTCAGGACCAATCCGGGAAAGCGGGAGTATGAAGAGTACCCTCTGTCGGGAGAGGCCGGCAGCTGGTCTTCCGAGGTGCTTTCCGTTCTGGAAAGCTTTGAGAAGGAGAATGCGCATGAATAAGATGCGTGTTTCCTTCGATCTGGACGAAGTGCTCTTTGTGCTGCCGGAAACCCATAAAACGGAAGCGCCGCTTCCTCGTCCTTTCTGCTGGATCTATAAAGAACGGCTGCGGCTCGGAACCCCGGAGCTCATCAATAAGCTCCAGGAGCTGGGCTATGAGGTGTGGATCTATACCTCGTCTTTCCGCTCCGAAAACTATATCAAAAAGCTCTTTGCCCATTACGGCGTGCGCTTTGACGGGATCGTCAACGGAAGCCGTCATCTGAAAGAGGTGCAGCGGGACCGCCCGGAAAAGCTGCCCCAGAAGCTTCCGAACCGTTACCGCATCTCCCTGCATATCGATGATGAGGCCATCGTCTGTTCTATGGGGCGTCAATACGGCTATAATGTCTATCAGCTGAACGCGCAGGACGACGACTGGAAGGACAAGATCATCGCGCAGGCAGATATCATTCGGAAACGGGAATTTCCGTCGTAACGATCCGGATCCGGGGCAAGCACCTGCTGCGTGGCTGGCAGGCCGCTGCACAGTAACTTTCCGGCATGAAACAGGACGGTAAAATGCCCCGGAGAACTTGAAATAAAAGGAAAAATGTGGTATATTATATTCAGTTCCGGATACCATCAGGTTTCTGTGTGTTGAGCCTACAGTACTTTAAACGGGATTCCTATATTGTCGCGCGGATGTCAGGCCTCAGCAGTTTTCAGTGGAAGGCAGATGTTGCGATTGCGGTCGCCCACCTGGCGTTTGTCAGGAGTCAATTTGCAGAAGCCGGTATCCGGCGTTTTTTTGTCTTATATAAAAAATTTTTCGACTTCTGTAAACTTTACACAATGAAGGGAAAAGCGTATAATATACTCTGTATGTCTGTGGTCTCAAAGCGATCCGGCAGACTGCGGTTTTATACGGCCGGGCAAAAAGGCCCCGGACCGTCTGTATATTTTGCGAAGGTTGATGCGAAAGCGGAAAGGATGAGCATGAGCGGCGTTAAACGAATCTATGTGGCGAAAAAACCGGCCTATGCCGTAAAGGACAGAGAGCTGATGAGCGAGATTCCGGGATATCTCGGGATCAGAGGGGTAAAGAGCGTACGGGTCTATATCCGTTATGATGTGGAAAATGTTTCCGAAGAGGTTTTTGAGACGGCTCTTCGCTGTGTCTTTTCCGAGCCTCCGGTGGATGAACTCTATCCGGAGGAGATCCCGATCCCGGAAGGAGCGCGCGTCTTCGGCGTGGAATATCTGCCCGGACAGTACGACCAGCGCGCGGATTCCGCGGAACAGTGTATCCGCTTCCTGAAGGAGGATGAGGAACCCGTGATCCGTACGGCGGTGACCTATGTGATCGATGGTGATATCAGTGATGATGAGTACGAACGGATCCGGCAGTATTGCATCAACCCCGTGGACTCGAGGGAAACAGGGATGGAAAAGCCGGAGACGCTGATCAGCCATTATGACGAACCGGCGGATGTGGCGGTTTTTGACGGTTTCCGGGATATGGAGGACGGGGATTTCAAACGGCTGTATGACAGCCTCGGCCTCGCCATGACTTATAAGGATTTCCAGCATATACGGAACTATTTCCGGGAGAAAGAGAAGCGGGATCCCAGTATGACCGAGATCCGCGTGCTGGATACCTACTGGTCGGACCACTGCCGTCATACGACCTTTGCGACCGAGCTGGGTGAAGTGAGCTTCGGGGAAGGCTATTACAAGACGCCGCTGGAGACCACATATATGAGTTATCTCGATACCCGTACCGAGCTGTACGGCGATCGTGAGGATAAATACGTCTGTCTGATGGATCTGGCCCTGATCGCGATGAAGAAGCTGAAGAGTGACGGCATCCTGAAGGATGTGGAAGAATCCGACGAGATCAACGCCTGCTCCATCGTGGTGCCGGTGGAGATCACTCCCGGTGACGGGACCGCTCCCTATACCGAGGAGTGGCTCATAAGCTTCAAGAACGAAACGCATAACCATCCCACCGAGATCGAACCTTTCGGCGGCGCAGCCACCTGCCTGGGCGGCGCGATCCGCGATCCCCTTTCCGGCAGATCCTATGTATATCAGGCGATGCGCATTACCGGTGCAGCGGATCCCACGGTGCCGGTGGCGGATACCTTAAAGGGAAAGCTTCCCCAGAAGAAACTCGTGCGCGGCGCAGCGGCGGGATATTCTTCCTATGGTAATCAGATCGGTCTCGCGACCGGTTTTGTAAAAGAACTCTATCACCCCGGCTACGTGGCAAAGCGTATGGAGATCGGGGCGGTGATGGGCGCGGCGCCCAGAAAGAACGTGCAGCGTCTCACTTCGGAACCCGGAGATGTGATCATACTCCTTGGCGGGCGTACCGGACGTGACGGCTGCGGCGGTGCCACCGGTTCTTCCAAGGCGCATACGGAGCAGTCCATTGATCAGTGCGGGGCCGAGGTGCAGAAAGGTAATGCACCCACGGAGCGCAAGCTCCAGCGCCTCTTCCGCCGGCCGGAAGTGAGCCGGCTGATCCGCAAGTGCAACGATTTCGGCGCCGGCGGCGTATCCGTGGCGATCGGTGAACTGGCAGACGGCCTGACCGTGGATCTGGATCTGGTACCCAAGAAATATGCGGGTCTGGACGGCACGGAGCTCGCGATCTCGGAATCCCAGGAGCGTATGGCTGTCGTGGTGGATCCGAAAGATGAAGCGGAATTCATCTCTTATGCCGATGAGGAAAACCTGGAAGCCACACGCGTGGCTGTGGTCACAAAGGAGCCGAGGCTTGTACTGCGCTGGCGCGGTCGCGACGTGGTGAACCTTTCCAGGGCTTTTCTGAACACCAACGGCGCGCATCAGGAATGCAGCGTTTCGGTGGATATCCCCGAGCGTGAGGACAGCCCTCTTACAAAGCCCGCTGTGGCGGCGGTGGCTAAGGCGCTGGAAAACGGCGATGAAAAAGCCGCCTGGCTTGCGGAGCTTTCGGATCTGAACGTCTGCTCTCAGAAGGGACTGGTGGAGATGTTCGACTCCAGCATCGGCGCCGCCTCGGTGCTGATGCCCTATGGCGGGAAAAAGCAGCTGACACAGACCCAGGTCATGGTGGCGAAGCTGCCCATGAATGGCACGGATCAGTGCGATACCGCGACGATGATGAGCTACGGCTTTGATCCTTATCTTTCCAGCTGGAGTCCGTATCACGGCGCCATTTATGCGGTGCTGTCCTCGGTTTCCAAGATCGTGGCTTCCGGCGGCGATTATCACGGGATCCATTTCACTTTCCAGGAATACTTCCGCAGGATGACGGAGAATCCGGAACGCTGGAGCCAGCCGTTCGCGGCGCTGCTCGGTGCCTATGATGCGCAGCTGGGCTTCGGACTGGCCTCCATCGGCGGAAAGGATTCCATGTCCGGTACCTTCGGACACATCGATGTGCCGCCTACGCTGGTCAGCTTCGCGGTGGATGTGGCAAAGGTGCAGGATATCGTCACGCCGGAGTTCAAGCGTGCCGGTGATAAGCTTTTGGTATTCTCGGTTCCGAAGGATGAATATGATGTACCGGTCTATAAGGATACGCTGGAGATCTTTGACGCCGTTTCCGGCCTGATCCGGGAGGGCAGGGCCGTGGCGGCTTACTCGCTCGATGCCTACGGACTGCCGGCGGCGGTCGCAAACATGGGCTTCGGTAACGGCCTCGGCGCCGAGCTGGATGCGGAACTGAGCGCGGAAGAATTGTTCGAGAGCCGGATCGGCGATATCCTGGTGGAGATGTCGGCAGAGGATGCGGACGCGTTCCTTGCCGGAAAGACAGCAGCAGAGCTGCCCGGCAGGGTCGAGCTTGTCGGCTGCGTGACGGAGGGCGATTTTGTCCACGGCGATATGCGTCTGGACGGAGCGGAGGCCCTGAAATGCTGGAAGGCACCGCTGGATCCCGTATTTCCGGCACTTTCCGCGGAAAACCCCGGTGACAGGGAAGTGGATTGTGAAGACAAAAACTATGATCAGGTCCGGATCTGTAAGAATAAAACGGCTAAGCCGAAGGTGTTTATCCCCGTATTCCCCGGCAGCAACTGCGAATATGACAGCGCAAGGGCCTTTGAGCGGGCCGGAGCGGAGCCGGTGGTGCGCGTGTTCAAAAACCGCACGGCAGAGGATATCCGTGATGCGGCAGCCGTCTTTGCGAAAGAGATCGCGGGCGCGCAGATCATCATGTTCCCCGGAGGCTTTTCCGCCGGTGACGAGCCGGATGGCAGCGCAAAATTCTTTGCCACCGCATTCCGCAACGCGCATATGAAGGAAGAGGTGGAGAAGCTTCTTAACGAGCGTGACGGTCTGGTGCTGGGCATCTGCAACGGCTTCCAGGCGCTGATCAAGCTGGGACTGGTGCCGGAGGGCAGGATCTGCGGACAGGATGAGCAGAGCCCGACGCTGACTTTCAATACGATCAACCGTCATATCTCCAAGATGGCTTATCTGCGCGTATGCTCGAACTTAAGCCCCTGGCTCAGAAAGGCCGGCCTCGGCAAGGTATATGCGGTGCCCGCATCCCACGGGGAAGGACGTTTCGTGGCAACGGAGGAGGTCTACCGCAGGCTTTATGAAAACGGCCAGATCGCCACGCGTTACTGCGACCTTGACGGGCGTGTTACGATGGAAGAGGAATGGAATATCAACGGTTCGGTTTACGCCGTGGAAGGTATCACTTCTCCGGACGGCCGCGTATACGGAAAGATGTGCCATGCGGAGCGCCGTGACAGGGGAGTTGCGATAAATATTTACGGAGAGCAGGATATGCAGCTCTTCGAATCGGGAGTGGAATATTTTAAATGCTGATCCGTGAGGAACTGGAAAAGCTGGAAAGGGAGAGTTTAAGCCCCTATGCTACCTTGAGCGAGAATTCCCGCGGAAGGGAGCGGGAAGAGGAGCAGTGCGACATAAGGCCGGTCTTTTCACGTGACCGCGACCGCATCGTGCATTCCAAGGCTTTCCGGAGACTCAAGGATAAGACGCAGGTTTTTCTGAACCCGGAAGGAGACCATTACCGTACGCGTCTGACGCATACCCTGGAGGTGGCGCAGATCGCGCGTACCATCGCCAGGGCCCTGAAAATGAATGTGGAACTGGCCGAAGCCATCGCGCTCGGTCATGATCTGGGGCACACGCCTTTCGGACATGCGGGCGAGAGGGCACTGAACGAGGTGTGTCCGCTGGGCTTCCGTCATAACGAGCAGAGCGTGCGCGTCGTGGATGTGCTGGAACGGGACGGTGAGGGCCTGAACCTTACGCTGGAAGTGAAGGACGGCATGCTCAATCACCAGATGCGTTCGAGGCCTTCCACACCGGAAGGACGTATCGTGAGACTGTCCGATAAACTGGCCTATATCCATCATGATATGGATGATGCGATCCGGGCCGGCGTGCTGACGGATCAGGATGTGCCGAAGCGCATCGGAGAGGTGCTGGGCTATACGACGAAGGACCGTCTGGACCACCTGATCCACAATATCATCATGACCAGCCTGGGAGGGCCGGAGATCGGCATGGAAGCCGAGTTCGAAGAGGCCATGATCGATATGCGCAGTTTTATGTTTGAACGGGTTTATCAGAACCCGGTGGTCAAGGCCGAGGAATCCAAGGCGGAATCCCTGGTCAGGACCCTGTATGTCTATTATGTGGAACACCGTGACCGGCTGCCCGTGGAATATCAGCATCTGATGGAACGGGGGGCTACGGTGGAACGTGTGTCCTGTGATTATATCGCGTCGATGACGGATCATTTTGCCATCGCCGCATATGAGGAACTGTATATACCGAAATCCTGGCACGGCTGAATGAAGGGCCGGCGGAGGGAAACACCGGCAGGAGGCAGCTTTGGCATATTATCCGGAAGAACTGGTTGAGGAGATCCGCCAGAGAACAGATATCGTGGATCTGATCTCGGGTTATGTGCGGCTTCAGAAAAAAGGGAGCACGCATTTCGGACTCTGTCCTTTTCATAACGAAAAGACGCCCTCCTTTTCGGTTTCGGGCTCCAAACAGATGTATTTCTGTTTCGGCTGCCATGCGGGCGGAAATGTTTTTACCTTCCTTCAGAAGTACGAAAACATGAGCTTTCCCGAGGCGGTGAGATTTCTGGCGGAAAAGACGGGAGTGAAGCTGCCTGAAGCCGAGGAGTCGGAAGAGAGCAAAAGAGCGCGCAGCCACAGGGACAGGCTTTATGCGCTCAATAATGATGCGGCGGTGTATTTCTACCGTGCGCTCCGTTCCCCGCAGGGAAGCCTGGGGATGAAATACTTTGAAAAGCGCGGACTGGATGCGGAAACGCTTAAGCGTTTCGGTCTGGGCTACAGCCTGCAGTACAGTAATGATCTCGCAAAGTATCTCACCAAACAGGGATACACTGCGGAGGAGCTGAGGGATTCGGGACTCTGTACTTTCAGTGAAAAGTACGGCATGGGCGATAAATTCATCAATCGTGTGATGTTTCCGATCCAGAATGCGGCTGGCCGTGTGATCGCTTTTGGCGGCCGTGTGATGGGAGAAGGGGAACCCAAATACCTGAATTCCAACGAAACGGCGATCTTTGAAAAGCGGAAGAACCTGTACGGTCTGCATCTGGCGAGAAGTTCGCGGGCAGATAATTATATCCTCTGCGAAGGCTACATGGATGTGATCAGCCTGCACAGGGCCGGCTTTTCGCAGGCGATGGCCTCGCTGGGGACATCGTTTACGCCGGAACAGGCTATGATACTCAAGCGTTTCGGGAAAAAAGTGCTGCTTTCCTATGACAGTGATACGGCAGGGACATCGGCCGCGCTGCGCGCCATAGGGATCCTCCGGGAATGCGGACTGCGCGGGCAGGTGATCGATATGCAGCCCTACAAGGATCCGGATGAGTTTATCAGGGCACTTGGGGCGGAGGAATACCAGAAGCGCATTGACGGAGCCGAAAACGGCTTTATGTTTGAGATACGGATCCTGCGGCGTGATTACAATACGGAGGATCCGGCGGAGAAGACCGCTTTTCAGCGGGAGGTGGCCAAAAAGCTCTGTGTCTTCGAAGAGGAGATGGAGAGGGAAAATTACCTGGATGCGGTAGCGGAGGAATACGGCATACCGAGGGAAGCTTTGAAAAAGCAGATGATCGCAGAGGCGCAGAGGGACGGACTGGTGCGCGAGCGCAGGGTGGAAGTAACGCCCCGCCGTGATGCACAGTCCCGGTCGGAGGACCACAGAAAATACGCCGAGCGGCTTCTTCTGACCTGGCTTTCCGAGGAGCCGGAACGATATGAAAGGATACGGGAATATATCTCCGAAGAAGATTTTTCGGATCCCGTATACAAAAAGATCGCGGCGCGCATGTTTCGTGATATGGCGGAAGGACCGCCACAGCCGGCAGCGATCCTGAACATGTTTGAAGACGCGGAAGAGCAGCAGACTGCCAGTGAGGTGTTTCACACAAAACTGGATGCCGTTAGTACGGCGGAAGAGAAAGAAAAGGCTTTTCGCGACATCGTGGTCAGGATCAAGCAGAACAGGATGGATACTGCCGGCCAGGAGGGCGGGATCACGATCGAGCAGATGGTGGAGATGAAAAATCTGATCGAGCGTCTGCGCACACGGTCAAAGCTTTAGTCGGTGAAAAAGACTAAAACAGATGCAGAGAGGAGAAAGGCATGGCGGCAAAAGAAAGCAGGAAAAAAGCGGGGAAGCAGGAGCTTAAGAAAGTTCCCGTGAAATCTGCGGCGGAGAAGAAGGGGGCAGACAAAAAAAAGACTGCGGAACCTGTAAAGAAGCCGGTAAAGAAAGCTTCCGAGCCTGTGAGGAAGGCGGATAAAAAGCCTGCCGTAACGGTAAAGAAAACAGGAAAGAAGCCGGAAGAAATGGTGAAGAAGATCGCGAAAAAGACTGCCGGGCCGGAAAAGAAAGTGACAAAGAAGAGTGTGGAGCCTGTAAAAAAGGCGGAAAAGAAGAATGTGGAAGCTGTGAAGAAGACGGAAAAGAAGAGTGTGGAAGCTGTGAAGAAGACGGAAAAAAAGGCTGCGGAGCCGGTAAAGAAAGCGGAGAAAAAGACCGCAGAAGCTGTGAAGAAGGCAGATAAGAAAGCCGCGGGAGCTGTGAAGAAAACAGAGAAGAAGGCCGAAGAAGCGGTGAAGAAGACGGAGAAGAAGGCCGAAGAAGCGGCGAAGAAGACGGAAAAGAAAGCTGCGGAGCCGGTAAAAAAGGCGGAAAAGAAGACTGCGGAGCCGGTAAAGAAAGCGGAGAAGAAGGCGGCGGAAACTGTAAAGAAAGCAGAAAAGAGTACGGATAAGAAAGAGAAAAAAGCGGCCGAAAAGAAAAAAGGGAATCCTTCCGTCAGCGAAGCGGAGCCGGGCACAGACGGGGCAGCAAATCCCGAGGAGAATCCCGAAAACAGCCAGGCACAGTTTGACGAAAAGCTGAAACAGCTCTTGAACGGAGCCAGAAAGAACGGTTTTGTCGAATACCAGGAGGTGATCGACACCTTTCAGGAATTCAATCTGGATGAGGAGCAGTTTGACCGTATCTGGGATGCCCTGGACAAGAACCGTATCGTTCTGCGGATCGAACAGATCGAGGATGATGACATTCCGGAAGAAGAACTGCTGGAGGATAACGTAGAACTCGATCTGGATATGGAGAGTCTCGAGAGCGGACTTACGGACGGAGCCAATATCGAGGATCCTGTCCGTATGTACTTAAAGGAGATCGGCAGGGTGCCCCTTCTTTCCGCGGAGGAAGAGATCGAGCTGGCCAAGCAGATGGAAGCCGGGCTTGAGGCAGAGGAGAGGAACGAGGATCTGACGCAGAAGCTCGAGAAGCTGAAGGAACAGGAAAAGGAAGCGAAAAAGAATAAGAGCAAGGCGAAGAAGACACCGGATTATACAGCCAAGCGCAAGGAACTCGAGAAGAAGATCGCCGAGAACAATGCCGCTATCACCAGGGGTAAGGCGGCCGGTAAGGATCTGTCCCAGGCAAACCTCCGTCTGGTCGTAAGCATCGCGAAAAGATACGTGGGACGCGGCATGCTCTTCCTGGATCTGATCCAGGAGGGAAATCTGGGTCTGATCAAGGCCGTGGAGAAATTTGACTACCGTAAAGGCTACAAGTTTTCCACCTATGCGACCTGGTGGATCCGTCAGGCGATCACCAGAGCCATCGCGGATCAGGCAAGGACCATCCGTATCCCCGTGCATATGGTGGAGACCATCAACAAGATCATCCGCATTAACCGGCAGCTGCTTCAGGAACTGGGGCGGGAACCGGCACCTTCCGAGATCGCGGAACGAATGGATATGCCGGAAGAGCGCGTGCGTGAGATCCTCAAGATCTCCCAGGAACCGGTATCCCTGGAGACGCCCATCGGCGAAGAGGAAGACAGCCATCTGGGCGATTTCATACAGGATGATAATGTGCCCGTACCGGCGGAGGCAGCAGCATTCACCCTGCTCAGGGAGCAGCTGGACGAGATCCTCGATACGCTGACGGATCGTGAGCGCAAGGTGCTGACGCTCCGTTTCGGCCTGATCGACGGACGGGCAAGGACCCTGGAGGAAGTGGGGAAGGAGTTTTCGGTGACCAGAGAGCGTATCCGCCAGATCGAAGCGAAGGCGCTCAGAAAGCTCCGCCATCCCAGCAGAAGCCGGAAGATTAAGGATTTTCTGGACGACTGATGCAGAAGCTTTCCCGCAGAATGGAAGCCGTGGCGGGGCTCTGCAGAGCCGGAGACTGTGTTGCGGATGTGGGCTGTGATCATGCTTATGTGAGCATACGTCTGCTCCAGCAGCAGCGTTTTGCGCATGCCATAGCCATGGATGTGAGAAAGGGACCGCTTGCGGCTGCGCAGGAACATGTGGCTGCAAGCGGACTTGCGGATCGTATCGAGTGCAGGCTTTCCGACGGCGTGAGCGCGCTTGCAGCGGGTGAGGCCGATGCGCTGATCTGCGCAGGCATGGGCGGAGTGCTGATCATGAGCATACTCTCGGCCGGTATGGAGAAGGTCCGCAGGATGCGCCAGCTGATCCTTCAGCCGCAGTCCGAGATCGCGTCGGTCCGGGCTTTTCTCCGGGAGAACGGCTTTTGTATCGAAGCCGAGGAGATGGTCGAAGAAGAAGGAAAGTTTTACAGCGCCTTCCGGGCAGCGCCCGGAGACGGCGAAGAAGATACGGACGAACTGTTCCTGTATTACGGGAAAAGCGGTCTGGAAAAGAAAGATCCGGTACTGAAGCGTTTCCTGGAGCGGGAAAAGCGCATTAACAGCGAAGTCCTTGCACAGCTTTCCGCCGCCGGCGGGAGCCGTGCCGGGGAAAGGCGTAGCGAGGTGGAAAAGAACCTGTTAAGGATCGAGAGGGCGCTCGCGTATTATACGTGAAAGGAGGCCGTTATGCTGCTCGGAGATGTGATCGCGGAACTGGAACAGCTGTCGCCGCCGTCCTTTGCCGAAAGCTGGGACAACAGCGGACTGATGTGCGGCAGCCGGCGTATGCAGGTGGAGAGCATACTGATTTCCGTTGATGCCACGGATGAGGTGGTGGAGGAGGCTCTGCTTTCCGGAGCGGATCTGCTGCTGACGCACCATCCGCTGATCTTTCCGCATGTGGCTCATATCACGGAAGAGGATATCGTGGGCCGCAGGCTTCTGAAGCTGATCGGGGGCAATGTCGCCTGTTATTCCATGCATACGAATTTTGACGTGATGGGGATGGCCGATGAGGCTGCCGACCGTCTGGGGCTTCTGGACCGCGAGGTGCTGCATGTGACCTATGAAGATGCGATCGCAAAGGAAGGGATCGGACGTGTGGGAAAGCTTCCCAAGGAGCTGCGGCTTGCGGACTGTGTCGATCTCGTGAAAGAAGCATTTCTGCTGGATAACGTTCGTCTTTTCGGCGACAGTGAGCAAAAGGTCCGTCGTGTGGCGGTCTCGCCGGGCTCGGGAAAAGACATGATCCCGGATGCGCTTGCGGCCGGAGCGGAGCTTCTGATCACCGGGGATATCGGGCATCATGACGGTATCGACGCCGAAGCGGCGGGGATGGCCGTGATCGATGCGGGGCATTACGGGATCGAAAAGATTTTTGTGGACTATATGAAAGACTTTTTCAGAAAAAAGCTGCCGGCACTGAACGTCAGCGCGGCTTCCCAGAGGGAGCCCTTTACGGTACTGTGATACCGGAAGATAAAGGAGTCTCGCAGGGCAGGGAAGAGCGTTCCCGGGAGAGGAAGGCAGACTGAAAGGAGAGGTATGGGAGAGATCACGATCTGTGTAAAGGGGAAAAAAGAGAGCTATCCGGAAGGCAGCAGCTATCTGGAAGCAGCGAAGGCACACCGTCCGGAGACAGAGGCGGATATCGCGCTTGTCCTGGAAAACGGCAAGTACAGGGAGCTGAACCGGCCCATGAAGGAAGGCGCGGAGATCGAATTTGTCACCATGGCGCAGTCCGGCGGACATAAATGCTATGTGCGTACTGCCATCCTTATGATGGTCAAGGCCATTGATGATATCTGCGGGCATGACAAAAACAAACAGGTCAAGGTGGAATTCGCCATCGGGAACGGCTATTATATCAGCCCCAAACAGGGACTGAAGGTGGATCAGGCCTTTCTTGACGAGCTCGCGCAGCGCATGCGGAAGCTGCAGGAACAGGCGGTCCCCATCACCAAGCGTTCCGTGCCGACCGATGAGGCGAGAGCGCTTTTTGCGGGGCACGGCATGGAAGATAAGGAAAAGCTTTTCCGTTTCCGCCGCAGCTCCACGGTCAATGTATATTCATTGGAGGACTATCAGGATTATTATTACGGCTATATGCTGCCGGATACCTCCTATATCCGTGATTTTTCGCTGGAGCTGTATGAAGACGGCTTTATCCTGGTGCTGCCGGAGATGAAGACGCCGGACCGTCTGGACCGCTGGGAGCCCAGACCCAAGCTCTTTTCCGCGCTGAAGACCGCCGACGACTGGGGAGCCAGACTGGGGATCGATTCCGTCGGGGATCTGAACGAGAAGATCTGTGCGGGCGAGCTGAGCGAGCTCGTGCTTCTGCAGGAGGCGCTGCAGGAGCGAAGGATCGGTGAGATCGCCAAAAAGATCGTGGAGCGGGGCGGCGTGAAATTTGTCATGATCGCGGGGCCTTCCTCTTCGGGAAAGACGACGTTTTCCCACAGGCTCTCGGTGCAGCTGGCTTCGTACGGAATGAAGCCGCATCCCATCGCTGTGGATGATTATTTCAAGAACCGTGTGGATACGCCGAAGGATGAAGACGGAAATTATAATTTCGAATGCCTGGAAGCCATCGATGTGGATCTGTTCAACAATGACATGGTGAAGCTTCTGAACGGCGAGACCGTGGAGCTGCCTACGTTTAATTTCAAGACGGGTGCCCGGGAATACAAGGGCAATTTCAAGACCTTGGGGCCGGAGGATATCCTGGTGATCGAGGGGATCCACGGGCTAAACGACAGGATGAGCCACGCGCTTCCCGTGGAGAGCAAATTTAAGATCTATATCTCCGCGCTGACCAGCTTAAATATCGATGAGCACAACCGTATCCCCACCACCGACGGACGTCTGCTCCGGCGTATGGTGCGTGACGCACGTAACCGCGGTGCTTCGGCGCAGAGGACCATCTCCATGTGGCCTTCGGTACGCCGGGGCGAGGAAGAAAATATCTTCCCCTTCCAGGAAAGCGCGGATGAGACCTTCAATTCGGCGCTGATCTATGAGCTGGCCGTTCTCAAGCAGTTTGCGGAACCGCTGCTCTTCTCGGTACGTCCGGATGAACCGGAATATCATGAAGCAAAGCGCATGCTCAAATTCCTCGAGTATTTTCTCGGGGTGAGCAGCGAGGACCTTCCCAAGAATTCCATCGTACGTGAATTTGTGGGCGGGAGCTGCTTCCAAGTATAGAAAATCGCAAGAAAGACGGGTGATCGCGGGGCGCTTCGGCGCCACGAGGAAAGTCCGGGCTCCATAGGGCAGGATGCCGGATAACGTCCGGTGGAGGCGACTCCAAGGAAAGTGCAACAGAAAAGAAACAGCCTCCGGGTGTACATGCACCCGGAGGTAATGGTGAAACGGCAGTGTAAGAGACTACCGCCCGTCCGGTAACGGCCGGGGCATATGTAAACCCCATCCGGAGCAAGGCCAAACAGAAAGAGATACGCTCGCCCGGCGTTCTTTCAGGTGGGCCGCTTGAGCCGTGTGGCAACATACGGCCTGGATAGATGATCATCCACGACAGAACCCGGCTTACAGTCTTTCTTGCTTTTTTATCCGGCCTGTGAAGCGGCAGCTTTCGGGCCTTTTTACTGTAAAGGAAATTGCTTTGCATTTCCTTTACAGTAAAAAAATCTCCGGGAGGATGCACACTTCCTCATTTCGTTACGCATAGTGTTTTTCGGGTAAATCTTTTTTATGTGATGCTCTGGTCGTTACCTGTTCGGGTCGCGGTTTTTTTGTTTTTCCATGTTTTCTAAAGTATATTCGACGGATTGGATGACGAAATTGAAAAAAGAAACATTCTTGCTGGTCATAACATTATTGGCTTTTTCGATCACTTCGATAGAGAAGCGTATATTCCTGTTTTCATTTTCTCTGCGGTTGGGTTTGATCTCGAAGGCCATTTTCCTCACCTCCTTCAATACAGATTTATTGAAAAAAGTTTGGTCTGTAAGCACCTGATATTACAAGTAATATACAATGCTAATTGCATTGTAATTTGCAGCGGATTCTGTATAATCAAAATGTATAGTTTTGGGCAAAGCACGTGAAAAACTGTGATCAAGGCGATGGGGGCTGTAGTTAAGTATAGGAGGATAACCAAATGATTGAAGAGAGTAATATTGTTATCAAAGACGAGGCGCTTATGAAGAGGGTTGAAGAATCAGGTCTTTTTTCCAGGAGATTTGGAAGTTTTGCTAAATCTGATTACGAAGTACTGATGTTTACCGTTTTTTTAGATTCGCTTGATAAGAAACCTAATGATTATGATATCAGTATTGCATTGGGAATTACAGAAAATAAGGTGAGGAGTTTGAGAGTGAAATCGCAACTGTTATACCCACGCGAGATTTCCTGGACAGATGAATTGGTGCTTGCAATCCAGCATGGAAGCTATGATTCAGTAAATAAACAAATAATTATTACTTTTTCAGC
>JAEELW010000143.1 GCA_016282915.1 Lachnospiraceae bacterium | reverse complement strand
CGGGTTTTTTATTACATGACAGAAGGATGTATAAAGATATATATGATGAAGAGGAACGCTTATACTGTTTTTATACAACACAGCGAAAACGTGATCATTTCTATCATGTGATATCTGACAGGCCAAAAGCAGCGGGGGAACACTTCCGTGTGGATCGGGATCATCCAAATGGTGTGTATGACAGAGTGCAGGCGGAGATGGATAAGGTTAAGGATATTTATGCGCATCCGGGAAAGTATGAGGGGACAGAGCTTGAGCATCATACCGATGTGGCACTCAGAGAACTGGCGCTTGAAAAGATCAGGAAAGAAAAGTATCCGGGGTATCCGTCACGAATGGCAGCATTATATGTAACCCGTGAATATAAGGAAGCGAAACAGTGGGCAGATTATTTTGTGAAGCTGGGGCGCACCGTCTATGGTATAGCAAAGATAAGAGTTAATGGAAATGTTTTTTACGGTGATGCCTGCAAGTGCTTTGACGGAACGACAGATGAAAAAGAAAATCTTAGACGTGCTGAATTATACTGGCAGAACTGGGGCAAAGATGAAGGACAGGATCCTATCGTGGAAGTGCTGGTGGACGGAGATATAGAAGTTGTAGAGATCATGTGAGGACACGGGGACGGTTCTGTTGTCCTCAGAATAACATGAGGACACGGGGACGGTTCTGTTGTCCTCAGAATAACATGGGCGACAGACAAAAATGTATGTGTTTCTTCAGATACATTGCGATTGTTATACCCGTGTGTAATGCAAAGAGAGGAATAAGGAAAATGAAATACAGTGAAAAAATCTCCGAACGGATGTGGAACCAGCCGGATAAAGGAGAGCTGGAGGCAGAAAGAGAAAATACATTTATAGATGACATTGTGCAAAAGGCGCATATCGAAAAAGAGCTGTTGCAGTCTCTGGATGGGATAAAGACGGCATTTGACGGGGGCGCGGGATGCGGAAGATTTTCCATACTGCTTGCAAAGCAGGGGATCAGGGTTACGCATTTTGATATCTCCCAGCCTATGATCGACAAGGCAAAAGAGATCGCAGCGTTGGAAGGTGTGAGTGAGCGGATCACGTTTGTAAAAGGCGCATTGGAGGATCTGAATGCATATACAGATCGTTCCTTTGATCTGGTGATGTCTTTTGATTCTCCGATCTCCTATACCTATCCGGATCAGGAAAAAGTAATAGGAGAGCTAGTCAGGATCGCGAATAAACGTATCCTGATAAGTGTGTCCAGCAGGCTGGGAGCGCTGCCTTATCTGGCGAATCCCATACAGAAGAATCAATTCATCCTGGATAAAGACAGCAAAGATCCTTGGGTACAGTGGTGTTTAAGCAGCCGTGACCGGATGGTAGAGAGTTTTACATTCACGAAGGATAAGCTGCTCAAGTCGTATGAGAGCGGTCTTTTGTGTGATGTGGAAGAAGTGCAACAGGCATATGACCGCGGAGAGGTTCCGTGGAGTATCTCTTATCACTTTATGCCGGATGAACTTGAAAGAATACTTAAAAAGTACGGAGTGAAGGAGATAAAAATGGCGGGGCCGGGTGCATATGCAAGGACCATTCCGAATGATATACTTGTTAAGATCATGAATGATCCGTCACAGAGGGAAGATTTTTTGGATTTTTGCCATATGTTTGACAGTAACCCGTATGTTTGCGGGATGGGAAAGGATAACCTGTTTGCAAAAGGAGAAGTGGAATGAGAACAGTGAGGACACGGGGACGGTTTTGCTGTCCTCATTTCAGTATACGTTCAATCGTGATTTTCGGAATATCCGTCAGTCGGGCCAGTTGACGGATGGATATCCCGCAGTCATGCATGTTGCGTACAAAAACAGCCAGCTCCTTTTTGTTGTCGAGATGATAGTTCTTTTTTGCGACGGAGATAATGGTTGCGGCTTCGTTGTCAGAGATCACGTGACGTTCATTCATATCCGGAATATCGAAGGGTTCTATATGATTGAGATACTTTCTGATATTTTGGCCATGTATCAGTTCTTTGGCCATAGCAGTATCAGATAAGCATGATTCGCCAATACAGTAATCTGCAGCACTGCTAAATGCATAATCCTCTACGTGTTTGCAGATACCGGCAATTACAGGATTCTGAATGATATAACGAAGAACGGTCAGAAAATACACGTCATCTTCTACCGGTATACTTTTAAATCTGTCTTGAAATAAATGGCCGCAGCGATTATACTTTTTGTTGTACCAAAACACGTAGGAATCTCCGATTCGTTTTATTGCCAGGCCTATTGGTTCGTGGTCCGACCGGATAAGTAAATGAATATGATTTCCCATCAGACAATATGCGTATAATTCGAATTGTGAAATTTCCTTATAGCGTCCAAGCGTAGTGATCATACGTTCATAATCTCTTGGCTCATGAAAAATCAGTTGTTTGTTGACGCCTCGCATCATGACGTGATAAGTGTTAGTGCTACTGATGATCCTTGTTTTTCGACTCATAGGCATATGTCCTTTCTTTATGAAATAATAAAGTCTTTTGTGTGTATGTAAGGTGCCATTTATAATAAATGGAATTGACGGGTGAAAATACCCGAAGATGCGATTACCTCTTAATAGACAATTGGATGTCGTAGTTCGCAGTAAAAAAAGGATAAATGTATATGTTTAAAATGTCAACAGTTTTTTGAAAATGAGGACAGAAGGACCGTCCCCGTGTCCTCAAAAATGAGGACAGAAGGACCGTCCCCGTGTCCTCATAATGGGAGGAAATGTATGGAGGGAAAAGTAGCGATAGTGACCGGCGCGAATTCCGGTATGGGACTTGCCACTGCAGCGGCATTGAGTGATGCAGGGGCGAAGGTCATCATGCTATGCAGGAACGAAGAACGTGGGAAAGAAGCACTTGCAAAGCTTAAGGAGAAAGAGGAACGGCAGTTGGAACTGATCCTCTGTGATCTTGGAGATTATGATTCTATCAGGGGGTTTGCAAGAACGGTAAAAGCAAAGTATAAGAAGATCGATATCCTTGTGAACAATGCCGGTTTTATATCTCTGGACCGGCAGGAAACCAGGGAAGGACTGGAACGCCAGTTTGGGATCAATCACATCGGCCATTTTCTTCTGACGATGCTCCTGCTTAAAAACATGGGGGAAGGATCGCGTATCGTGAATGTCGCTTCCGGCGCACATAAAGTGGGAAGGATCCACTTTGAGGATATCAATCTGAAAAAGCACTATAATGTGATCACGGCTTATTCGCAGAGCAAGCTGGCAAATGTTCTGTTTACGAGGGAATTGGCACGGAGAGTCGCAAAACGCGGGATCACGGTAAACTGCTGTCATCCGGGAGCGGTAGCGACCAACATCGGGATCGACCGCGATACGGGCTTCGGAAAGACGGTCACCGGCCTGTTAAAGCCTTTCTTTCAGACGCCGGAGGAAGGCGCTCGGACAGCGATATTTCTGGCTATGGACGATTCCGTAAAAAATGTGAGCGGCGAATATTTCTACCGTTGCAGGATAGCGAAGTCTTCCAAACGATCGAAGGATATGCGCCTGGCGCGGAAACTGTTTGTCCTGAGTAAAAAACTTGTGATGAAGAATTGAAGATGAAAGAAGAGATCAGCTTATTAAAATATTCAAATACCAATACATACCTGATCGAAGGAGAAAGAGGAGCGATCCTCTTTGATACCGGCTGGGCGGGAACGTTTCCGGCGTTCTGCGCGGAGCTTGGAAGACTTGGGAAAAGATTGGATAATATCGATCATGTTGTGATATCCCACTTCCATCCCGATCATTACGGTATCGCACAGGAGATCGCGGATAAAGGTCCTGTGATTCTGGCGTGCGATGTGCAGAAAGAGTATCTGCATGCTGCCGATGCGGTTTTTGAGAAAGACAAGCGGATGCGCTTTTTCCCGATAAGGGATGACAAGGTGAAGCTGATAACACTTGCGGAAAGCCGCAGTGTACTCGCAGGGCTGGGCATTGATGGAGAATTACTGCATACGCCGGGACATTCCGATGACAGTATTTCCTTATGGCTCGATGAGGGCAGTCTGTTCGTAGGGGATCTGAATCCCCTGTATGAACTGGAACTGCATAAGGGGACGGAGATCGGAAAGAGCTGGGAAAGACTGCTCGCTTTAGATCCGAAGACGGTGTATTACGGACATGCAAAAACAGCGGTACTGGATATGGCGGAAAATGGTGAAGGCTCGCTTCCTGGGACCCGGACAAAAGCGGGAAAAATCCGTGTTTCGGATGAGCCCGAAAAAGATATCGATCGTTCAAAGTGGTATGATCTGGTCGCAGACATCATGAAATATATCGACAAGGGATGGCAGCTGGAACGTATCGCGCGTAAGACCGGAGCGGATCCGGGCTTTGTTGAAGATGTGACGAGGATGTATCTTACACATACAAATGTTGGCGTTCAGGGAATCCTTGACAGGATAGAGATAAAGAATAAGTGAGCGCAGTGAAAAAGTGAGACAGCGGATCTGTGATCTGCGTTGTCGAACTTTCCTGCTCGGGAATATTAAGTGATATAGACAGGAGTAAGGAAAAATGATACAGATAAAGAAAACAGACAGATCCTGTTTTGAAATGTACGACTCGGTATCCATGAATGTTGATGTACGCAGTGAGTTCAGGATCAAAAGGATAGATAATGGATTGGGCGGGCTTGCACTTGAAGAAGTAAAGGTTAAACCATATGTTAAAGATCTGAGTGTCTATGAACGTGCTACGGAATATGAGAAAGAATTCGATATAAGCCATTGGTTTTTTTATATGGCATTTGATGATGAAAAGCCTGTCGGCGCAATGACGATAGCGGCAAGAGAACCTAAACTCTATATGCTTTCGGGACGTGACGATGCCTGCGTATTGTGGGATATACGGGTGGATGATGGCTATAAACACCGGGGGATAGGACAGAAGATGCTTGATATGGGGATCAAAGAAGCAAAAGAAAACGGATACCGTCAGATGATCATCGAGTGCCAGAACAATAATGTCCCTGCGTGCAGGTTTTATAAAAAGCAGGGAGCGCTGCTGTCGAAGGTGGATATGTATGCATACTATCAGGAGGAAGCCTGCAGGGACGAGGTGCAGTTTGTCTGGTATCTGGATCTGTAAGGCTTGATGTTCCGGGCTGTACGGCAGACCGACTGAAGGAAGAAGATCAAAAGATGATCAAAGGATTTTTGATGGCGGGAATCTGAATAGTTTGAAAGGGGAAAAGATGGATAAGGGAAAGATCATATTTTTAAACGGGGTCACAAGCTCCGGAAAGACTTCCATAGTGGAAGCATTACAGGCGCGGCGGGATGTGTTTTTCTATGTTGTGGCAAACGACCTCTTTCAGGAGATGGTTGGTGAGCAGTACCTTCAGGAGGATTACTGGAAATATCTTTCGGAGGTTATCATCATGATGTATCACACAGCAAAGCTTTATTCCGATCTGGGAAAGAATGTTCTGATCGACGGGATACTGGTTGAGAGGGAAGGGATTAGGCCGCACTACACGCAGCTGATGGAGATAATGAAGGACAGCCCGTTTGATATCGTTGAGGTGTACTGTCCGTTAGATATCTGCAGACAGCGTAATGTCGAACGCGGAGATCGTTATGAGGGTCAGTCGGACGAGCAGGCAGAGCTGATGAGCAGGGATATCGTATACAGCTGTCGTGTGGATACGAGCGTTGATTCACCGGAGGAGTGCGCGGAGCAGATCGTGAAGAAGCTGATGTAAGCTTTGAGAAAAACGACGGAAATGTGGTATATGGATCTGCAGGATCCGGAGGAAGAGACGATGAAATCCGAAGAAAAAAGAAAGAACGCTATGGAGACTCTTTATGTATCCGATCTGGATGGTACACTGATGCGAAATGATGAAACACTCTCGGAGTATACAGTGAGTACGATAAATGAGCTGATCGGAAAGGGTGTGGCGTTTACCTATGCTACGGCCAGATCGATAGAGAGTTCCATTCCCATAGCGGGAGGGCTTAAGCTCAAACTGCCTGTGATCACCAGAAACGGTGCTGTTCTGGCGGATAATACGACAGGGAAGCACCTGGAGAAAGCAGTATTTTCGGAAGCGGATGTAAAACAGCTTAAGGAGCTTCTGCCGGAGCTTCCGAGCTGCGGTTTCGTTTCCGTCTTTCTCGGGGAGGAGATGCACCGTTTATATGCCGACTGTGATCATGTGCCGGAATTGCAAGAGTACATTGATTACTATGAGAAGAATCCTACAGTGAGACCGGTGTCGTCTATGGATGAGATGTTTGCCGGTATCCCGGGATATATAACCCTGCTTGGTCCGAAGGACGAGATCGCGCCGATCTATGAGCGGGTGAAGCCGTATGACAGCTGGGAAAGCCTGTTTCAGAAAGATACCTACCGCGATGATTACTGGCTGGAGATATGTCCGCAGAACTGTACCAAGGCAAAGACCATATATAAGCTGAAGGAGCGGTACGGGTTTAAACGTCTTGTTGTCTTCGGTGACGGAATCAATGATATTCCGATGTTTCGGGTCGCGGACGAATCTTACGCGGTGGGCAACGCCCTTCCGGAACTGAAGAAGATCGCGACCGGCGTGATCGCCTGTAACGAAGAGGATGCGGTGGTGAATTTCATCAGGAAACGGGAAGAGGCATAGCGAAACATATGGATAAATAATGTCTGTATCGAAGCGAAGACACTTGCGCTTATAGCAACGGAAGATCATAATATCTAACGGAGAGACGGCAATGGAGATTTGGGATCTTTATAACAAAAATCTGGAGCTCATCGGGGAACATGTCAGGGGCACGCAGATGCCGGAAGACGGCTATCATCTGGTGGTGCACATCTGGATCCGCAATCCGGAAGGAAAATATCTGATGACCCAAAGAAGTGCGAAGAAAAAGACTTATCCTTTTGCATGGGAATGTGTCGGAGGCTCCGTATTAAAAGGGGAAAAAAGCTTTGATGCGGCGCTTCGGGAAGTGCAGGAGGAGGTCGGTATCGCCCTTGAGGAACAGAATGGGCGAAAGGTACTGACGCAGATCCGGGAATTTTCCGATGATGGCACGCGGGTAAATGACATCAATGACATTTTCCTTTTTGAATATGACGGCCCGATCCGGCTTTCGGAGGCGTCCACTGATGAGGTCGCCGAAGCGAAATGGATGACTAGAGACGAAATCGAAGCACTCTGGCATGGCGGACAAATGGTCCGTGTGATCAAGGATCTTTCGTATTTCATCCAAAATGAAGGCGGTATATTTTAAGAAGAATGGTTTTGAGTGGAGCGATTAAGAAAACGCTTTTGAGTAGATCATTTTTATGAAGAATGTCTTTATGCGGATCGGTTTTTGAAGAGCGAACGGAGTACGCTATGACTGAAATAGAAATCCGGCAGATGACCCGTGAGGATATCCCTGCCATCTGTAAGGCAGATAACGATGAAACCACGGCATTTGTCAATTACCTGAACGGACAGCTGGATTTTCAGGATAACAGGGAATGCGCCGCATTACTGGCACTCTGCGATGGCAAAGTCGCAGGATACGTGTTTTTGTTTTATGAGTGCAGATGGGGCGCCTTAAAAAATCAGGGGCTTCCCGGGATCTGTGACTTAGTGGTGTTTGAACCATACCGGCGTAAACGGATTGCCTCCAGGCTTATGGACTCGGCCGAAGCTTTGGCACGACGAGTGAACACGAAAATATATCTGGAAGTCTGCCTGAACGCCGAGTACGGCCCTGCACAGCGTTTCTATGCTTTGCGGGGCTATGTCCCTGACGGAGCAGGGGTTTATTATGAGGATCGTGTTCTTCCCAAAGATGAGGCTTGTAAAAACGATGACGAATTAACGCTCTGTCTTGTGAAAGAATTGTGACTCACTGGGGACGGTTCTCTCTGAATCATAAATAACGTATAACGATCCACTGAGAACCGTCCCCGGTGGATCATTTCAGAAAGGACAGAAAAATGATCATTTTAATTACCGGAGCATCCCATGTCGGAAAGACCGTGCTGGCGCAGCGGCTGCTGGAGAAATATCATTTTCCTTATCTTTCCATCGACCATCTGAAGATGGGGCTGATCCGAAGCAAAAATACGCAGCTGACGCCGGAGGATGATGATGAGCTGACGGAGTATCTCTGGCCCATTGTCCGCGAGATGATCAAGACGGCGATCGAGAACCTGCAGAATCTGATCGTGGAAGGCTGCTACATTCCGTTTGACTGGCGGAAGGATCTTACAGAGGAATACTCTTCTCAGATCCGCTTTGTATGCCTGGCCATGTCGGATGCTTATATCGATGCGCATTTCGCCGATATCCGGAAGCATGGTTCGGACGTCGAGTCGAGAGGGGAAGATACGGACTGTACGGCGGAGTGGCTCAAGGAAGGAAACCGGGCTGTGATCAAAGGCTTCCGAGAAGCCGGAGAGCAGGTCACGGTGATCGAGGATAACTATGAGGAGGCGCTTGCGGCAACGGAGGACAAGCGGGTGGGGTGAGCATCTCCATGCAAAGATGGTGATCTGCTCCGCGGCGATGATCCAATGGATCGCTTTGCGAAGGAATTGTCAGAAAGGATTTGGTGAAAAATGGGAAATATATATTTTATATCCGGGCCCTGCGGAGTTGGAAAGTCAACGCTTGCAGATGCATTTGCAAAGCATCTGACAAATACAGGAGTCAGAAAACAGGTCTATGTGATCCATGGCGACGATTTTCATCAGGGATTTGTGGAGACGGATTACAAGGATTCCTTCTGGGAAAAAGGACAGGCTGCTGATCAGATCGTGTGGACAGAGATCCTTAAGTTCAATTGGGAATGCATCATCGAAACCGCAGGGAAGGTACTTGATCGCGGACTGGATGTGGTGATCGATTATGTGGTGGAAGAGGAACTGCCGCTGCTCTTAAAGCTTGCAAAAGAGCATGAGGCTAAGCTGTATTATGTTGTGCTTACGGCTTCGGAGAATGTGATCACGCAGCGCATAGAAGAACGTGGCGATACGGAGATGGTGGAGCGTGCTTTATTTCTGAAGAAAGAGCTTGAAGAGCTTCCGGAGAATCAGGGACATATTTTTGATAATACGGGGAAATCGGTTGCGGAGGAGATCATTGAACTTTCTGAGAATATGGAGAGTTATCTGTGCAGAACAGATGACGCTTCTGATGAGAATCAGGAAAAGCTCTCATGCGTCAGTGGCAGTGAAGGGTATGCTGAGGTTCCCGCCGATAACGGACCGGAGGTTAACAGGAAGGAGTTTTGCAATGACATATCCATGCAGGACAAAACGGTCTATTATCAGGATGCAAAACTGACCATACGCAGTATGGTGCCGGAAGACGCAAGAGTTTATTATGATACTTACCTCTCCTATGACTGGCATCCGCAGCTGGAAACCTATGAGAATTATTACAGGGAGCAGCAAAACGGCGAGAGGCTTGTGTTCGTGCCGGAGATCGAAGGCAGGGTCGTCGGGATCTGCACGCTAGTGCTTCATCCTTCGGAAGGGCCCTGGGGCGGTCAGAACATTCCGGAGATCGTGGATCTTTGTGTCTTCTTCCACATTCATAAGTCCGGTATCGGAAGCAAATTGCTTGATGTGGCGGAAGCGGAAGCAGCTAAGCGCTCGGATATGGTCTTTCTGGCAGTGGGATGCCATTCCGGCTATGGAGCTGCACAGAGGATCTATGTAAAGCGTGGTTATATTCCGGATGGCAGCGGCGTGTGGTATCAGAATAAACAGCTGGATCAGTATGCACCCTGTGTCAATGATGATGATCTGCTTTTGTTCATGTCAAAGAAACTGAAATGAAGGGGAACTGTTATGGTAGAAAAACTGTTATATGTTCTGGCGGGATATGATGACGACACGGAGGAAAAACTTTCCGGGATGCAGGATAAACTGTATGAGCTTGGATTTACCGGAGTGCAGACGAAAGACATCCCTATGCATTTTGCACTGGGGTCTTTTGATGTGAGTCGGGAAGAGGAACTGAAGGAACGACTGATAAGTCTGTCAGAATCGGTGAGGGAGTTTTCGGTTGAGCTTCATAAGATCGAGCTGTTTCAGAATCCGTCAGAGCATGTTCTGTTCGTGAAACCGGAAGAAAACAGGGAAATGCTTGCGCTGAGAGAGCACTTTCGCGATAACGTTGATGTTTTTCCCTGGGCGGCGCATACGACACTACTGATCGACAAGCCGGATGTAATACAGGTGGCGCAGACGCATGTCATGGAGGAGTTCCGTCCCTTTTCGGGAAAAGTAACGACCCTGTATCTGTATGAGTTCTTTCCGGCAAGACATATATTGTCGGTGCGGCTGATCGCTGAGGAGCCGGAGCGGCTTTAGTGTGAAAATGACCAGGAAGCAGTATCCGGACAGCATCGTTGAACGTTATCTATGCAGATTATTATAGAGTGGTGGAAAGGCTGAAGAAAAAACAGCAAAAACGTGAGCTGCTGTTTTGAAGAGGACAGGACTGAAAGTGTGGGGAGGAGATATAAGTGGGGAATAAAAGAGTCGTAGTTATGCCTTATGATGAGGCCTGGGCGGATGATTTCATTAAGATACGGGATGAAATAAAAGAAGCGCTGGGGGAACTGGCGCTGAGGATCGAGCATGTGGGCAGTACTTCCGTGCGGGGGCTGTCCGCGAAACCGATCATTGATATCGATGTTGTGATCAGGGACAGGCAGGTGCTGGATGAGGTGATCAGCGCGCTTGCTGCGATCGGATACCGTCATGAAGGAGACCTGGGAATTGCGGGACGGGAAGCGTTCAAATACGATAGGAAAGAGCATTTGAGAAAACATCATCTGTATGTCTGCACGCGGGACTGCGCCGAGCTCAAGAGGCATATCGCATTCCGGGATTACCTTCGCTCACACCCCGAAGCCGTACGCGAGTACAGCAGGATCAAGGAAGAAGGAGCAAAGCTGTATCTCGATGATATGGATAAATATATAGAATATAAGTCACCGCTGATACAGCAGATCTATGAAAAAATGAATACCGCTTTTCTGATAAGAAAAGCGGACATGAATGATATACCGGCTCTCCGCATTCTGTACCGCCTGCTGGAAGAAGACGGAGTGCGCTATCAGCCGGAACACTTTGTGATCGGTGAGAGAACGGAAGAATTCTTCAGAGGGATCTTTGACAGCGATACGCAGGATATCCTGGTGGCGGATACCGATGGGGAAGCCATCGGCTTTGTGCACTGCATGATCATCCCGCAGAAGAAGGTGTCCTGCTTAAAGCCGCAGACGGTTGTATATCTGCAGGATCTGTGTGTACGGGAAGATCTGCGCGATAAGGGGATCGGAACCGTGCTCATGCGCGCGGCGAAGGATTACGGCAAAGAAAAGGGAGCCGATTTTATACGCACGCAGGTCTTTCCGGGAAATGTCGACGGTATGCGCTTCTATGAACGAAACGGATTCCGTGAGATGATGAAGACCATAGAGTGCCAGTCACTTGATTGAGGACGGGGGGGGACGAGATGGAAAGACCGGAATTTGACAGTATAAAAACCTACGAAGAGTTCAGTAAATACTACTGGTACAGGGATGAGTTGATCGCGATCTGCAAGGCGCACGGACTAAAGGCGCCCAGCGGAAAGATCGAACTGAATAAGGTGATCGAGGCATATTTTAATGGCGAAAAGATACTGCCGGAAAAAAAGAAAGCAGGCGGTAAAAAGAAGTTTCAGGGAGAGCTGACGCTGGAAACCGGACTGATCGAATGCGGGTTCACCTTTGGACCGAAGTTCAGGGAATTCTTTATCAAACAGACCGGCGTGGAGAAATTCAGGTTCAATGTTGACATGGTCGCCACAGCCAAAGCAGTAAAAGAAAACGGAGATGAGAGTTTTACGCTGGGCGATCTGCTTGATATCTATCACGGAAAAAAGACATATGCGATCTATGATAAGTCGGCACTTCAGTGGAATCAGTTTATGCGTGATTTTTGCGGGGACGATGCGACGAAGAGCTTTCACGACCGGCTGAAAGCTGCTGCGGCTCTGTGGAAGATCGTGCGGGATTCGGACCGGGAGAAGAAGTATTCGCATGAGCTCCTGGAGGAATACGCGGAATGTATGAAGAAGTTTTAAGCAAAGTGCAGGCGCATGTAGAAACACTGGATTCTATGGAAGAATGGCTGTTTGTTGCAGTAAATACCATGAAAGCGATCGTTACGAACAGCGCAAAAGGGCAGGAGCCGGTTGTGTTGAAAGCAGTGGAATGTAAAAACACTTCCGAAATACAGCGGTTCTATGACAGGATCCAGGGAATGTACGGAAGGGAAGGATTTTCTTACAGAAATCATCCGACGTATTATTATCTGAGTTCACTTATTGCTATTTTTCCGGCAAAAGAACTGTCGGATGACGACAGAGAATTCATCCGAAAATGCTATGAAGCGGAAGAATATCTGTTATATTCATAAACAGACAGGATTTCCGTTTACGAGCCTATAAATTATGACGGGGAGATCATGAAAGTCAGATTAAGAAAAATGGATCGGGAAGAGTATGATGTTTTTTATCAAAGAAGTTTTGAACATCATGTCAGGGAATTGATCCTGGAAGAAAAGATGTCTGAGAAAGCAGCGGAAAAAGAGACTACAGAAGAATTGAGTGCCATGCTCCCGGAGGGGCTGAATACAGAGAATAACTATCTGATGACGATCTTTGATGAGAAGGAAGAGCCGGTGGGATTTATCTGGACACTTCACGAGTATTCCGAAGATATAAAACAGAGTTTTCTCTGTGATTTTGAAATATATGAGAAAGATCGAAGAAAAGGATATGCATCGGAAAGTCTGAAACAAATGGAGAACGATGCAAAGAAAGCAGGCTGTAGGGAAAGTGTACTGTTTGTTGCTGATGAAAATGCAGCGGCTATCGCGTTGTATGAAAAATGTGGCTATGTATCTTTTCGTGAATTCAGTTACGGGAAATATATGAAAAAAACGCTATGAGGACAGGAGGACCGTCCCCGTGTCCTCCTGAAAGAGAATATTTCCGGAAATGCTATGAAACGGAAGAATATCTGTTATATAAATTATGACAGGGAGAGCATAATAATGATCCGTGAATTAAGATCAGATGAAACAGAACTGTTAAAGACTTTTCTATATGAGGCGATCTTTATCCCGGAAGGGGTGGAAGCACCGGATCCTTCGATCATAGAACAGCCCGAATTAAAGCTGTACTATGAAGGCTTTGGGGAAGGAAAGGCGGACCATTGTCTGGTCGCGGAGGAAGACGGTAGAGTGGTGGGCGCTGTATGGACGCGTATCATGAAGGATTACGGTCATGTGGATGATGATACGCCGTCCTTTGCCATAGCTCTGTTTCGGGAATACAGGGGAAGAGGGGTCGGAACGCGGCTGATGATGCGGATGCTTGAATTGCTTCGGGAGAAGGGATATCAACAGGCGTCTCTTGCCGTGCAAAAGGCAAACTACGCAGTACGGATGTATAAGAAAGTCGGATTTCAAACCATTGATCAAAACGAAGAGGAATACATCATGGTATGTAAACTGGGAAAGGAAGGAGCAACTTCTTCCAAAAACATGAATGCCCTGATCATCGGAGGCAGCGGGGGCTTAAGCAGTGTTGTGGCCAAAATGGCGATGGAACATTACAAGGTATGGACACTGACCCGCGGTGTGCATGAACTGCCGGAGGGAGTGACGGCACTGCGGGCGGACCGTAACGACCTGCCCGTCTTAAAGCAACTTTTATCCGGAGCGGATGTTAAATGGAATGTGGTATTTGACTGCATCTGCATGAACCGGGAACAGGCCAAAGCAGATCTTGAAATCCTGCCGGAGTTTACGGACCGGCTTATCGTGGTCTCAACCGATTCGGTCTATGATGGACGGTATAAAAGGGTACCGGAGCGGGAAGACGGCATATGTGTAAATGAGCCGGGCGATACAAAGGAATGCAGCTACGCCGGCAATAAGCGGCATATGGAAGAAGTTTTTTTGGAGGACATGAGCTCCGGCCGTTCCGGCTTAAAGATCACCATCTTCCGGCCGGGGCATATCTACGGCCCGGGATTTCTGCTGGGATGTTTTCCGGAGCACAGCAGACAGAAGGAGTTGCCGGAGCTGATCCTGCAGGAAAAAGAGATCCGTCTGGTCGGAATGGGAACCTATCTGATCCATCCGGTCTATGTGGATGATCTGGCAAGAGCGTTGGTCGATTCCGCACAAAAAGAAAAAGCCTTCGGGGAGGTCTTCTGCATCGGCGGACCGGAAGCGATAGAGAATAAGACATATTATGAAATGATCGCAGAGTGCCTGGGGAAAGATATCCGTATCGTGGAAATACCGCTTACGGGATATCTTGATAAGCATCCCGAATATGCCGGCCACCTTTGCCACAGGGTCTACGACCTCACGAAATTAAAAAATGCGGATGTTGCGATGCCTTCGGTTGGGATACGTGAGGGCATCGAAAGAAGCTTAAGATCTTTGGGATATCTGTAATTGACGACAGAAGAAGCGTCCCCCCGTCCTCATGATATTTTAATAGTTTCTTAAAGATTAACGATCTGTAAACATGCTACAATCTCCTCATCAGGATAGGAGAGTTTGCGGCATGTTTTTTAAAATGTTAAAAAATGACCTGAAGGCACATAAAGGTCTGAATATCATTCTGTTTATCTTCATCATCAGTGCTTCGATCATTTCCGTGGTGGCGGCCAATCTCATGTATACGGAGATTGCCGGAAGGGCCAGGACGGATAAGGTGAGCAATATTGCCAATGTAGTGATCAATGCGAATACCGGGGCTGGCCGGATGTATGAGAAAGAGGAAGCTTTAAAGGCCTGGATGAACGCAAGCCTGATGGTGGATGAGGGTGAGATCAAAGAATATGTCAGACTGGTGGACGATAATGTATGTATAAACGGATCGTACACCTGGGCATCCTGGTTTCCGGCGCATAAGAGTTTTCATCTGACAACCGCGTCTTCGCGGGTCAATCTCCTGTACAATGATAAAGATGAACGTTTTGCGATCGGTTCCGGCTGCATAGCATTAAGCTATAATCTGTCGGATATGGCCGGGATCAAAAGAGGCGATGAGATATGCATCACCACGCAATTGGGATCGGTATACAGTTTCAAAGTATCCGAGATCTATAAAACCCCTTTTGATATGAATTGCGAGGAGCTCATCATCTCCAATGAGGACTTTGAAGCTCTGAAAGCAGAGAATCCTTTCCGGACCGTAAAATTACTGCTGCGGGCAGGAAACCTGAGTTATACCAACAGCATACGTGATGAATTGTATGAGCTTAAGCTGGATGGCAGGGAGCTGATCCGTGCCTGTACCTCCTATGAGTATACGCCGGAGATCGATCCGGAATATACGATCGTTGTGGTGATATCCTATTTTCTTGTGGCAATGAGCATTATGATCATCATCATCATGATGATCATGATACGGTACATGATGATCGCTGCGATCCGGCGGGAAGAGAAGGAGATCGGCATGATGCGTGCGATCGGCGTTGATTCTTTCGGCTATCGCTGGATGTTTTCGGCAATGTATATCACATTTGCGGTGATCGGCGGCATAGCCGGCATCACACTTGGCCAACCGCTGGCACGATATGTCATAAGGAGATTCTGCAGGAACATCATCCTCAGGGATCCGCTTATCATTCAGAAGATCGGTCTGATAGTATCTTTCGGTATCGTATTCCTGATCATAGTGTTTTCAGCGATCATGATGAGGCGCATACAGAAGATATCCGTCGTGGAGGCGCTGCACGGGAACAACACGGGAGAAAGGTACGGTGGTTTTAACCGTGTCGATCTCTACAGATCAAAGAGGATTAAAGTTCCGGTATTCCTGGCAGTTTCGGATATGGTCAACAGCTTTGCCAGATACAGTTTTCTGATCATCAGTTATATGCTGGCTACGGTGATCCTGCTTACCGTATCTAATCTGAAGAGTACGATCCTGAGCCGGGAATACCAGAAGAGTTTTCTCCAGCTTGAAAGGGATTTCTGTTTCTTTTTCTATGATGAGATCGGGGACTATTATTACCAGAAAGGAGGAGACCGGGAAGGTGCCACTGCTCTGTTTGTGGAAGATATGAACCGGGAAGGCGTACCTGTGAGTATCCGTTATATGAAGGGACAGTCTGTGACGATCCTTCGTGACGGGGATGAGAATATTGGCGCAAGACTCTGGTTTGGTGACACAGATAATGAAGACCTTCCTTTAAGGAGCGGAGGAAAACTTCCGCTTTATGAGAATGAGCTGATCATAAGTTATTATACGGCCAAGAAAGAAGGCTTAAAGATCGGAGACAGCCTGCGTTTATTGCTGCTTGAATATGATGACGACAGGATAGGAACTCATGAATGTGAGAAGGACTTTATCATAACGGGATTTATGGACATGATGGAGGAAGGGTATCCGGAGATGATCGCCGGCGCGGAATATACAGGCGCTTATGATCCTTTGTACTGCCTGACCAATATCCACCTGGAAGCGCCGGAGTCCGAGCATCCGGCTATGATAAAACGTCTTCAGGAAAAGTTTGGTGACCTGAATATCCGGGAATTTGAAAAATATACAAGATATAATTTCTCATATATCGTGGATCCGATCGATGCGCTGAAGCTGGTATTTACCGTGATGGTTGCCTTGATCCTTGCTCTCAATACCATGCTTTACACAACGGTGGATCTTGTGGGAGAAACACCGGCAATAGCGATCCTGAAGTGTGTGGGTTTCAGTGAAAGGGACATCAGGAAATGGCAGATGACAAGGATGCTGATCGTATTGGCGGTATCGATCCTGCTTGCTTTTCTTGCAGAGTACATAGCAGTTGATCCGATCGCGGGCGCGGTATTTGAAACCTTTGGGAATACCGGAAAACATTTTGTGCCCGATCTGTTTGAAAATCTGCTTGTGATCCCGGGGATCATCCTGATCATAGGGATCGTGGTGATGAGGATCTGTGTGAGAAAGACGAAAAAGACCAATCTGTGGAGCATACGGGAGGAATAAGGCATGGAAAAAGTGATCGATGTAAAAGGTTTGTGCAAAACCTATGTTATCAAAAAAAACAGTAATAACGTGCTGCGCAATATCGACTTTGTGCTGAATGAAGGAGAGTTTGTGACGATCATGGGACCGTCCGGAAGCGGCAAGTCTACCATGCTGTATACCGTAAGCGGGATGGACAGAGCCACAGCCGGTGATATAAGCTTCCTTGGAAAAAACTATGCCGATATGAATGACAGGGAGATGGCAAAGATAAGACTGGTAAGCATGGGCTTTATCTTCCAGCAGATGTATATGATGAGAAAGCTTTGCATCCTCGACAACATCCTGCTCCCGGGATATCATGCAGGACTGGCAGACCGTAAAAAGGTGAGGGAAGAGGCGGAGATGCTGATGAGGCGGCTGAATATAATGGAGATCGCCGATAATGAGATCAATGAAGTGTCCGGCGGACAGCTGCAGCGAGCATGTCTTTGCAGGGCTCTCATCAATCATCCCAAGGTGATCTTTGCCGATGAGCCTACGGGTGCCCTCAACTCCAAAGCGGCCGGGGAAGTGGTGAATGAGCTGGTGAAAGTGAACAGGGACGGGACTGCGATCATGATGGTCACACACAGCGCAAGGGTGGCGGCTGCCAGTGACAGGGTGATCTATCTGATCGACGGGCATATGGAAGGCAGTATAGAACTCGGGAAACTCAGGGATGAGGCGGATATAACAGGGAGAGAGAGACAGATCAACAAGTGGCTGATGGAACAGGGATTTTAAGAGTTTAGTGTCATCCGGAATGACGTGTTCATAATGGAAAGGATCCTGACGGAGAGGACTATGATGAAAAAATGTATTCTTTTGGTAAGTATGGCATTGCTTTTATCCGCCTGCAGCGCGGATGAACCCGATTACACTGTCCCGCCTGCGGTGAGCTGCATATCGGAGCTTAAGCCGGCGGATACGGTATTGGTATATGATGATTATGAAGGGGAAGATGCAAAGCCGGAAGAGACATTGGAAACATTTGCCTCAAAAGACGGACTGTGCGTGATCGAGAAAAAGCCTTCGTATTATGAGGTGTGGCTGCATCATGATAAGGGCGATCCTTATTCTGTGGGAAGCGCATATGCTGAAGTGATCCTTGATATGGAACTGGATTATGCTATGGTGCTGGAACCTTACCTTTACGAAAACATTGACAGTGCGTTTCCGAATCTGGACGGCGAGTATACGCCCGTGATCGATCGCATAAAGCTGTTAAAATCGCAGATCCCTGAAGATTACCTGCTGGAACTGGAGGGATTTGCAACGGTATTATCCGGCGGAGAAAAGGGAATGGTATGTGACAGGAAGCTCAGTTATGAGGAAGTGCTTCTTGGAAGTATGGTTCCGGACTGTTTAAGAGGCACCAACTGCAGTGCGCTTTCTGTATGGGGTGAAAAGAGTGCGAGCGGTGAAAGGATCGTCAGCAGGACCATGGACTGGCCGATGGGAAGTACAAATCAGATGTGCACCGCGCAGGCGGTCACCCATTTTATCATGGGGGAAGGAAAAAACAGCTATACGGCTGTTGCGGTACTGGGTATGCTGGATGTGCTCACGGGCCTCAATGATAAAGGCGTGTTTGCGGCCATGCTCGATGCGGGCAGCGGCAACGATTATGTATGTGAGGGAAAGAAGTGTTACAGCTTCGAGCTGAGATATGCTCTTGAGAAAATGAATGATGCCCGCAGCCTGGGAGAGTATATGGTGGCGGAGAGCAAAAACTTCACATTTTCACATAATATCATTGTTACGGATAAGAAGGACTGCTTTGTTGCGGAGGATTGCGCGGATACATCGGAATTCTCCACGGGACAGTCGATCCTCCGGGATAAGGACACGCCGCTTATGGAGGGGATCAGCTGGGATAATCCGGACAGTCTGTGTGTGGTAAATGCGTTCCTGTCCGAAGGGGCTGACGATGATCTTACGGCGAACGGGGGAAATTATATCCGCTTTTGCAAATATAATACATGGACGGGGGAAAAGGAAAAGCTTTCCGTTGCCGATGTGAAGAGTATCGTTACCAGAGAAAGTGTGACGAGGGATTCGGGCTGGCATAATATCTATTCCTACCTGACTTATCATATCGTCATATATGATTACGCAACGGGAAAACTGAACATATGCTTTACCGGGCCGGAAGGGGTGAAAGATCATCCGGTGTTTACGGAAGTCTCGTACTGAGTTGAAAAAAGTGTTCCGGAATGGTATTCTAGAGTTTACAGAGTATCTGCCGGAGAGAAACAGAAGCATGACGGATGTCCTAATAATAGAAGATGATGATGAACTGAGGGAGCTGGTCGGTGATTTCCTTGAAGCCGATGGCTTAAAGACCGCCGGAGCGGCCTCTGCCGAGGAAGGACTGGAATTTCTGAAGGAAAAGGCGGTAAGGATCATCATTCTTGACCTGATGCTGCCGGGAGCAGACGGCTTTACCGCCTGCAGTATCATAAGGGAGAATAAGGATATCCCGATCATCATGATGAGTGCAAGAGATGATGATGAGAGCAAACTGACAGCTTATAAGCTCGGAGCCGATGATTTTATCACAAAACCTGTTTCCGTAGCGGTTTTAACGGCAAAAGTAAAGGCACTGCTGCACAGGAGCGGGAATGGCAATGTGAGCGGGGAACAGCTTTCATGCGGGAGTATCTCGATCGATACCGCGAAAAGGCAGGTATATAAAAACGGGGAATCCTGTGATATCAGGGGGAAATTGTATGACCTTCTGTTGTTTATGATGAAAAACTGCGGAAGGCTTCTGCTTAAGGATGAGCTGTACGATGCGGTCTGGGGCGATGCCTTTGTGGAACCGTCGACTCTGAATGTTCATATAAGATGGCTGCGCGAACGCATAGAGGATGATGTGAACGATCCGCGTATCATAAAGACGGTATGGCGCAAAGGTTATATATTCGGTGATGTCGATTGAAGGGCCTGATCAGGATAGTAATTCTTGTGTCTCTTTTTTTTCTGGCAGCGGCGCTGCTTGTTTTTCATGTAACGAAAAGACACTATGATAATGAAAACGGCATGAGAAATATCGTGATGAACCGTATCGTCCGGGATGCGGGGAAAGCTGCCGGGAGAGGAGAGCAATATCGTGCGGATCCCGAGGCTCTGCAAAAAGAATATGAAGAGCGGGCGATCCCGGACAGGATCGTATATATCGATATAACTGCAGTGCAGGAAGCGGATGAACAGCAGCCAGACGATGCGTTCGGTTCCGAATTTATCTTCCCGGTAAAAGGAGAGGACGGCTCGCTTAAAGCTTTTCTTAAGCTGACTTATACATCCGGGGACAGGCGTTTTACCATGATCATGCTGGGGGCGATACTGCTGCTTTCTTATATTACGGCCCTCATCGTAGTGGCACTGCTGTATCGGCGGATGGTGAAGCCCTTTAACGCGCTTTCGGAGTATCCGGAAAAGATAGCAAAGGGAAGGCTCGTCGAAGGATTGCCGCAGAACGGTACGGGGATTTTCGGTAAATATATCTGGGGCATGAACATGCTGAAGGATGAGAT
>JAEELW010000142.1 GCA_016282915.1 Lachnospiraceae bacterium | reverse complement strand
ATCCGGCTTTACAAGACACATCGCCAGAAGAAAGATGGAAATAACGATCGGCAAAAGTGTGATCAGAGCCAGTCTCCAATCCATTACGAACAGGTAGATAAGTGTAAACACAGGGGTTGCTATAGCCGCTGCTATATTGCAGAGATGATGTGCCACAAAGATCTCCACCTGCTCGGTATCATCAGATAAGATCTTCTTGATCCCGCCCCGTGTCTTGCTCGTAAAGAATCCCGATGGTAATCTTCCTAGCTTATCCATGAGTTTTATCCTGAGCTCATAGATAATGTCATAAGCCGCGGTATGTGCCAGTGCCGATGAACCATAAGCACAGAGTCCGTAAAGTAATGCTGCTCCGAACGTGAGCCCTGTCAGCATCATGATCCGTTTGCCATCAACCCCTGCTATGTCGTTATAGAAGGGCAGGATCGCCGTGATGATCCAAAAAACCGCAAAATACGGAAAAATCTTAGCAGCCGATGACAATACGGAAAGCACGCATGCCACAAGCAGCTTCCCTTTTTTTTCACCGGCAAGTTCCAAAAGTCTCGGAAATCCGCTCTTTTTCTTTTTATTCATGTTACCTCCTTATACCAACAGTTAGTTTTCGCTAACCCAGCATCAAAGAAAATGTCGCAAGCGCTAATGTCACACTTGCGACATTTCTTTATGTATGATATTCTTTCCGTGAAACAAAGTCAATAACTCTGCCTGAAACGCTACAAAATGGCAGGTCTGTGACATTTTAAGCGAGGTGGCGCATGGAAAAGAATACAAACAAAGGAGAGCAGGCTTTTATAAAGGCTCTTTTATCGCTGATGGAAGAAAAGCCATACAATCAGATATCCGTATCCGAGCTGTCTGAACTTGCAGAGTACGACCGCAGAACTTACTACCGCTATTTCACATCAAAGGATGACATACTGTTTTCCCACTGCTCAGCCCTTCTTGCTGAAATGGCAGCAAGCATGAGCACCTCACCGCTTACACCGAAGTCAGGCTTTTTGTCTTTCTTTACATTTTGGAATGATCACAGGGATTTCCTTGCGCTTCTTTACAAACAAAACCTTATACATTTTCTGGGTGAAAAACTTGACCGGCTATTGTATCAGCAGGTGGGGCTTAAAGTTCATGACGATCTGCCGGATGAACTTACCTTAGTGTCTGAATTCTCACGTTACGCTTACTACTTTACCCTTGGCGGTCTGTGGCAGGTGCTGGTCCTTTGGATCCGTGACGGTATGACTCTAACGCCTGAGCAGCTTACAGTTCATGTCCTTAACAGTTTTTCGGAAATGCAGAAGATGAACCGGGATTGAACTTTTTCTGATCGACCTCAGATTACAGCTAATCCCATAAACATAACTGTCAACCATAACAAACAGCATTATATTAAAAACCATTCCTTATCTACACCGGATTTTTTATCTGATCCGGCACGATCCAGTAGTCACATATATCTCCGCCTGAGGCCAGCGTATGATCCCTGTGCAATATACCGTGACTATACTCGGTCGTAATATAATCTATGTCACAGCAGACAGGCAAAACTTCCAAAAAGCCGTACTTCCTCGCAAAATCATTCAGAGGACATCTTGTAAAATGATAATAACTGCCGTCTTTATGTTTCGAATCATCAAAATTAAAATCCCAGGTCTTGTCCTTATACTGCGGATGCGCATCTGCCCAATCCTGCATTGCATGAAATCTGTCTTTTGCCCGCTGCAGATCTTCCGGCTTGTTAATATCTTTTCCGCCCATGAATTTCGCAGCAATACCACTTCTCATAAATCTGTTTACAACCGTGCGAAAGCTTTCCGTATCGATCTCCCCGTCTGCAGCTTTCCATATTGAGAGGAACACAAAGCACGTATAAATATTTTTGGCCATAGGATTATCCGCACCGATGTCATCACACTTTGAGAGCATATCCTTATATATTGCCGGTGCCTTTTGAAGTGCCTTTTTCGTGACATCCTTACCGTACTGCTCCTTCAGATACTTCTTCATAAAAAGTGTCAGCACTGCGTAATACTTGCCTGTATATTTCATCATAGTCTGTTACCTCTCAGGAAAAAATATATCGTTTATGATCATTTTCTTGCAAGGACCGTTATCCACGGCTTGCTCTTATGATGATCCGACCTGACTTTGCTGAACCCTGCGCTTTTCAGAGCCGCTTCTATCTCTTCTATGGTATGGCATTTCATTCCCTCGATGATCTTCTCAAATTTCAGACCTGTCTTATCCCTGCCATCCGATTCATTCACGATCATGAATACCCCGCCGGCTTTCAATACTTTTGCCACCTGGGCAAAGCACTTTTCCAGGCCCGGCCAGAAATAGATGGTTTCAAACGCGGTTGCAAGATCATATTTCCCTTCCGGGAGTGCGAGCGCCGATACATCCCCCTGTCTGACTTCGCAGCGGCCTTCCCTTATCGCATCCGCATTATATGCAGATGCTTTACCTACGGAAACTTCCGAGTAATCAAGCGCAGTAACATGAGACGCCGGATACCTGTTAAGCAGTGCTCCGGCATTTCTTCCTCCGCCGCATCCGAGATCAACGATCTCCACGGGCGCGATCGATCTTAAGTGCGACATGCCCCAGTCAGCCATCTTTGCATGTCCGCCATTCATCCCGTTTACCATCATTTTCCCCAGGAAGCCCTCCGGCTTTCTTGTCTGGCTCACATAGTTCTTAAATAGTCCCATCTCACGATACCTCCTTCTTTCAATATCCTTTTCTAAACCCGTATATCAAAACTCTTTAAAAGCATAAGACAGCCTTCCGCCCTAAAACAGCGAACAGATCCAGGCGGCAAGAGCCGAAGCTGCCGGGAATATGATCAGAAGCTTAAGCAGCTGGCTTTTGATGTTATATCCGTATTTTCTTCCGGTATATACGCTCTCCACTTCCGGATAATAAAACTGGAAAAATTTATATTTCATAAGAAGAAAATAATCAAAACAGATCATGTCATAGATCTTATAGACCGTGAATATCGTTACGAAGCGTAAAAAGAATTGAATGAAGGTATAATCACTTCGGAAACCGTCCCAGATCGATATTACCCCGACGCCGGCGATCATAAGAAAGGAAAACGCCATGAGCGTCCATCCGATAACTCTGGCGCCATAGAACAATTCCTTCTCTCTCGGTTTTACAGCCTCCTGTGCCTCTTTGGGTGCGGAGGAAAAGAACTTCTTATCCTGAATAAATGCTATGGCGGAAAGAAGCATCAAACTTATCGCCGCACAAAAAACAACAGACAAAAAGACAGTTAACAGCATCTTGCTTTTTCTCCTCTCCGCCGAACCATCACTTCCCGCATCACGCCTGTATTTGCGAATCCTTCAGTAGGCATAACGCCGGGACAGGCTGTTTTTTGTATCCGCTCATACGCTCCTTGCCGGGAGCAGATCCGTCATGCTCTTAAGTCCCAGCGCCACCGTTGATCCGTTATGCAGCATCGCGGAGGTCGCGGGAGGCAGGAGCCCGGCGATGCCCAGAGCGATCAGGCCGGTATTGAAGCCGACGATCGTCCTGTAATTAAACCGGATCCGCTTCATCAGCAGCGTGCTGATCTCCTTCAGTACAACTATGCTTTCCAGGCTGTCGGAAGCGATGGTGATATCCGCGATCTGCCTGGCGATCTCTGCGCCGTCGCTGATGGCGATCCCGGCATCGGATGCCGAAAGCGCCGGAGAATCGTTGATCCCGTCGCCCACCATGATCACGCGGTGTCCGTTATGCTTTGCGTCCTCCACATACTTTGCTTTATCTTCCGGAAGCACTTCCGCATAATATTCCGTGATGCCTGCCTCTGCAGCGATCTTTGCCGCCGTTCTTTTACTGTCGCCGGTCATCATCACGATATGTTCAAAGCCCTGCTCCCGAAGCCTTTTAACCACTTCTCCGGTCTCTTTTCGCATGGGATCCTCGATCAGGATGCAGGCAGCCAGTCTTCCGTTCTTTGCAAAATACAGATGGGAATACTCATCCGGCAGGGAGTCAAAGAGCTCTTTTTTCTCCCCGTCGACCACGGCGTTCTCATCTTCAAAAACGAAATGATAACTGCCGATCACCGCTCTTTCCCCGTCGATCTCCGATGCAATCCCATGCGCAACGATATACTCGACACTGGTATGGAGTTCTTCGTGCGTCAGACCTTTTTCCAGAGCGCATTCCACTACAGCCCGTGCCACGGAGTGCGGAAAATGTTCCTCCAGGCAGGCTGCCTGTCTGAGCAGTTCATCTTCGGATTCGCTGCAGAACGAAACCACGCGTACGACCTCAGGCTTTGCCTTTGTGATCGTTCCCGTCTTATCAAATACGATCGTATCCGCATCCGCGACCGCTTCCAGGAACTTTCCGCCCTTTACGGTAATGTCATGATCGGCCGCCTCCTTAATGGCGGACAGCACCGAGATCGGCATCGCCATCTTGAGCGCACAGGAATAATCCACCATAAGCACGGAAACCGCTTTGGAAATATTGCGGCTGATCAGCCAGGTCAGGCCGGAGGCCAGAAAGGTATACGGTACCAGCCGGTCCGCCAGCCTCTCCGCATTGCTCTCCAGTGCAGATTTCATTTTTTCGGACTCTTCGATCATCTTAACGATCTTATCAAAGCGTCCGCAGCCTTCCGTCTGCGTGACCTTTACAGTCAGTTCTCCTTCTTCCACAACAGTCCCGGCAAATACACTCATGCCGATACCCTTATGTACCGCCACGGATTCTCCGGTCATGGCCGCCTGATTGACCATTGCCTCACCTGCAGCCACTTCGCCGTCAAAAGGGATCATATTGCCCATCCGTACCATGACCCGGTCGCCGCATGCGATCCGTGACGCGTCGGTCTGTACTTCACCTTCCTCCGTCAGCAGCCATACCCGGTCAATGTTCAGAGACATCCTTCTGGCCAGGTCGTCCACGGATCGTTTATGCGTCCACTCCTCCAGGGTATCCCCGATCGTCAAAAGGAACATCACACTCGAAGCGGTATTGTGATCCCCCGTCAGAATGGCCGCTGTGATCGCCGCCGCATCCAGCAGTTCCACCTGCAGCCGTCGCTTCCGTATCGTCTTCAGCCCGCGCCACAGATACTTCACCGCTTTTATACCGTCCAGTATCCTGCGTATTGAAAAAGGCAGTATCAGCCGCTTCCCGTAGTGCAGGATCACGGTGGATACTACCTTATCGTAGTACTGCGCGGACAGTTCCCGGCCGGAGCATTCAAATACCCGCTCCGGTACCGTAACAGCCTCGAAGGAAAAGTCTTTCAAGATCCCTATGACTTTTGCCCTGGCACAGGCAAAACGGATCACGGCATCCGCTGTTCTCTCATATACCCTGACTTCCCTGATCTCATCAAAAGTCTTCAGGTAATACTCCAGAGTATCCGCCTCCCGAAAAGTGAAAGACTGCTTCGGAAAATGGACCCGGAGTCTCCCCGGTATCTCATGTCTGATCGTAAATCTCATCGGCGGTCACTTCTTTCAATCATCCCTTATTCGTCAATATCTTCCGAAACTTCAGCTTCTTTCTTCCTGGCGCGTTCTTCATTGATCGTCTTAGCTTCCTCATAGATATCCTGGCAGTTTTCCTGCAGTGTGGTCACCTGGGAAATGACCGCGTCTTTTGCTCTGAGAACGCCTGCCGTACAATGCGAATAGACCTTCTTTGCATCCCTTGAGGATAACAGCTTTATCCCCTCCAGACCAAACAGCGTTCCCAATGCAAATAATCCCAATCCCTTCAGTTTCATGATCTGACACTCCTTTCCCGTTTGGTATACATAACCCTTGTTTGCCTCGCCGCTTCATAATTAGAAATCGCTAACCTATCTGCCATAATATAGCTCCGCCTCCGGCGGAGCGGATATGTTCTATACAGCAAATCGCAGTTATATATCATAACCTTGTGTTAGTGAATACTAATTTCGGCAGTATAATAGCACAAAAGCATAAGCTTGTCCAGCAACGATCCGTATTTCATAAAGTATAAGGATCTTCCCCTTCAAAACAGGGCAGCTATCCATGCGGCGATCGCAGAATCCAGCGGGAAAATGTCCGTCATACCGTCACTTCCCACATCACGCCCATGTTTTCAAATCCTTCCGGCGGCATACAGCCGGGACAGGCAGCTTTGCCTGTCCCGCACCCGCTGCAGCTGCTGCAGGAATGTCCGCAGTTATTCGACGCGGAAAGAGCGACTCTTTTTATCATTCCCATCCGCTCAAGGAAATCGATATCTCTCCGGATCTCTTCCACGCCGGTGTTCAGCTCCATTGCCAGCATTTCAACGGTACGTGATCTTCCATCCTTTAACAGTTCCAGTAATCTTTCCATATCCGTTTACCAGATCAGCAGACCCACATAATATGCTATAGCTGCCAGCAGGAGCGCCACGACGGTATAACCTTGTTGTAGTTTCATTTCTGCTCCATATGGCAGGAGATCATCGTATAGCCTGCTGCCGCCGTCAGCGAGATCAGCTCGCTTTCTCTTTCCTCCTGCTTTGACAGCAGCTTAAGCTCTTTCCGGCCAAGATCCGCCACGGCCCACCTCCCTTCCGTCTTATTGAACGCATTCTCGATACGCCGTGCGCAGTTTGAACAGTGCATTCCGTCAATCGATAACACATAGCGGTACGGATAATGAGCCTTGTTCCGGTCCCTGACCTTCACCTTTCTGGCCGGAGCTTCCTTTGTCCCGCAGCACGGGGATCCGAAGCGTATCCTTTTCACCGTCCCGTATACAGCCAAAGCTATGATCACGATAAGGATCAACACGATCAAAACATTCTGAACATTCATTCTTTCCGCGCCCCCCGAAAGCCCAAACGATAAGGCCGTCATCATAATGATGACGGCGCATACCGTTACTACTGATAGATAAGATGAAAGGGATTATTGCTTACTTCTTTACATTAAAGGCATCCATGCCCGGATAAACCGCCGCATCCCCAAGCTCTTCTTCGATACGCAGGAGCTGATTGTACTTCGCTACGCGTTCCGAACGGGAAGGAGCGCCGGTTTTGATCTGACGCGTATTAAGAGCCACCGCCAGATCCGCGATCGTGGTATCGGCCGTCTCTCCCGAGCGGTGCGAGGAGATCGCCGTATAACCGTTCTTATTTGCAAGCTTGATCGCATCCAGTGTTTCGGATACGGAACCGATCTGGTTAAGCTTGATCAGGATCGAATTTGCCGCCTTGTTCGCGATGCCTTTCGCCAGTCTCTCGGTATTGGTAACAAAGAGATCATCCCCGACAAGCTGAACCTTGCCTCCGATCTTTTCCGTCATCTTTTTCCAGCCTTCCCAATCCTCTTCGTCAAGGCCGTCCTCTATGGAGATGATCGGGTATTTGTCTACAAGGCTCTCCCAGTGAGCGATAAGCTCGTCCGTTGTGAAGTCCTTTCCGGACTTGGGCTGATGATAGAAGCCTTTTCCTTTCTCGCTCTTCCACTCGGAAGCCGCGGCGTCCATGGCGATCATAAAATCTTTTCCCGGCTCAAAACCTGCCGCCCTGATCGCTTCAAGTATCTTCTCGATCGCCTCTTCATCGCTCTTTAAGCTGTTCGGTGCAAAGCCGCCCTCATCTCCGACCGCCGTCACATCATTCATCTTCTTGATGAGCGCTTTCAGATTATGAAATACCTCCGCACACCATCTCAGCGCTTCCTTGAAGGAAGGCGCTCCGACGGGCATGATCATAAACTCCTGTGTATCTACGGCGCTGTCTGCATGCGCGCCGCCGTTCAATATGTTCATCATCGGAACCGGAAGATCCGTTGCCTGGGCTCCGCCGAGGAAGCGGTACAGGGGAATATCCAGGGAGGCCGCAGCCGCTCTTGCGACCGCTATGGAAACCGCCAGGATCGCATTCGCACCCAGTTTTGATTTGTCTTTGGTCCCGTCAAGCTTTATCATGGCCGCGTCAACGGCGTAGGTGTCGAAGGCGTCCATTCCGATGATCGCATCGGCGATAGGTCCGTTGATGTTTGCGACCGCCTTGCTCACGCCCTTTCCGAGATATCTTGTTTTATCTCCGTCACGAAGCTCCAGCGCTTCGAATTCACCGGTGGATGCCCCCGAAGGCGCCGTTCCTCTTGCAACGGTACCGTCTGCCAGGGTAACCTCGGCCTCTACGGTAGGATTTCCTCTGGAATCCAGTATTTCGCGTCCCGTAACTTTTTCGATCTCAAGATAGTTCATTCGCTGATCCCTTCCTCTCTTCTTCTTTTTTCATGAGGTGGCTCCCGGAAGGACATAGGCATTTCCGGGAGCCTTACATGATCTACCCGGTTAGCTTTGCTAACCGAAAGTAAGTATATGCTAACTATAGTTATCTGTCAATAACTTTTTTAATGAAAATAAAAAGAGCCTTACGGCTCTTCTTACTCTGTGACTTTGGGAGGATCGTCTCCGCCCCGCTTCGCAGGGACAGTTACAGCGTTTTTAATTCATATTCGCCGCGCTCATAACCGTAGCCGTCCCCGGCGTCGGTATAGAATTCATACGGTCTCGCCTTTCCCGGGAAGCGCTTCAGCGTAAAGGATCCTTCCTGTTCTTCCGTGGAAAGCGCAGGCTGTGCCATCGGGATCACGCTGCCTTCCCGGACGAATACAGGGATCGTATCAAGCGGGGCAGCTACCTCTTGACGGCTTCCTCCCGCATAGCGCTCCCCGCTCAGCAGATCGTACCAGTCGCATCCGGCCGGGAAATATACGCTTCGGCTCTTCGCCGCATCCCTCATCTCACTGCCGTCCTTTTCGTAATACATCGGCTCCGTTACCGGGCATACCATCAGAGCTTCGCCGAACATAAACTGGTCCCGGATCTCCCAGGTATTCTTATCTTCCGTAAAGTCAAACGCCAGCCAGCGGATCAGAGAGCGGTCTTTCAGCCAGACTTTTCCGGCCTCGGAGTAGATATAAGGCATCAGCTGATAACGCAGCCGATCTGCTTTTATCAGCGCAGCGTAAAACTCTCCTTTGAAATTCCACAGCTCCCGGCGGCAATCCGTTCCGTGCGCACGGAACATCGGCAGAAACGACGCGAACTGAAACCAGCGGGTATAGAGCTCGCAATAAGCCGCAGAATCCGTCGCCTCATCATATTCCCCGTTCCAGTACCAGCTGTTCCCGTGCCTCACAAAAAACGCCCCGATATCCGTTGTCCAGAACGGCAGGCCGCTGGCGGAAAAATGAAGGCCGATCGCGATCTGATCCCGCAGGCTTTCCCAGCCGGCCGCGGTATCGCCGCTCCACATGACCGTGCCGTACCTCTGCTGCCCGGTATATGCGCTGCGTGTCAGATTGCATATGCGTTTTTCCTTTTCCTTCATCGCCCCGCGCTGATTCTCCCATATCCCCTGCGCATGGTAAAGAGCAAAGCTGTTGCTGTATTCATAGGGAAGCCGCAATCCTGCTTCCTTCAGATATTCCTGCCAGTTCTGTCCTTCCTCGGGACGCATCCCGTGTCCCCATTCCGGCGTGAAGGGCTCGCTGCTGTCGCACCACCAGGCGTCGGTACCATATGAAAAATGCGTACGCTTCAGCTGTTCGAAATACAGCTCTCTTGCCTCCTTCTTCAAGGCATCATAAACGCCACAGCCGGGCAGTAGCAGTTGCTTTTCGGCGAATTCCCTGTAATTTTCCGTTTCCTTCCCCATATTGGGCCAGATGGAGATCATAAAGTGAACATGCTCTCCGTGAAGCGCATCGATCATCGCTGCCGGATCCGGAAAACGTTTTTCATCATAGGATTTCTGCCCCCACTGGTTTTCTCCCCAGCTTAACCAGTCCAGTACGATACAGTCCATACCGATCCCGAGTCCGCGCGACTTTGTCACCGTCTCCAGGATCTCTTCCTGGGATTCATATCTTTCCTGCGACTGCACATAGCCAAAGGCCCATTTGGGGAGTAACGCAGCTTTTCCGCTCAGCAGACGGTATCCCGCGACCACCTCGTTCATGTTTCCGGCGATAAAATACTGATCCAGTTCCTGATCCGCCTCCAGATACAGGTACGTGCCGTCCGGTCCGTCATGAAAGATCATCGGCGCATAGGTATCCGTAAGGATCCCGTATCCCTTCGTGGAAACAAACATCGGGATCGCGATCTTCCGGTTGGCCTGATGCAGATACAGATGCTTTCCGCGCAGAGAAGCGCAGCCTTTCTCCTGCTGACCGAAGCCGTATATGGCCTCGTCTCCCGGCCTGAAATGTGTACGTATATGATAGCTTTTTCCGCTGAACACCTTCAGCGGTTCTTCTATCACATCTTTCTTTCCGTCGGCGGTCTCGATCTGCCGGATCTTCTGTTCGGCATCCGCCAGATGATAGCTGTCAAAGGCTTCAAACTCTACGGGGGTTCCGGCATTCTGCGCAAAGAGCAGCCTCCCGTCCCCGTCAAAAAAGGCGAGCGCCCCATCCGCTCTGCTGATACAGACTTTTAGGGACGGCAGGGTCAGGATCACGTGGTCCGCATCCTCTGTATACCCCCATTCGGAAAAGCTGTCGTGGTATACGATCCCGGGCTTTTCTTTCCCGGAGAACCCTTCCGATACGCTTATGCGGATACGCACGATGGAAGCCGTTTTCGGTTCCAGACACAAGCTGCCGTATTCCGAATACAGGTACAGACCGTCCTCTTTCCTCTCCGTCTTATCGACCCGTCTGCTTTTTCCCGGTATCGCTGTCAGCATTTCTTTTCCTCCCCTTCTGCGTTTCTTTTATCTTCGGCTCCCGCAAGCGCTCATTCCATAAAAAAGCTCCCGGACCGATATCTGAAGCGAAATCGATCCGGGAGGAAAGCATTCTTAACGATCAGGCAGCCGCAGAGCCTCTGCCCTCCCGCCGCGTCATTCGTTCATGCCTCTTGCGATCTGGCTGATGGTTTCCGACATAGCGCTCAGTTCCTCGATATTGGCGTTGATCTCCTCCATCGCTGCGCTCTGCGACGCGATATTCTCATTGATACCTTTACATGATCCTTCCGCAATCCTGTGAAAAGCCGAATCCTATTACCTATTTTACTACTGGATCAGATAAATATCAATCTCTGCTTATTCACGGTTCTTCAGGATCTCTGCCAGCGTAAACTTATCAAGACGTCTTACGAGCAAAGCGTTTATGAAAAAGTACAGAGCCAGTATTACAGCATACATTATGATATAGAACGCATACGGCGTTTCGACGTTCAGGCCGCAGGCCACATTCGATATCATAAAAGGAAACATCATGTTCATCATCTTCTTGGAAAGCTGGATCACGATCAGCGCGCCCACGGCGATGACATAGAAATTCCCGTCGAGATACAGTTTGCGTATCTCCTTCCGCCTGTATCCGAACACTTTGATCAGCGATATGTTCTGCGCGCTCCTGTCGATCATCACCTTCATCATCAGATACAGTACGACGCAGAATATGACGGCGGAAGCAAAAGTCAGGGTACCGATCATCGGCATCATCAGGGAGGTAAACACTTCGGCTCCTTTGACGATATCGGATCTCGACGTTAGCGAGTAAAGCCTCCCGGGATCGATGTCCAGCTTTCCGGCGCTGAAGAGCACATTGTAGTGATCATCCGCCTCGCCCATCATTTCCCGCATCTCGTCTATATCCATAAAGATAAAGAAGGACGTTGCATACTTCGTTATCTCTCCGACCGAGAACGCATATTTGATCTCTTTCTCTTCATCGGTGACCACAAATTCGTCCCCTTCCTCCAGGCCGAATTTTTCCGCAAAAGCCGAAGATACGATCACCTCGAGCTTGCTGTCGGACGGCTTCACATCAAAGAAAGGATTATCGTCATCGATCCCCAGTATGGTGACATCAAAGTTAAAACCAAAGATCTCTTTTTTGCAGGTATAGGCGTACGCCGCCTCGGCTCCCGCCGGTACTTCTTTTTCCGGATACTTCAGGGTATACATGTATTCAAACTTCGTATCGGCCGAGTAATCCTTCGCGATATTTTCGCAGAGGGTATAGCAGTTTACGGCCATCATAAACACCAGCAGGGACAGAAACATCCCAAGCACCACGGCTATGGTCGAACGCAGCTCCCTCAGCATCTGCCGGATCCTGAAAGCGGGAATGAAACTCAGCCGGCCCAGATCGACCTTTTTTATCTTTCCCTGCTTTGCTTCATTCCTGATAAGGGAAAGCGCCGGCCTGTTAAGCTTTTTGCTTATCACCAGCACGTTAACGATCACTGCGAGCACGGGAGGGAATACCAGGGCGTATACCCAAAGGTATTCCGGCACACGGAATTCAAACACGGGTATTGAAAAATATACGTACGAGCTTTCCGCGATCATAGGCGCCATCACTCCCGTGGAAGCCAGCAATACGCCCGCAAGCCCGGCAATGAACGTGACTACGACAGGAAGCGATATGTAATGGAGCAGCAGGTCGTTCTTCGTGACTCCCATGGAGTAGAGCGTTCCGATGATACTGCTCTCGCTTTCGATCGAATGCACCACAAATACCGAGATCACGTACGCCATCAGGATCAGCAGGATGATCCCGGCGATCACCCCCACATCGATATCCACGACCTTGTCGTTCTTCGTTGCAAATACCCTCGGATTGTCCGAGCGTTTCAGAAAAGAAGTAAGATTTGACAGTTCGAGATCCAGCTCCTCTATGGTATCGTCTACGGCATCTCCAAGCTCCTCAACGCCTTCTTCCATTTCCCCCGTACCGTCAGCGATCTCCGTAACGGCGTCCGTATATTTCGTCAGTCCGTCCTTAAACTCTTTAAGCGCATCCAGCTGTTCCCTTACCTCCGTCAGGGAGCGCTTCATTTCTTCAAGCGGCGCCGCATCCGTCATTTCCTGAATCCTGCTGCCGTAGTTTTCCTCCGTAAGCTCTGCTGTGAAGCCATAGCCTGCAAGCGCGTCCGCGGTCTGCTGAAGATACGCCGAAAATAAGAGATCCGCGGCGTCCGTGATATCACCGTTCTTCTCCGAAAGCTCTTTTAACGCATCTCTGACTTCCTTCGCTGCATCCTTCAGTCCGCTTACCGCCTCCGTCAGCTGATCCGTCACCCCTGCGGTCCTGTCCCAGTACTCCCGGAACAAGTCATCGTCAACCTCCTCTGCCTCGATCTTTATATCTCTCAGATAAGCCTTAAGCTCCTGATCCGTCGCATTCTCTCCCAGTCTGTAGGCATACAGATAAGTCTCGGATCTCTGGGCTCTGCCGGAGGCCCTGAACTCCTCATAAGCCTCTTTCGTAAGGAATACCGGGCCGAAGCTTCTGGAATTGCAGGAGGTGTCCGAGATCTCTTTAAAAGGCGCATCATAATCGGATACCACAACGATGCCGGACACTCTGTAGGAAACGCCCGCTATATCCAGGCTGTCTCCGCACTCAAGCTCATGTTCTTCCGCATATCTCTTTTCCGCAAGGATATCGTTTTTCTGTGCCGGTTCCGTTCCCGAGATATAGTAAGCCCTGTTGATCCTGTCGCGGATCCTGAAGATCCTCAGCGTCCCGAAGTACGCATCGTCCATTTCGTAATCATAATAAAACTGCTCCTCCAGCTCCACGCCCATATCTCTGATATGCGCTTTGTTTCCTTCCGTAAGCGGTACGAACACTTCAAATTCACCGTCTTCCAAAGCTGTCTGTTCCGCAATATCCTCGGTTCCCCTGCTGAGCGTTTCTCCGGAACCGACGATCGTGACCACCAGAAAGATGCCCATGACGATCATAAGTCCGAGCATCGTATATCTTATCAGATGCTTCTTCAGGCTTCTGAATACCCTTTTTCTCAATACCTTCTGCATCTTACAGGTCCTCCAGTTCTATTGCCGGTATACGCTTTTCGTTCGTATACTGTTTTGCGATCTCACCGTCTTTTAAGAAGATCACCCTGTGTACCATGTTTTTGATCGAATTATTATGCGTGACGATCAGCATCGTCGTCCCGTATTTCGCATTGATCTTTTCCAGAAGGACCAGTATATCTCTTGAGGTCTTTGAATCCAGCGCGCCTGTCGGCTCGTCGCACAAGAGCAGTTTCGGATTCTTGATCAGGGCTCTTGCGATGGCCGTTCTCTGCTGCTGGCCGCCGGAAAGCTGCGAGGGGAACTTCGCCGCATGTTCCTTAAGTCCCAGGGTATCCAGAAGCTCGTCCATATCCAGCGGATCCTTTGTGAGATAACGGCAGACCTCGATATTCTCCCTTACCGTAAGATTCGGTACCAGATTATAAAACTGAAAAATGAACCCCAGGGTGTCCCTGCGATAATCGGAAAGTCTGTCCTTTTTCATCCCGGCGATCTCGAGCCCGTCGATCCTGCAGGAACCGGAATCGATATCATCAAGACCGCCGATACAGTTCAGAAGCGTTGATTTTCCGGATCCCGAGGTGCCCTGTATCACGCACATTTCACCCCGTTCCACTCCAACGGATACGCCCTTTAATACCTCTACGTAGCTGCCTCCCTCTCCATAACTCTTTTTCAAATCCTTTACTTCGACATACATAAGCTGCCTCCCTTATTTTTAATATATGTTCAAGCGTTCACATAACAGTGTTATGTGTAACTGCTTTTGAAAGACGGGAAATCCCGTCTGCAAAAGTCTGTAGCCTGATTAACTTAAGAAATGATCGCCTTCTTCATCGTTGCGATCCAGCCGCCAACCATATAATTAAACATATTTTTCATTTGCTTTGCGGCTTCTTTTTCACTCCCGCAATGTGTGAGCAGATGGATGAAGATCTCGATCTGGTCATGCGACATCCAATGGACGATGAATCTGTCTTCCGCCGTGAGCTTCTTCCGGGAGCCGTATCCTTTCATTCTGCAATACAGCCCCAGATAATGCTCATATATGTATTCCACATAACGGTCTATCATGTTTTCATAGCCGGATCCCGAAGCTTTTTCCATTACCAGCAGGAATTCGTCCCGGTACCGGTACAGTACGGAAAGGATCTCCAGCGCTGCTTTGAAATCATCCTGCAGATCCTCCGGCGTAATGCTGTTTACATCACCCGAGAAGTCTTCTTCCTCTCCGAAATGAGTTCCGATGGCTTTATCCAGCGCAAGCAGTGCTTCTCCCACCACGCTTTGAAAAAGCTCCTCTTTATCCTTGAAAAAGAAATAGATCGCTCCCGTGGTGAGACCCGCATCCCTGCAGATACTGCGGAGACTGGCTTTCATATAGCCCTTTTCCGTGAACTCCCTCTTTGCGCTGTCCAGAAGCTTTTTTCTTGTCTGTTTATCCTTATCCATGATACCATTAATAAGCATGTCGCTTGCGACATGCTCGCGCCAAGCGCGGTTGCGTAGCAACATTTTCATCTCGCGCGCGTGCGCATCCTCCCGGAGGGTTTATACTGTATCGGAAAATGCGAATCATTTTCCGATACAGTATAAATAACAGTGTTATGTTTTTTTCACAGTATTACATAACACCGTTATCCTGTCAATACTTTTTTCTATGCTGCACTATACCAGTACGTTCCGCTTTTCGCCTTTCAGAAACGCCTCGGCATTCGCCGCGACCACGTCGATGAGCCTCTTTCTCGCTTCGAGGCTCGCCCAGGCCAGATGCGGCGTGAGACAGAGGTTCGGCGCCGAAAGAAGCGGATTGTCCGCCTGCATCGGCTCCACGGAGACCACATCCGCCGCTGCCGCAGCGACCTTTCCGGAGCGCAGCGCGTCCGCCAGATCCCGCTCATGGACCAGCCCGCCTCGCGACACATTGATCAATATCACTCCGTCCTTCATCTTAGCGATGGTTTCGCGGCAGATCAGCTTTTCCGTATCCCTGTTCAGCGGACAGTGAAGGCTGATGATATCGGCGTCCTTCCATATCTCCTCCAGCGGGACAAAACGGAGCCCGCTCTCTCCTTTCACCATAGCATCTTCCGCATATTTTTCGGGATGCGCGGTATGTACGAGAACCTTCATCCGGAAGGCCAGCGCGATCTCCGCCACTCTGCGTCCGATGTTTCCGAAGCCGATGATCCCGAGGCTTTTCCCGCAAAGCTCCATCAGCGGATAGTTCCAGTAACAGAACGTCTCCGACCGCACCCAGTCCCCCTTATGAACGCTCTCGTTATGGGCGCTGATCCGGCTCGCGGACTCGATGATAAAGCCCCAGGCGAGCTGGGCAACGGACTCCGTACTGTACGCAGGCACATTGGTGACCGTCACACCGTGCCGTTTTGCCGCCTCCAGGTCTATTACATTGTAGCCTGTGGCGCACACGCCGATATACTTCAGCTGCGGAAGCCTTTCGAAAGCTTCCTCATCAAAAATGATCTTGTTTGCATATACCATTTCGGCGTCGCCGATATGCTCGTACTTATCCGCCTCCGTGGTATTCTCGAATACCCTTGTTTCCGCAAGCTTCGTAAGGGGCTCAAGGGATAGGTCCCCCCGGCTCACCGCCGCTTTTTCAAGATATACTGCCTTCAACGCATTTCCTCCTTTGCCCGCTGCAGATCCGCACGGCCTTACAGCCCGAAACAGCTCAGCCCTCTGCTTCCGGCCCCTGTCATTGTGGCGGATCACCTGCTTTGTATCATCCGCCTGTACGGAATCAGCAAACGGATTGATCACTCCAGCACGCCCAGCAGATACTCCGGCAGTGTTTTCGCTCCGTGCTTTTGCAGTTCCGTTTCGATCTGCGTCATCAGTGTCTCGATCTTTTCCGCCGTCTGCGCTCTCTGCTCTTCCGTCCTCCGGCCGATCCCGTCCACAAGCCTCTGCTTATCCTCGGCCTCTTCCCGGAGACGTTCTCTCTTTTTCCGTATCTCGGAGACATTCATATTCAGTTCTTCTCCGTCAAAAGAATGCCCCCAGACGCCGGATGCGAGCATGGCGATCATCCCCACTGCCGCCAGCGCAAAAAGGATCAGTCCCGGTATCTTCAGACCGGCGATCAGCAGGATGAGCCCCGCCAGCGCTGCGATCCCGAATCCGGCCGAACGGTACATCATCCCCTTATATTTTGCATCCATATGAGAAAGGAGCGCAGCGGACTCCCTTTCATCCTCACAGATACCGATCCTCTGCAATAGAGCGGAATAGGCGCAGCGGTCCTCCGTTTCCGAAAAAACAAGTTCTTCCTGCCGTATCTTTGATGCAAGTCCCGCCAGATATTCCGTTTCTTCCTTCCGTTCCCGGACATGCTCCGGGAACTGCGCCCAGACTTCTGCGGACAGCTTAAAGCCCTCGGCAGGCTCCCGCAGATAATCCGCGACGGCCATGCCATACCAGCCCCTCCAGTCATCGGGACAGCTTTTTGCATATTCATGAAAAATATCAAAAGAATCCGCATACGAATCCATGCGGATATGCAGAACTCCGTCCCGTACGATCCCGTCGGGATCTTTGGGCACGGCATTGCCCGCTTCGCTTCCGAAGGCGGGCTTTTCCAGTATATATGGGGTATTGCAGAACGGGCACATCGCCGTAGCGCTTTCGCGGTCCACGGCCAGTATCCCCCCGCAATTTGCGCACTGCACTTTCACAAGCGGCATACTGTTTCACCTCATGAAGCCAGGTGAGGACACGGGGACGGTCCTTCTGTCCTCATCTCTATGAGGACACGGGGACGGTCCTTCTGTCCTCATCACGATAGCTTATCATCCGATACCCTGTTATTTTATCCTGTGTGAATATCAAAAGCAAGAAAGAACACGAGCAAAAAACAATGGATGATTTCAAAGATTTTTCGGAAACTGTCAGCTATGCACTTGCCTTCATCTTTTCCCAGATCTTCTCCACGAGCTCTCGGGGATAATCACAGAACTCCACGATCTCTTCCACCGTTTTTCCTTTTCGGAGCATATTCTCGATCATCTGGGAATCTCGGAAATCTATGCCCTCTTTCCTGCCCTCTTCCCTGCCTTCCTCCTTAAAGTATTCCATCATCTTTGCTTCATCATATTCCGTTAAGATACTCATGCGCACCTCCTCCCGGTTTGCGATCAGATACGCTTTAATCCTGAAATCCGCCGGCATCTCCTTTATCGCAAGATCCACTGCATCTTCCATTTCCATTGTCAGACTGTTCTTACGGATACGGGCGATGAACCAGGAATACTCATAGAGCGGTCTGCATTTCCCGATCAGATCCTTATTCCGCCCGTGATTGATATTGATCATGCGGACCTTCAGCTCGATATCCGCTTTTTCCCTGCGGTTTTCGGGAAATGCGTCACTTAATCGGAGTTCCAGCGCATCCGCTTCGTCTTCGCTGCCGTTATAAAATACCACAAACTTCGGTGCCGGCAGCTCGACAAGCTTTTTCCCGTAAATATTTACGTGGCTGTTCCCGATCAGCCGCTTGCTCCAGAGTCTTCCCAGATACAGCAGGCACCTTACCGGCACGTTGGGATTAAAGGTACTCTGATGCCCATAAATATTGAACCACATATCCAGCACAAAGGATACATCATTCTTCATCCCCATGAACAGTACGTCTTCCATGGTATTGAATTCAATGAGCGACGGATCCTCGTAAGCCGTTCCGTTCACTGCGTTGTAAAGACTGAGCGTCCATTCCCGGTGCTCTTCCCGGCCGAAGATCATCTTAAAAAGCCGGTCCTTGTGTTCCCGATTCACCATAAAAATACTCCTTTCATTGTAATGCAATTCCCCTATGGTTTCAATAAATAAAGCTTTGAAAAATCCCGGCAGGAAGCCTGTCAGGTGCTGCGGAATGCAGCTTTTGCAGAATAAATATAGCACAGCTATAACATATATGCAAGTTCTTTTGGGTCACAAAAAGGGGCGATGCCTTCGCACCGCCCCCGGGATCTTAAACTCTGCTTTGCCGTGAATGTTCAGTCTCCGACTTTTTTGATATAGAGCTCAAAGGTTCCGTCCCCGTTATCCACAAGCTTCAGAACCTGATGGCCTTCATCCTTGATGCTCCTGGGCACATTCTGCACGGGCTCTCCGTCATTTAAGTGTACCTGAAGGATCTGCCCGTCATCCAGCTCTTCCAGCGCGACCTTGGTCTTCACAAAGGTCACCGGGCAGTTCACATCCGTGATATCTACCGTATCATCAACAACAAATCCCAACTCTTCCATTTTCTTCCTCCTTCTTTTTTGCTGTTTTGAGGACAGAAGGACCGTCCCCCTGTCCTCAAGGACCGTCCCCCTGTCCTCAATCTGTGAATTCGAGTTCTTCCTTACGCACGTTCTTTTCACCATCCACGCTCTCGATATGGAACGCGTTCAGTACCGGCGCATCCTCATCCATCAGCGAGAGGATCAGATAACTGGCCCTGCTGTCGTTGGCAAGGCGCTTATCCTCCTCCGAAGGGCGTGAAGGCGATTCCGGGTGGGAATGCCAGTTCCCCAAAGGCTTCAGACCGGCCGCCCGCATATCCTTGATCGCCGCCAGCTGTTCTTTCGGATCGATCGTAAAATGCTCATTGGTATGGTCGATATTGGTAAGGATATAGACCTTCCGAATATTGCGGCTTCCGTCCGGCAGGTCTTCCCCGGCGATCAATCCGCAGGCCTCCTCCGGCCGGCATTTCATCGCATGCTGACGGATCAGTTCAAAGTCCGCCCTTTTCATCGTGATCCTCATTTATCCCT
>JAEELW010000141.1 GCA_016282915.1 Lachnospiraceae bacterium | reverse complement strand
TTACGGATTGCTTCGTGCTTCGCACTCTCGCATCTCCGCTCCGCTTCGGTCGGTGCCAGACGTGTGCCACCGGCACACGGCACCCTACGACCATTCGCAAGCGGTAACGCCCCCTCCCTTTGGTCGGCGGCAAACTCCGCAAGAATGCCTAAAAGCAGGCATTCTGCTACAGCTAAAGCATGCACGAGCACTAAACTCATGCTTCGCATTCGTTAAGTGCTTGTAGTATTGCTCATGTTCGTGCGGGTCCCAAGCTCATGAGCCGAATCATGCAAGCATGTTCGGCTCATGAGCTTTTGACCCTAGCATCATACATCCACCTGGACGTTCAGATCCGCTTCCGCCTCCGCCTCCGCCTGTTCTTTGAAATCCTGCAGAAGTTCCGGGCTCATGGTCGGCAGCTCGCTGATGGACTTCACGCCGAAGGATCGCAGGAACTGCTCCGTGGTACCGAAAAGCAGCGGCCGCCCCGGCGCATCCAGCCTTCCCACTTCTTCGATCAGTTCATATTCCAGCAGACGGTTTAAGGCGTGTTCACAGGAAACCCCGCGGATCCGCTCGATCTCGGCCCTTGTCACCGGCTGTTTATAGGCGATGATGGAAAGCGTCTCGATGACCGTATCCGAAAGACTCATGCGCTTCGGATTCTTTGCGAGCTTTACAAGATATTCGTAATACTCGCCCTTGGTGCCCAGCTGCACGGCATCCTCCAGCTCGGTCAGCGTGATCCCGCGATCCTCGCGCTCATAGCTTTCCTGCATGCGTCCAAGCACCTCACGCATCTCCCGTTCATTCATACCGAGCACTTCACACAGACGGCTGATCTTGACGGAATTGCCCATCGCAAAAAGGATCGCCTCGATGGCAGCCTCCGGACAGACGGGACGTTCCTCCGTTTCCGTCACGCTCTCTTCCGCGGCTTTAGCTTCCGCGGCCTTCATCTCCCCGGCTTCCGCACCCTGCTCTGTTTGCTTTTCCCTATCCTCTTCCAGCATTTCCTTCCCCTCAGACTATCGCAAAATTCTCATCCAGTGTAAGCTCGCCGGCGTCTTCGGCGCGCTCGATCAGGATATCATCAAAGATGTGATCCTGGCGTATCACGATACGTCCCGTCTTCATCAGTTCCAGGACGACCAGAAAGCTCACGATGATATCGATGCGCCGGTGCTGCCCCTGCAGCAGATCCCGGAAAGAACAGATCTCATGCGCATTCAGGAACTGCAATATCTCTGCCTGCTTGTTCTCCACGGAGATCTCATCCCTCGTGATATTCCCGAAACGGCTGCGGATCGGATCCACACGGTCGTCCACGCGCTTCAGCATCTCGCGGTAGATCTCGCCCAGCTTCTTCAGGTTCAGATCCCGTACCAGTTCGTCGTAATCTACCGGGGGCTTCCATTCCGTCACCTCGGCCGGCATCGTCGGCGCCTTGTATACGGACTTGCCCGCATCCACGTAACGGTCCTTCAGTTCAAAAGCCATATAACGGTACATCTTGTGCTCCAGGAGCTTCTGTACCAGTTCGGAACGCGGATCTTCCTCTTCTCCGCTCTCGTTCACCTGACGCGGCAGGAGCATCCTGCATTTTATGGACAGGAGCGTTGCCGCCATCACAAGGAATTCGCTCATGACGTTCATATCCTCACGCTCCATCGCCCGGATATATTCCAGATACTGCGCGGTGATCTCCACGATCGGGATATCATAGATATCCACCTTATTCTTTTCGATCAGATGCAGGAGCAGGTCCAGCGGCCCCTCAAACACCTCAAGTTTCACCGGTATTGCCATATTGATCCTCCTTATTCCGCGCTCCGTCCAGTTCGACCAGGAGCAGTTCCGCCGGGTTGAAAAAACGTACCGGGAGCGTATGGGTTCCCAGACCGCAGCTTATGAGCTGGCATTTGCCTCCCAGCCGGAACAGTCCTGCCGAAAAGTCCGGGAAAAACTGTCTTTTCGGACTGATCAGCCCTCCGATAAAAGGCAGCCTGATGATGCCGCCGTGAAAATGCCCGCAAAAACAGAGATCCGCCCCCCACTTCGCATAATCCGGCAGATATTCCGGATCATGTGCCAGAAGCACCGAAAAATGCTCCTTATCCGCTTTTCCTATGAAAGAGCGGAGGACCTTTCCGGGCAGATGATCATGCCTGCCGCTCAGGAAACAGCTGGAAGTAAGTGTCAGCCCGTACAGGCGTACGCCGCTGTCGCCAAGAAGACAGTTCTCATTATCCAGGATCCGTGCCCCCGCCTTCCGGAAACGTTCCATCATTTCCTCATAGGCAAAGGGAAAATCCTCCTGAAGCCACTGTACACGGCTTTCATGATTCCCCAGGGAAAAGTATACGGGGCAATGTGCCGAAAGCGCGCCGATCAGCCGGCAGGCCTCATCCACCGAAGAAGGGATGCTGTGCAGAAAATCCTTCGCGGTCATGATATCGCCGACCATCAGCACGCAGTCCGGCTTCAGCGCAAGGATACGCCGGATCAGCCGCCGGTTATGCTTTCCGAAGCACCTTCCGTGCAGATCCGAAAGGACCACAAAACGCAGGCTTTTTTTTATTTTTCCGCTGCGCAGACGGCATCTGCGCACCACGATCGAATGAAGATCGCTGTTGACCACGCCCGTAACAAAAGCGCCAAACAGCGAAACCAGAAATGCCAGGGTACTCACATTTCCTCCCGAAGCAGGCAAAATCATACTACATTTAGTTGGAACTTTGCGATTATAACACAAGATATCCGTGTTTTCAAGATTACATAACATCACAGGCGGACATCATTCTTCCGCAGAAGAGCAATATCCTTTCAGAAAGAGAAAGAAAACAGCATTTTATTACCCATATAAAGGCATTGCCACCCCGAAAACATAACTGAAAAGAATGAACAGCCAGAATGCGCAGACCAGGGCCGCGGCAGCGATCTTCATTTTTTCGTTTTTCAGAAGGAGGCTCCACTCTTCCTCTCCGGCTGCGAGCCAGAAATAAAGCGGGATAACGCAGGGCATCAGATAACGCCCCTGCATCTGGAAATCCAAGGCATAGCAATAGTAGATCCAAAGACCGGCCGTCACGATACAGATCAGAAGCATCATGAGCCTGCAGGGCGCCGGCAGAAAGGACGGCCGCTCCTTCTCCGCATACTCCCGGAGAAAGCCCGGCTGCGCCTGTTTCTTCTCACCCTTTCCGTTACGGCTGCGGTATGCCTTTATCCTCATGATACAGCGCAGAAACAGACCCAAAGCAAGCAGGATATAGACCCAGCGGAAGGAAATATAGATCCAGCCCGGCGGAAGTATGCTCATGGAACCGTAATTTGCGACAAAGCTGTGATAGACGGTCTGAAGAAAGCCCGGCTGGGCGATCATCGTAAACACGCTCATCCCCTGCTGCATGGGCGTAGGTGCGCGAAGCCCGAACTGCAGCACGGATTCCTGCGCCTTTTTCAGGCTCTCAAGTCCCAGCATATCCCCATGGAGCAGGATATTCCGCAGGAACCACCAGCCGGCCCCCAGGCACCAGCACAGAACGATGAGCCCGCCGCCCTTCAGCATACGTTTCACATCCAGCTGCCGCTTCCCGTCACGCTGATCCACACAGCAGTATATGAACCAGGGAATGCTCAAAAGCAGATAAGCGTATGCATTATAATAGGAAAGCGTACAAAGAATGGCCCCCGCCGAAAAGATCAGGCAGTTTTTCACTCCTGTCCCCTCCTGACTCATCCGCACAAGGGCATAAAGGATCAGCGCCTGCGAAAGCAGGCTCATGGATTCCGTATTCACATAGGTATGCAGGAAAAGCAGCTGCGGCAGGAACATGATCCCGCAGCAGAAAACAGCCAGCGTCGTTTTCCGGAAAAAAACCCTGCGTCCCAGAAGCCATACCACAAAAGCCATGAGCGTGCCGAAACAAAGATTCACCATGCGCGCGGCGATATGCAGGACCGAGATATCTTCCGAAAACAGAGAGGCTGCCCGCATCACGTTTCCCATCACGATATAGGGAAGTATGGGCAGATAGGCATACGAGCCTCCGTACCCCGGGATCTGCACCTCTTCCTCGTCTCCTGTGGGAAGAGTCCCGTACTCATAGATATAATCCGCCACGGCAAAACGATCCCCTTCATCCGGAGGGGCCAGCAGATCGGGACGCGCATTATGAAAAGGCTGTCTGACGACAAGCAGAAATCCTACAGTAAAAAAAACTGACAGATAGAGCAGAAGCACATAAAGCTCGGCCCTTGTCGGTTTTTTCTTATATAAACGCTCCATGGCTGTGATTATATCACAGCTTTGAGCCGAAAAAAAGTAAGTTTGGGAAAGTTATTGTAAACCCGGGGTTCCACAGTCAAAAAAAGAGCATGTAAACATGCTCTTTTTCTGACCATATGATCCTTGGATTTATAAGTCGTTCATCAGCTTGCTGCGGTAGGAATTGAATTCCTCCTCGGTGATGATGTCGTTCTCGTTGAGCTTCTTGAGCATGGTCACCTTCTCCTGGAACTCTTCCATGCTGTCGTACGGTGCGAAGACTTCCTTGATCAGTGCCTGTTTCTTCACTTCGAAGTCCTCGTTGGTGATCAGACCGCAGTCTCTTGCGACCATGTTCAGCTTCGTACGGAAGATGAAGTCCTCGTTGCTCTCCACATCCTTGAGGATTTCGACCTTCTTGCCGTGGAAATCCATCTCGGACAGCCAGCCGCGCTCTTTCAGTTTCATCACGCGCTCCACTTTATCGCGGAAGGAAGTAAGATCTCCCGAAGGCATCGTCATCACTTCCGAGATGAGACGGGACTGCTTCTCTTTGTATTCCGCATCGCTTGCGGTACCTGCAACAACCATGGCCGGCCATCTTGCAAGCTTCATATCCAGAGCATCCAGGTTATCGGTCACTCTCGGATCGAGCATCTGCTTCAGCTCTGCCTTGTCGCTCTCGAATTCCTCGGCCGGAACCATCTCGGTCTCCACCAGGATCGGCAGCTTCTGGAGCTTTAAGGTAAAGAGCGTGTTGTCATCCATGGGATTGTATGCAACGCTCTCCAGCAGGCGCTCCTTCTTCATATTGAATTCCGCCTGTGAAACCAGCTCGCTCATAAGGATGATGGGCAGGCGGGCCGCATTTTCGCGGAAGAGGTTCAGATCCGTTACATTGGGATCGAAGCACTGATCCACGATCTGATTCTTGTTGTTTTCAAATTCCGTATCCGACATCACACCGGACTTACGGACCACGAAGAGCTTCTGGATCTTCTCATAGAAGCTTGCCATACCCTTCTCATCGCAGAGGAGTTTCAGCTTCTTCTCTTTATACTCTTCATCACTGCACATGCCGCTTTCATGGATCACATCCAGCTTACGCAGCTTCTGCTCGTAGGTCTCGGTCTTTTTCGGCGTAGCCGGCCCGGGTGTGGAAGATGACGGGATCCCTGCCGCAGCAGCCGCCGCCGTCTGCGAAGGCGAATATGCGGGAACCACCGGCGTCGGTGTGGGAACCGCTGCGGGTGCAGGTGCCGGTACGGGTGCAGGCGCGGGAGCCGGTGCAGGTGCAGGCGCGGGTGCAGGTGCAGGCGCGGGAGCCGGTGCAGGCGCAGGTGCCGGTGCGGGAGCCGGTGCAGGCTTCGGTTTTGCTGCGGGAGCTGCTGCAGGTGCAGGTGCCGCCGCAGGTGCCGCCGCCTTCTTGGGCTCTGCGCCGATGCCGCCGGCCTTGGTCGCCACATCGGTCAGAAGTTCCAGAGCCTTGTCCATATCTTTCAGACCGGGCAGTATGTTCTGCGTCTTCTTTACGCCGTAAAGCGTCTGAAGACGTGTCACGATGATCAGCGCATTGGAACCCTGAAACTCGCCCTTATGTACATCACGGATATCCTTGGCTGCGATATCTGCTTCGGCAATATATTCGTTCTTGCCGTCTTCGTTGCAGACATAGCCTTTAAGCTTGATCTTCACATCGTCGGGTTTGGTATTGTCTACCTGCAGATAAAGCTTGTCCTGGCTCTTTGCGGACAGGAAGGACTTTAAGCTGCTTCCCCAGTTACACTGAAATACCTGTACTGCCATGATCTTCCTCCTTTGATGTTCCGCGGCAGTTCCCCTCTCCGGCCGCCGCAGTCATTAATCTGATCGGCGCGATCTTCATCGCGTAAACTTAATATAGCAACAAAAAAGACCCTTTTCAAGGGTCGTCAGGGCCTGAAAAAGGGCTTTTCGCACTTTACGGTCATATATTGCAAAGCTCTTTTGCGTTTTTGCCCCTTTTTTTCTTCACTTCGTCAATATCGTACTATTAAGAAAGTCCTTTTCGGCACGTATACTGTCCTCCGTGCGCCGTCTGCTCAATTCAACAATGCCCAGTTTTGTAATATCTTCGACCCTGTAGCGCGGTTCACAGAGCTCCGACAGTTCCTTCAGTCTCGAAAGCAATATTGTTTCACTTTCTTTTTCTTTCATATTGACAAAATCCACCATGAGGATCCCTGAAAGCCGCCGTGCCTCTATCTGGTATGCAAGTTCTTCCGCAGCCTCAAGATTTAGCTGCAGGATCGTTTTTTCCTTCTCCTTTCCATGTACGGCTTTTGCGGAATTTACATCCACCACCACCATCGCCTCGGTTTCCTGGATCACCAGTTCTCCCCCGGAAGGGAGGTTTACCCGCATGGATAAGATCCTCGAAAGCTTCGTGCTCAGGCCGTACAATGCGCAGAGCGTGATATCCCGGTCCGTGTGCAGCTTCAGCCGCGCACCTTCCGGCGCCAGAGCCTTTGCGCGCAGATAGAGCGCTTCATCCGCCGTGATCCAGAGCGCCCTGTCATTACCGGCACAGCGTTTCAGGCTTTCCTCCAGCGGCGTCGGAACATGGTAAAGACAGCTTCCCTTCGCTGCGTGTGCGGCTTTTTCCGCAATGAGCCCTGCAAGCTCCGCCGGGATCCTGCTGCAGGCCATCGCCCTTTTTCCGCCCCTGGCCGGGCTTTTGATCCGGAGCGGCAGTTCCGTACCGGCCGTAAGCTTCTCCGCCAGAAAGACCGGTTCCGCCTTTCCGATATCGGCAAAGCACGCGCCGATGCCCGCACTGCTCTTTTCCACGCGTCCCATGTAGATATCGCCGTTTTGCAGTTCGCCCTCGGTCTGGGTATAGACACGCAGGATACGCTTTTCTCCGATCTCGAGGATACAGAACTTTTCCGCACCTTCCGACGTACGCCCCGCAAATGCCGCAAAGCGCAGATCCTCCGTCTTCATCTCCCCGATCCCTTCTTCTCTTTCCATCATCTCCGTATATTATCCCCTAAACCAAACAGCCGCGGATCATCAGTTCCGCAGCTGCTTTCCGGCTCAATCCCCGCTTTTCTTTCCGCCTCCGCAGTCAGACAGGGGAAGCAGCTCTCCCCCTTCCTCTCCGTAGATCTCCAGACGCCGGATCAGCGGATCACGGCTGTCTTCCCCGCATTTTTCAACGATCAGGCTCAGGATATCCGCCGGGCGGACATTCATGCCGCTGCCGCTCACAAGCTTCATAAAGAGCGCGCCGTCCTCCTCCGCTTCCAGCCGGAGGATCCCTGGCCGTATATCCTTCTGTATCGTCTCTTTTTTCTTTTTCCCGTTCTTTTTGCTCTTTTCGATCAGGATACTGTCCGAAGCAAGCAGTCCGTCACAGGCCTGTATGAGCGCTTCCTTTGTATATCCCGTAAAGATCCGGTAATCGGCCGCCGCTACCAGCGCCATGGCGTTGGCCGCCCCCTCCCCGAGGATGCTCACACGGCTCACCCACACCCCTTCATGCATCACGGAGTTCAGGTCTTCCAGGATCCCGTCCGCCGGTTTTTCTTCAGCCAGATCCAGATCCATATAATCGCCTTCGGTCTCCATCGCCACCGCCAGCGGATACGCAAAACTCATGAGCTGATGCGGATGAAAGCCCTCGGAATACTTTGCCGGGATACCACTCTTCATCACCGCACGCTGAAAATACCGCAGCATATCCAGATGTCCGAGAAAACGCACCGGACCTTTCCTTCCGAAACGGAAACGCGCCGTCACACTCATGCCGCACCTCCTTTCGGACTGATGCAGATGCCGCACATATAGCTTGTGCAGCCGCAGGCCGCGCATTTATCGGCACAGTTCTTCGTCACCTTTCCGGCTTTTGCATTCAGCCATTCACGGTACAGATATTCCTTGGAAACTCCGCAGTCGATCAGATCCCAGGGGAAGAATTCATCCTTCTCCCTTTCCCGGAAAACGTAAAAGTCCGGATCCAGGCCGCAGCTTTCAAACGCATCCAGCCAGCGTTCCAGGGAAAAGCTCTCGGTCCAGGCGTCAAAAAGCCCGCCGTTCCTGTATACGGTCTCGATCACCGTCGAAAGACGCCGGTCGCCTCTGGCCAGCACGCCCTCGATCAACGTGGTGCCCGAATCATGATAATGGTAGGAGATGCTCTTCTGGTTCAGCTGCTTCATCACCGATTCTTTGCAGTAGGCCGCTTTTTTGAGAAAACTCTCCATGCGGTCCATGGGCGCCCACTGGAAAGCGGTAAAAGGCTTGGGTACAAAGAAGGAAGAGCTGGCCGTGATGTTCACACGCCCCTGCCGCTGCTCCTTCGGCACGGTCTCGTAATAGAGCGCCGCGATATCGTTACAGAGCTCCGCGATGGCGGCCACATCCTCCGGCCGCTCCCCGGGAAGGCCCAGCATGAAATAAAGCTTCACACGGTTCCAGCCGCCGCGGAAGGCCATCTCGGCTCCGTTCAGGATCTCCTCCCGGGTGATACCCTTGTTGATCACGTCGCGCATGCGCTGGCTTCCCGCCTCCGGCGCAAAGGTCAGGCTGTTCTTCTTCACATCCTGTACCTTGTTCATCACATCAAGCGAGAAGGCGTCGATCCTTAGGGACGGCAGGGAGATATTGATCTTTTTCTCGCTGCAGATACGGATCAGTTCCTGCAGGAGCTCATTCAGATAAGGATAATCCGAAGTGGAAAGCGAACTTAAGGACAGTTCGTCATAGCCCGTGTTCTGCATCAGCTCCCGCGCATATTCCAGAAGCTTCTCCACGCTGCGCCAGCGCGTCGGTTTGTAAATCTGTCCCGCCTGGCAGAAACGGCAGCCGCGGATACAGCCGCGCATCACTTCCAGCACGGCACGGTCCTGGGTCGCCTGGATCAGCGGCACCACCGGAGCCGTAGGATAAAAACAGTCGTCCAGTTCTTTCACCAGCGTCTTTTTTACGCTCACCGGTACGTCGTCATATACGGGCGTCATTGAAAGCAGCCGTCCGTCCTCATGATATTCCGTTTTATACAGCGAAGGGACATACATTCCTTCGATCGCCGCCGCCCTGTGAAGGAATTCCGCCCGGGGCAATCCCTCTTCGTATAGGTCAAAAAGCTCCCGGTACCGCGTTTCTCCTTCACCGATATAGAACAGATCAAAGAAATCCGCAAGAGGCTCGGGATTGTAGGTGCAGGGACCGCCACCGATCACGATGGGGTCGTTCTCCCCGCGCTCTGCCGCATGCAGAGGGATCCCGGCCAGATCCAGGATCTGCAGGATATTGACATAGCACATCTCGTACTGCAGCGTGATCCCGATGAAGTCAAAACCCGAGAGCGGATCCTGGCTTTCCAATGCAAAAAGAGGGATCTTCTCCTCCCTGAGGATACGGTCCAGATCCTGCCAGGGCGAAAAGACCCGCTCACACCACACATCCTCCCAGGCATTCATCATGCCGTAAAGGATCTGCAGACCGAGATGGGACATCCCGATCTCGTATACATCGGGGAAACACATACAGAAGCGGATCCTGACCGGGTCCGCTTCCTTACACACACTGTTCGGCTCGCCGCCCGTATACCTTGCGGGTTTTTCCACCTTCATCAGGATACGGTCCGGCAGCGCCAGCTTCCGGTCTTCAAATCTCATACTTACCTCCGGGCCAGTTCTCTCGTGATATCCTCCCAGCTTACGCCCCGTTCCACCATCAATACCATCGCATGATAGAGGAAATCCGAGATCTCGTACTTGATCTCTTCGGGATCGGGATTTTTGGCCGCGATCACGATCTCGGTACACTCCTCTCCCACCTTTTTCAAGATCTTGTCGATGCCCTTGTCAAAGAGATAATTGGTATAGGAGCCCTCCTTCGGGTGCTCCTTCCGGTCTTTGATCACCGCATAAACATCCTCAAAGACCTTCATCGGGTCGGTATCGATATAATCCTTCTTCAGGATCTCATTAAAGAAGCAGCTTCTGTTTCCGGTATGGCAGGCAGCGCCGATCTGGTTCACCTTTGCCAGCAGCGTATCCTTATCGCAGTCCGCGCTCAGCTCCTTTAAATACTGGAAATGCCCGCTGGTCTCGCCCTTGATCCACTGACTCTGTCTGGACCGTGAATAATAGGTCATGCGCCCGCTGCTGACCGTGGTATTATAAGCCTCCTCGTTCATCCAGGCCATCATCAGGACCTCTTTGGTACGGTAATCCTGAACGATGACGGGAATGAGCCCGTCCGCATTGGTCTTTAATTCCGCGAAAGAAAGCTTTGCATCGAAGCCGTTCACTTCCGCGCCGTCCGCCGCACAGAAGCTCTTCATCGCGTTCAGCTCGGTGATATTGGCATTGACCAGGGGTCCGAAGACGCCGGCCACATTTTCCTTCTTTAAGAGTGCCGAGATCTGCCCCGGCGCCGCATCCGGCATGGGCAGCATGAAGGGCAGCGAACAGGCCGCCGTCACCGCACTCACCGTTCCGCCCTGATAATGGTCATCGGCCCCGCCGATCAGGATCAGCCTGGAAATGAACTCGTTTAAGATGCTCTTCTTTCCTTCGATCTCCCCGGCGCCGCCCACGCAGGCGCAGATCTTGTCCTTGCCGAAACGTTTGGATACCTCTTCCGCAAGATCCACGTTGTCATTCCTGGAAAAGTTCAGTGCACAGGAAGTAGCTCCCGTATAGAGGATCTTTTTCACATCCTCGAAACGGCGTATATGTCCGCAGCCGCAGACCGGCACCTCGCTGGCTTCCACGATGCGCTTCAGCGCCCCGATCGCCTCCTCGTGCTCTTCATCCGTTTCCGACAGATCAAATACGATCAGCTCATCCGCGCACAGGTCGCTGTAATAACGCGCCAGCTCCTCCGGTTTCTCCTTCAGGAGCGTCCGGTCCATCCGGTTCTTTACCGCTCCTCCCTGATCCAGATAGATGGCTGCTGCAAATCTTTTTTTCATAATGTCCCCTTTGTACTCAAAACTCCGTCGATACGTTCATCCATGGAACAGGCCATATCCACGGCCTTCCCGAATGCTTTAAAAGCCGCTTCCAGGATATGATGTCCGTTCTCCCCGGACAGCTTGCGTATATGCAGATTGATCGCCGCGCTGTTCGCCACAGCCTGGAAGAATTCCTTTGCAAGCACCGTTTCGAAATCGCCGCAGCGTTCCTCCCGGATCTCCACATCCCAGGAAAAATAAGGCCGTCCGCAGAAATCCACGGCTGCCAGCAGCAGCGCATCGTCCATCGGAAGGATAAAGAAACCGTAACGTTTCATTCCCTTTTTATCACCCACAGCCTGCTTCAGGGCCTCGCCGAGGACGATGCCGCAGTCTTCCACGGTATGATGTCCGTCCACATTCAGATCGCCCTTTGCGCTGAGTTTCAGATCAAAAAAGCCATGCTTCGCAAAACCGCTCAGCATGTGGTCAAAAAAGCCGATCCCCGTATCGATCTCGTACTTTCCGCTCCCGTCCAGGGAAAGCTCTGCCGAGATATCCGTTTCTTTTGTCGTGCGTGTGATCTTTGCCTCTCTCATCAGATCTCCTTTCCAAAACGGACCGCGATGGAATTGGCATGAGCCGTGAGCCCTTCCTTTTTCGCAAAGCGGATGATATAATCCGAATCCCGTTCCAGCGCCTCACGGGAATAGGAAATGATACTGGATTTCTTTACAAAATCATCCACGTTCAGCGGCGAGAAGAATTTCGCCGTCCCGTTCGTGGGAAGTATATGATCCGGTCCCGCGAAATAATCTCCGAGCGGTTCGGAGGAATAAGCTCCGAGGAATATCGCTCCCGCGTTTTTGATGCGGGGAAGCAGGGCGAAATCATCCTTTGTCATGATCTCCAGATGCTCCGTCGCGATCTCGTTCACCGCATCGACTGCCTGATCCATGTCATCGCTCACAAAGATGTATCCGAAATCTTCCAGGCTCTTTTCGATCACGTCACGCCGTGAGAGTCCCGGGATAAATGCATCCACTTCTTTCGACACCGCTTCCGCAAGTTCTTTCGATGTCGTCACCAGGATCGAGCTGCCCAGAGGCCCGTGCTCGGCCTGTGAAAGCAGATCGGCCGCCACATAGCGCGCATCGGCCGTTTCGTCGGCCAGTACCAGGATCTCCGAAGGGCCTGCGATGGAATCGATGCCGACCTGTCCGTAGACCGCTTTCTTTGCCAGCGCGACAAAAATATTTCCCGGTCCGCATATCTTATAGACCGGCTCGATCGTTTCCGTTCCGTAAGCCATGGCCGCGATCGCCTGGGCGCCGCCCACGCGGTAGATCTCCGTTGCACCGCCGATCCTGGCCGCTGCCAGTATCGAGGCATCCACCTTCCCGTCGGGTCCCGGCGGAGTGCACATGACGATCCTTTCCACTTCCGCCACCTTTGCGGGGATCAGGTTCATCAGTACGGAGGAGGAAAGCGGCGCTTTCCCGCCGGGTACGTACACACCCACCTTTTCGATGGGGGTGAACTTCTGGCCCAGCATACTCCCGTCTTCCTTCATGTCCAGCCAGCTGATGCGTTTCTGCTTTTCATGGAAAACCCGTATGTTTTCGGCCGCTTTCTCAAGCACCTCAAGGAAGCCTTCCTTCCTGACGCTCTCCATCGCTTCTTCGATCTCTTCTTCGCTCACGCGGATGTTTTTTTCATCCAGGGCAAACTTATCAAACTTAAGGCTGTATTCAAACAGCGCTTTATCCCCGTTTTCGCGGACATTAGCCACGATCTCGTCCACGGTCTTTTCGATCTCGGGAAAACGCCCCGAGCTCCTGCTCTCAAGGACCTTTTTAAATAATTCCTTATTCTCCTCGTTCAGCTCTATGATACGCATTTTTGCTCCCTTCATCCCACGACTTCCCGCAGCCGGTTGATCAGCTCACGGATCCGTTCGTTCTCCATCCTCATGCTCACCTGGTTGACGATCATCCTGGCCGAGATGGGGCAGACTTCCTCCAAAACATCCAGCCCGTTCTCCCGAAGCGTTCCGCCGGTCTCAACGATATCCACGATCACGTCCGACAGGCCAACGATGGGCCCCAGTTCCACGGAACCGTTCAGTTTGATGATATCCACGGTCTGGTATTTTTCATTATAAAAATAATCCCTTGCGATCCTGGGATATTTGCTCGCAACACGGATCAGTTCATGATGCTCCAGAAGCGTCCTGGCCGAGGCCGGGCCGCAGACACACATGCGGCATTTCCCGAGCTTCAGATCCAGCACTTCAAAAACACGTCTTGCTTCCTCCATGATGGTATCCTTGCCCGTGATCCCGATATCCGCCACCCCGTATTCCACGTAAGTGGGCACATCCGGTGCCTTCGCAAGGAAAAAACGCAGCTTCTTTTCCTCATTCACAAAGACCAGCTTGCGGCTTTTCTGATCCACGAGCTCCTCGCATTCAAAACCCGCATTCGTCAGCAGCTTCAGGCTCTGATCGGCCAGCCGGCCCTTTGTCAGTGCAAATGTCAGATAACGTTCGCTCTCCAATTTCTTTCCCCTATCCGATATTTCCGTAAAAACGGACATTTTTGATCTGATCCCGCTCAGCTGCTGCGGTATACGCAGCCCTGCCGAGCCTTTCGTCATACAGGATCCCGGAGACCCTGTGCCCCTGTTCACGGAGCCTGTGGAGTTCCTCCAGAGCTTCTTTCCTGCCCTCTTCGTCGTAAACGATCCAGGAGACCTCCTCCGCCTCCTCCTTCAGCACGCCCTGGGCACTCAGCGCCGCCTGCATGTCATCCAGCAGAAATACACAGCCCACCGCCGGTGCATCTTTTCCGAAACGCGCCAGCAGCCGGTCATAGCGTCCGCCCTTGACAATGGCATCGCCCACGCCGTAGGTAAAGGCCTTGAAGATCACACCGGTATAATAATGAAACTTTGAAAGCATCCCCAGATCGTATGACAGATAATCCGCCAGCCCGTATGCGTCTACCAGTTCATGCACGCGCACCAGGCGCTCAATGGCCTTCGCGGAACGCTCGTTGCTCACCTGCTTTCCGGCTTCCTTCAGTTCCTCTATGGTGCATACGTCTCCGGCATGGCTTAAGAGCTTTAAGTAATGCTCCGCAACGCCGGCCTGACGCAGAAGTTCCTCCGCACCGAAATAATTCTTGACCGAGATATGCTCCCGGAGCTCTCCGACCAGTTCCTCCTCCAGTCCTGCTTCCTCGCAGATCCCCTTGAAGAAATCGATCTGCCCGACGCTTACGGTAAAGCGTTCCAGCCCTGTCTTTTTCAGGGCTTCGATCACCAGACAGAGCATCTCCGCATCGGCGTCCGCCGAAGCGTCTCCCAGAAGCTCCGCTCCCATCTGCGTCGTTTCCTTCAGCTTTCCCTGCAGCTCGGAGGCGTTGACGAAGGCGTTTCCCTCATAACACAGCCTTACGGGCACCGGCTCCTCCAGGAAATACTTTGCCGCGCAGCGCGCGACGGAAGGCGTAAAATCCGGCCGGAGGGCCAGCGTATTCCCTTCCTTGTCGAAAAACTTGAACAGATCCTTCGACGGCGTCGTCCCGACCTCACGGGAGAATACGTCAAAGAATTCAAAAGAGGGCGTGCGTATCTCACGGTAGCCGAAGGATGTCATCGCATCCTGGATGCGCGATCCCAGCTTTTTCTTATTGGAGAGCTCCGCCCCATACGTGTCTTTTACTCCTTCCGGAGTATGAATCAATAATCTTTCCATAGCATTCCCAAGTATAATTTATTTTGTTTTTTATGTCAACCGACCTTCAGGCTGATCTTCAGGTTCTTCCCGTTCCTTCTGCAGCTGATCGTCACGCTTCCCGGCGCCAGGGCATGGAGCACGCCGTACTGATCCACATAGGCCAGCTCCGGTTTGCTGCTCGCAAAATACGCAGGCTGGTAGCTTCCGTAGCCTTCTCCCTTCACCGCCTCCAGACGCAGTGTCTGACCGGCGGCAAGCGTGGCGGCGTAAGCATAAGGATTGTTCTCCTTTTTCCTTTGCAGGGCTGCGTTTTCCTGCAGAACATAATTCTCCACAAAGACCCTTGCCCGGTAAACAAAGCCCTGATAACGGCAGCTCACCACAGCGCTTCCCACGGCCAGGCCGCAGACCCTGCCTTTCTCGTCCACGCTCACAAAGGAAGGCGAATCACTCGTCCAGTCCGTCGCATCCTTGTTCTTTACCCCGTAAAAACGCAGGGGCTTCGGCACATTCAGATTCACAAACACCCTCTGCTCCGGCAGCTCCTCCACACGGACCGTGATGACGGTCTCCGTAACGCTGCCGTTCTTTTCCGCACGGCTTCCGTGAAGGACCGTCGTTCCCGTACCGATGGCACTCAGCTTCCCGTCCGCCGTGATGCGTACCACCGCATCCTCATAGACCTGCTTCTTCCCGCTTCCGCTCAGCTTCATTCCGGCTTCCGAATCCCAGCTCATATTCTTGTAGCTGAAGCCCTTGCGTTTCAGGCTCACTGTCTGCAGCGGCATGAGCGCGATCTCATCATCCACGCCGTCGAGCAGCGGCATTTCGGTATCATTGACCTTTACCTTGCAGCGAAGGCGCTTTCCGTTGACGATGGCGCTGATCTCGCAGCTTCCCTTTGCTCCGGCACATACGATGCCGTCCGTTACCGCAGCCACGGAAGGATCGCTGCTCTTCCAAAGTATGGGATAATACTCCGTCCTGTCGCTTCCGGAGAAAACCATTTTCAGCGAAAGCTTTTCTTCCTGCCCCGGGATCAGGCTCAGTGTCTTTTTCTCAAAAGCCGGCACTGTCACATACACGAGGATCTGCTCCGTCACTCCGTCCTTCGTACACTTAAGGATCTCCACACCTTCCTTTACGGCTCTGAGCTGCTTTCTTTTTTTATCGATTTTCACGCAGCTTTCGGAATACACGCTCCATTCTGCCGCAGGATCAAGCTGAAAGCTCTGTCCGGCGATGAGATAAAGACTGTCCCCGTTCAGTGCGGGCACAGGATCCGCCGCCGAGATCTTATCGGCGATATCATCCATATAACAGGCTGTCAGTTCACGATCCTTAATTACCGGTGCCGAGGGATCCCAGACTTCTCCCGTATCCTTATCCGCCCAGCAGACAAAATCCGCTGCGACCGGCATGGGTACACGCATGGGATCCGGTGCCTCCCCATGAACCATCTTCTTTTCATTTGCGCCCGCCCTCCACTCAAAACGGATCCTGTGGTATTCCCTGCCGTCCTGAGGCTCCGGGACATCCGTCGTAAGCACCGAGATCACAAAATTGGGCGTGATCTCGTGCTTCACGTCCTGATAGGTATACGAAGCTCCCAGCTCTGCCAGATCCTTCCAGCTTTCCGTCGTGGAAGACCAGAAGCTCTGTCCTGTCTGTGCGTTCACCTCCGAGGACACAAAGCGCCAGTTGTACAGCGGCACTTCATAGGCTACGGACTTTCCGGTCTCTGTTTTGATGACGACCGAAAAATTCTCTCCCCGGTCAAGGATCACCGGGCGCTTCAGACGTACCGTATATTCTCCTGTATAGTAAACGGTTCCTTTAGTGACCGACTCCGTTTCCAGATGGCCGGATGCGGGATTGGTCGGATCCGTAAGGTTGCGGTAGATCAGGATGCTGTAGTCCGTACCGCCCACCCAGCTCTGGGGCGCCTGGAAGGTAACGGCTTCCAGCTTTTCCCGGTCTGCTCCGCCTTCTCCGCAGACCGTATATACATTGGCGGAATATCCCGGCAGGCTCGTGTCACTGTATTTCCGGCTTCCGGTCCAGTGGATCTGGGAATCGTAATAATAATGATTATCATACGGGAACTCCACGGCTGCTTCAAAGACCCAGGCGCCCTTGATGCTCGTATCTTCATAGGAAAGCCAGAAATAGGATCCCCGCCCCGCCCGCGTCTCCGTACTCCAGCTGTTGCGGATCAGCCAGGCGCCGTTATTCTCCGGCAGCTTTTCAAAATATTCTCTGGGAAAATCATCGTCCCAGCCCACCACCATGACGGCGTGATTCGTATTCGTATACCGGTCTCCGTAATAGGAATTGTGCGCACTGTTATAGAATGAGGCATTATCCAGGTAGGAAATGCCTACGGCCCCGTTTCTCAGGATCGCCTCTTTCACCTGCTCCGGGTTTTCACGTATGCCGATAAAATAACCGTTCGTAAGCCAGGCCACGTCCTCCCGCTCCGTAGAGGGATCCGCTCCCGTCCATTCATCTCCTTCCTCAAGCACCGAAGCGTAGGAAGCCGTATTCTCCGAAGCCACGCCGCGCTGACGCATCAGAGTATTGACGGAACACTCCAGATTTCCGCCTCCGCGCAGTCCTCCTCCGAACCCTTCGTTTGTGAGCGTCACCCTGTCGCCGGTGTCCCCTGCGACCGAGGGCGTACCATTCACGTAACACCAGTTAATGAGATGAGCCTCGCTAAAGTCGACACTGCGCTTCGCAATTCCCTGCCGGATCAGGTTGAATTCGATCAATCCGATGGAAGAATGCGCCCAGCAGGTACCGTAGGGATTCTGGTTCCGGGTATCCGGATAATTCTCCGTAAAATAGGAAAGCCAGTCTTCTTCATAGCCGCAGGGAAAGGCCGGTGCAGGCTGATCGTTCTCCTGCTCCGCTGCCATGCGCATATCCGCAGAGCCGTCCATGCCTTCCTGCAGCTGATCCCGCATCTCATAATAATCATAACCGGTATCGATCACGCAGGCATTCAGCTCGGTCTCCGACTCCAGATAGCCGGGCAGAAAGCCGTACTCTTCCCCCTCATTGCTATCTTCTATACTGCTGCCGTTCTCAGACTCTTCGGGACTGCTGCCGGGATCGTTTTCCCCGCTCTCCTCCGTAGCTGCGGCATCCACGCTTACGCTGTCTGCGCTGAGGCTGTCTGCTCCACCCCTATCGGCTTCACCGGCACTTACCGTATCCTCCGTCTGCAGCGCGTCTCCCCCTTCCGCCAGTACCGGCAGGGTCTCGCTGCATAAGAGGCTCGCGATCAGCAGTGCGCTGAAGCTTCGTTTAAATCTGTTCTCAAGTGTTCTTCTTCTCATTTTCTTACTCCGGATCGCCCGGGACCACGTTTACCTTGACCGTGATCTTTTTCCCGTTTACTTTGGCGCTGATCACAGCAGATCCTTCCGCTCTTGCTTCGATCAGACCGTTTTCGTCCACAAATGCGATCTTGTTCTTACTGCTCTTAAAGAGCACCGGCTGGTATAGCGCGTAGGCGCCGTCCGTACGGAATCTGAGTCCATACGTTTCCCCTTTCTTTATATCGAGCGTATAGCTGTCTGCCTTAACGCTGCGGAGAACGCCGGCTTCTTCCTCAAACGCCGCATTCTCAACATACACGCAGGTACGGAATTCAAAGCCTTCATACGTAAAGCGGATGACAGTCATACCTGCCGCATTTCCCTTTACCGTGCCCTTTTCATCCGCGGAAGCCACCGAAGTATCATCACTTTTAAAGCTGACCTCCCGGTTCTTTACGCCGTAATACCTCAACTTGGCGCTTTTTCCCACATTCAGATAGATCCGCTGCTCCTGCGGCTCTGCCACAGTCACCGGCAGCAGGTATTCCGTTTCCTTCTCGTCCACAAAGCGCAGGGTGCAGCTGCCGCTGCCGATAGCCGTCAGCTTACCACCGTTCGCATCGATCCTGAGCATCCGGTTCTCATAGACGCTCTTCTTTCCTTCCGTCTTCTTTTCCATGGGATCGTCTGCGGAGTCCCAATCCCGGTTCTTCAGGCTGAGCCCTTTCATCTTGAGCGTCAGGTTCTGCAGCGGCTGCAGCCTGATCGTATCAAACAGGACCGTCCCCTGCTTATTGTCTTCTTTTACGGAAAGGTCGGCTTTTCTTGTATCCGCCACCTTCACCTTCAATTTATAAGTTTTTCCGTTCACCCAGGCCGTAAGCGTCGCGCTTCCTTTTGCGATCGCGACCGCTTCCCCGTCAATGATGCTCACCACCGAAGGCGCGCTGCTGTACCAGTAAAGCGGATATTTTTCCGACAGGTCCTCCTTATGGCAGTTTAGGCCGATCCCGAGTGCATACGACTCCCCGGGCAGAAGACTTAAATCCTTTTCATTCAGAGCCGGTTCCACAACATAAAAATCGTATTCTTCCGAAAAGACTGCTTCACCGCCTTCGGCAGATTCCTCGATCTTAAGCCTGGCCGTTCCTTCCTTTTTCGCAGTGACGATCCCTTTCTTTGACAGGGAAACCGCGCCATCGGGATTATTGATGAGTGTCGGCTTCCCTTCACGCGCCATGTTGATGCTCTGCCCTTTTACAAGGTAAAAAGCATTTTCCCCATCATCATAGGGAAGCGGATCCAGTGCGGAATGCGTACCTCCCGAAAGCCGTACCGTCACCCTGCATTCTGCCGACAATTCACCGCTGCGCGCCGTAACGACGGTCCTCCCGTCGGCTGCCGCCGTCAGGACACCTTCTTCACTGACCGTAACCACTCCGGGATCGGCGCTTTCAAAGCTTACCACGGCATCTTTATCTTCTTTTCCGTCGGCATCGTATACCGTAGCCGTCAGGCGGACCTGTTCATCCGCCGAGCGGATGACGATACGTTCCTGATCCAGCTTAATCGCAGAAAGGTCCTGAACTTCTACTACCTGCACACTTCCGGTATATACGGTTTCCTGATCCGGCGCCGTTTTCAGCTGATACACCAGGCTCAGGCCGTCTTCGCCCGCACCCAGCCCATAGATATATCCGGTCTTGATCTCCGTGCTGTCCAGGGAATATACCTTTTCCTGCGTTCCGTCAAGCTCAAAGGAATAGATCTTGTCCTGGGTGGAATAATAGAATTTATCGCCCAGCGCGGCCACCTGCGCAAAATCCCCGGAGTACATACGGGTCTTATCCCCCCAGACATACCAGGTGCCGGCCTTTACCGTATGGCTTTTCGAGCTTTTCGTCGAAAAATCATAGAGGCTGCCTGTCTTTCCCGAGATGGTCAGAGTCTTCTGACCGGCCAGAGGCAGAGCCGAGGTGGTCTCACTCCAGAAATAACCGTCGTAAGCAGTCCCGCCCGGGATCGTAGCATCGATATCTGCATAATCCTCCGCACCGACCCAGTCGTCGAAATCGTGCCCGCTCTCAACCATGCCCTGCAGGCTGCGCAGGAAATTCTTATGTCCGCAGTAGAAACCGCCCTTGTTGATGGGATCGTCCCAGGTGGTGTCGATATAATACCATTCGCCGTCCAGTTGAAGCACATTCCAGGCATGGTTGAGCGCCGCACTGGAAACGATCTGCCCGTCCACACCGATCCGCTGGAGCAGGTATTCGAAAGCCTCCGTATAGCCCTGACATACGGCTTCACCTTCCACAAGCGCATTATAAGCATCATATTTGCTATATGGCTTCGTCTTCTGGTAGTCGCAGTGTGTCACAAGATAATCATGCAGAAACAGCACTTTTTCCAGATCCGGCCAGTCCGACCCCATTTCTGCAAGGATACTGTCTACTGTGGCATAAAATGTCTCCACATGACTGTTATCATATTTTGATGCGTATTTGGGCGTGATCGTGCTCACGGTCCCGCTTCCCGGACTGTAAGTAAAGTCCCCCGTAACGTAAAACAGGTCCGGATGGGCATTCACGATGCCCTGGTAGAATTTTGCTACATTGGATACCGAAACATTATATGCGGACACATTGATGCTGGAAGCGCGTTTCTTAAGCGCCGCAACAACAGCCTCCTCCGCTTCCTTTGAAAAAGCCCCGTCTGCTTCCCCGCTCCGGTCCGCTCCGTCGTATTCCTCCGCCGCAGGAAAAGCCCCTTCCTGGATCAGGGAAACCGAAACTTCCACGGTCTCCGCTTCCCCGTAAACAGCTTCTTCCCCATTTCCGGCCGCATAAACGGGCAGCAGCTCACCTGCAACCACAGCGAAAGATAACAATCCTGCAAATATCCTGTTTCTTATCTTCATAGGGCTACCTCCTTCAGCATCATCAAACAGTGCACAATCCTAACTTTATATTATAACAAAAAATCCCCGCAGGCGCAATCGTCCGCGGGGAAATGATGGCGTAAAGGAATCGTCAGTTGACAGGAATGAGACTGATCCGATGGTAGATGTTTCTAGCCAGATTTAACCATTATCTTACATCCCGCCAACGTTTCCGTCAAATATTGTCGATCTGTTCCCGGATTGCCAGTAT
>JAEELW010000140.1 GCA_016282915.1 Lachnospiraceae bacterium | reverse complement strand
TGGGAGAAACAACGGAATACAACTTCCTGCTCTACAGCCTGATGAAGCTCTCACCCCTCTGCCTGCGCGAGAGCATATACGATCACGGGCATTATCTTTCCGCCGCCTACATCAGCCGCGACGTGGTACCGGACGGCGCTTTCGGCGACGCCTGGTCCGTACTCGACCTGCTGCCGGAACTGAGCAGTATCGAAAACAGCGGGAAGAACAGCTTCTGCATCAGGAAGAACGACACTGCCCATGAGCCCCGGCTTTTGCAGCTGCCGGATTACCTTCCCACCGCGCGTGTCGACAATTCCTCCTTCCTCGACCCCTCCTTCTACGAACTGGACGGCGCCGTACTGCATCTGGACAGTGAAGAGCAGCTCAGCCATTACCAGGTAAATATGGCGGCCCTGCTCAAGCTCTGCGAATGGTTCGACTGGCTGAAGGCCGAAAAAATCTACGACTGCTGCCGCATCATACTGGTCGCGGATCACGGCACCGGTCTGAAGCAGCTGGACCGCCTCCGGCTCAACGAAGATGTGGATGCCGCCGCCTATAACCCGCTCCTTCTCATCAAGGATTTCGACGCCCACGGTTTCTCGGTCTGCAGCGATTTCATGTGCAATGCCGATGTCCCTGCTCTGGCTGCGGAGGGTCTGATCGAAGACGCGCGTAATCCTTTCACCGGTATGCCGCTCGACACAGGCGAAAAGAAGAACGGGATAGCGGTGACGCTTTCCGACAACGGTTCGATCAAGGGAAAGCTGCTCGGCTCTAACGGCTTTGCAGTCGACACTTCGGACCGTCCCTGGTACCGTGTCAAAGAAAATCTCTTCGATCCCGCCTGCTGGACGAAGATACGTGATTAGTGTATACTGTCCCGGGGAAAATGCCCCGGAAAAGGAGAATATGATGAAGAAACAGATCTTTGCCCTGCTGCTGACCGGGCTGCTTCTCGTTACCGCCGGCTGCAGCGGAGTGGATTATGAACAGTATAAGATAAAGGAAGCGACAGAACTCGATCCTGCCGAGGACGGAGTAAGCGTAACGGATGCGGCCCGGCCTTCCGCGGAGGAAGCCGCCACGGCCACGCCCACCACCGCTCCTTCGGCAACGGAAACGCCGACGCCCACGCCTACGGCGGCCGCAACGCCCACGTCAGGCACTACACCGACAAGCGCTTCGGCTGCTCCCACTCCGGCCACTTCGGCTTCCGGCACGCCACTCGCGGTACACGGCGCCCTGCATTATGACGGAACGGTCCTTAAAGATAAGAACGGAAAAGCGTTCCAGATCAAAGGTGTCTCCACCCACGGGATCGGCTGGTTCCCGCAATATGTCAATGCCGATGCCTTTCGGTCCCTGCGCGATGAATGGGGGGCAAACTGCATACGTCTCGCCATGTATACGGGAGAAGGGGCCGGCTATTGTACCGGCGGAAATAAAAACGATCTGAAAAAACTGGTCACAAACGGCGTACAGTATGCGACGGACCTCGGGATGTATGCGATCATCGACTGGCATATCTTAAGCGACACGGATCCCAATATCCACAAAGCCGAAGCAAAGCTCTTTTTTGACGAGATGTCGAAGAAGTACGCATCCTATGATAATGTACTCTATGAGATCTGCAACGAGCCTAACGGCGGCACGACCTGGCCGCAGATCAAACAATACGCCAATGAGCTGATCCCTCTGATCCGCGCCAACGATAAAGATGCCATCATCATCGTAGGCACCCCCACCTGGTCCCAGGATGTGGATACGGCCTCCAGGGATCCGCTGAAGGGCTATGACAATATTGCCTACACGATCCACTTCTATGCGGGGACTCACGGAGCCGGCCTGCGCAGCAAGATGCAGACCTGCCTGAACGCCGGCATACCCGTATTCTGCACCGAATTCGGAACCTGCGATGCCAGCGGAAACGGCGGTAACAACTTCGGCGAGGCCGACGCGTGGATCAAAGCCATGGATAAGGCCGGCGTCAGTTACTGCATCTGGAACCTCTCCAATAAAAACGAAAGCTCCGCCCTGATCGCAAGCAGCTGCAGCAAGCTCTCCGGCTGGTCCGAAGCCGAGCTTTCGGAAGAAGGCCGCTGGTATATCGGGATCCTCGGTGGCAAGCTCCCCGCCCAGGGCTCCTCCGGCGGCGGAAACAGCTCACCGACTCCGGCTTCCGGCGCTAACGCTCCCACACCGCCTCCGGCCACCTCCGCAAATGCAGGCAATACAAAAGTCAGCTTAAGCGCCTCCAACAGCTGGTCCGACGGCAGCAGAAACCACTGCCAGTATACGCTTACGTTACAGAATACCGGAAGCGTCCCTGTCAGCGGCTGGAAAGTGCATATCCGCTTTTCTTCCGATATAGCCCTGGAGCAGTCCTGGAACGGGAATTATCAGCTCAACGGAAAAGACCTTGCCGTCACGCCCGTAGATTTCAACCGCGAGATCCCCGCGGGAGGCAGTGTGGAAGTCGGCTTCATCGTAAGCTGCACGGGCAGCTTCGGCACGGCACAGATCAGCATGGAGTGAGCTCCCGGAGAAAACATGGCAGCTGCGCACGGCAATCGCCGCCTGCGGCATGCCCGCGCCGGCAGCTGATCTGCTTACGGTCCGTCGTCAGAAGATCACCATGCGTAACAAAGTAAAAAAGCGCAGCCCGGCTGCGCTTTTCATATCTTCGATTTTTTTATCAGCTCTCCGCTCCCAGAAGCTTCATCTTCATCCGGTAATATTCCGGCGTCATATCCAGATAATGCCAATGCGGGTTTTCAAAACGCTGTTCCTCTTCCCAGACCTCGCTGTCCAGCTGCTTACGCAGCCTGTCCCGGATCTCGCCGATGGATTCGACCTCCATGCAGCGCTTTCCGTCCTTCATCATGCACTGCTGCAGTTCCTTAAAGCTCAGATTCTCAATAGGGATCTTTTTCCAGGGCTTCTCGGGATCGATCAGATAAGGGATCTTTGTCGGTTCCTCGTCATATTTGGCGAGCACGTCGGCAATGCTGTGTCCGTCGCGGTTGTAAGCGCGGAACACACGCTTTAAACCGGGGTTGGTCACCTTCTCGATATTTTCACTGATCTTGATCCTGGGATCCATCTTCCCGTCGCGTTCCACGGCACAGAGTTTGTATACGGCACCGAATACCGGTTCGGAACGCGCGGTGATCATGCGCTCACCCACGCCGAAGGCATCGATACGGCCGCCCTGCTCGATGATGGAACGTATCGTATATTCATCCAGCGAATTGCTGACGACGATCTTGGCCTTCTGGAAGCCCGCTTCGTCCAGCATCTTTCTGGCCCGTCTCGAGAGATAGGCAAGGTCGCCGGAATCCAGACGTATACCGAAATTGGCCGAATGGATGCCCTTATCCTGCATCTCTTCAAACACGCGGATCGCATTGGGTACACCGCTCTTCAGCACATCATAGGTATCCACAAGAAGGATGCAGTTGTTCGGATAGATCTCGGCAAACTTCCGAAACGCCGTCAGTTCATCCCCGTAAAACATGACCCAGCTGTGAGCCATGGTACCGCTCACCGGTATACCGAAATCCTGTCCGGCAGACACGGTTGCCGTACCGTTCACGCCGCCGATGTAGCAGGCTCTTGCTCCGTAGATCGCCGCATCGTTATTATGGGCACGGCGCGCGCCGAAATCGCTCACGGCCCGTCCCACTGCAGCCCGTACGATCCGGCAGGCCTTGGTCGCTACCAGGCTCTGATGATTGATCTGTGCCAGCAGCTCCGTCTCGATGATCTGCGCCTGTACCAGATCCGCCACCACCGTGATCACCGGCTCTCCGGGATACATCACCGTGCCTTCGGGAAAAGCATACACATCACCGCTAAAACGGAAATTTGCCAGATATTCAAGAAAACGTTCGTCAAACATCTTCAGGCTGCGCAGATACTCCACATCCTCTTTGTCAAAATGCAGTCCCTCCAGATACTGCAGGATCTGCTCCAGTCCCGCGAACACAGCAAAGCCGCCCCCATCGGGATTGCGCCGGTAAAAGACGTCAAAAGCCACACGCGACTTCTGATCCTCCTGCAGGAAATATCCGTTCGCCATGGTCAGTTCATACAGATCCATCATCATGGCGATATTACGTTCATCATAAATCGTTTTTTTCATATTACCGCTGTTTTCCACTCTTTATGCTCCTTTCCGGAATCGTTCTCCGTGACATCCCGTATAGTATTATCATAAATCCCTTTCCTAATCAAGCACGGATTGTCGCTGTTTCAGAAAAGAGTTCCTTTCATGCACACCTTCGGCTCATCTTTTACGTAATCCCAGCTGTGATAGGAACCGCCCCGGCACCATTTCACCTCCGGACAGGCCGCACATACGGCGTTCCGCTCCGAAAGAGGCCTGCGGTAGATATCAAAACGTTTCCGCCAGATCTCGGCGAAAGGCGTTTCAAAAATGTTTCCCTGTATCGTATTCGCATGATGTGGCACGTCCAGACAGGCCGTTACATCCCCGTTCACCAGGATCCCCGCCACATATACGCCGGCATTGCAGAGGAAATACCAGTCCCGCACCTCGGCTTCGTATTCAAGCCCCAGGAAATGACAGCAGGAATACTCCACCGGCAGTCCCTGTGCGCGTTTGTCCCGTATGAAATCCATCAGTCTCCGGTTATCCTCCGGGGTCAGCAGCATCCCTTTGGCCTTTTCCGCGCGTCCGATGGGCTCCAGCCCTGTCAGCCGCCATTCATTGATATCCGTCGCATTCAGTATCTCAAAAAGCGCATCCAGCTCGTTGATGTTTTCATGATTCACGACGGTCGTGACCATGGTCGTAAAAGCGTCCGTATCCGTCAGGTTCTTCACGCCGGCCATCCCCAGCTCATAGGCCCCCTTAAGCCCCCGGTAACGGTCGTGGGTCTCCGGCAATCCGTCAATGCTCACGGAGATGCTCCTCATGCCGGCTTCCTTAAGCCGTCCGGCTACTTCCTTAGTGATCAGCGTGGCGTTGCTCGTCATGCCCCAGCGAAAGCCCAGGTCACGGACGTATTCCATCAGAGGAAAAAAATCGGGATACAGAAGCGGCTCGCCTCCTGTCACCGCGATCAGCGGCTTTGTACCAAACTCCGCCTTCACATGATCGAGCAGTGTTCTGTACTGATCAAGCGTAAGCCCATGGGGCAGATCAGGAGCGCAGCCCGAACCGCAGTGAAAGCAATGCTCGTTGCATCGCAGGGTCAGCTCCAAAAAAAGCTGCCGCAGTTGAGGCTCTTTACAGAGCTTCTCCTGCCAGGCAGCCAGGGTATCAAGATTCTTTCTTTTGATCTCTTCTCTCGTCATCTCAGCCCTTTTTCAGACGCTGCACAAAGGTCTCCAGGCGGCCGATGGCTACGCGCAGCTTCTCGATGGAATAGGCATAGGAAATACGCAGGAAGCCTTCTCCGCAATTACCGAAAGCTGTTCCGGGAACCACGGCCACATGCTCCTCCTGTACAAAACGCATGGCAAACTCATCCGAAGTGAGTCCGAATTCCTTAATGCTCGGGAAGATATAGAACGCGCCATAAGGTTCAAAGCATTTCAGTCCCATATTCTTAAAGGCATCCACAAGAAAGCGACGGCGCTGGTCGTACGCATCCCTCATCTGCGCCACGTCCTCATCACCGTTCTTCAATGCTTCTATCGCAGCATACTGGCTCGTGGTGGGCGCGCACATGATCGCAAACTGATGGATCTTGAGCATCTGCTTCAGTATCACTTCCGGTGCACAGGCATAGCCCAGGCGCCAGCCGGTCATGGCGTATGCCTTGGAAAAGCCGTTGATCAGCACCGTACGTTCGCGCATACCGGGCAGCTGTGTGATCGATACATGCCTCTCCTTATATGTAAGCTCGGAATAGATCTCGTCACTGATCACATACAGATCATGTTTCTCGATCAGCCCGGCGATCGCCTCCAGGTCCGAACGCTCCATGATGGCACCGGTCGGATTATTCGGGAACGGCAGCACCAGGATCTTGGTCTTTTCCGTGATCGCTTCTTCCAGTTCCTGCGCGGTCAGACGGAATTCGTTCTCTTCCTTCAGCTCGATGATCACGGGCACGCCGCCGGCAAGGATGCAGCAGGGTTCATAGGAAACATAGGAAGGCTGCGGGATCAGCACTTCATCACCGGGATCGAGCATGGCGCGGAGCGCGACATCGATACCCTCGCTGCCGCCAACGGTGACCATTACCTCTTTATCCGGGTCATATTCCACGCCGATGCGGCGCTTCAGATAATTGGTGATCTCTGTACGCAGTTCTTTCAGACCGGTATTGGAAGTATAAAAAGTACGCCCTCTCTCCAGGGAATAGATCCCCTCGTCACGGATATGCCAGGGCGTGTCGAAATCCGGTTCTCCCACGCCCAGACTGATCACATCCTTCATCTCGCTGGCGATATCAAAAAACTTCCGGATCCCGGAGGGTTTGATCTCTCGTATCGTCTTGGAAAGCGGATCCCTCACGGCGTGATCACCTGCCTTTCGTCTTCGCCCGGAGCAGCCATGATGGTGCCATGGTCCTTGTATTTCTTGAGAATGAAATGCGTCGCCGTGCTCAGCACGTTCTCCATCGTGGAGAGCTTGTCCGAAACAAAACTGCTCACCTCACGGATCGAACGTCCCTCCAGTGTGACCAGCAGATCATAGCCGCCGCTGATCAGATAAACGCTGCGCACTTCTGGATATTTATAGATGCGCTCGGCGATACGGTCAAAGCCCTGTCCGCGCTGCAGCGTGCAGCGCACCTCGATCAGGGCCGTTACGCTCTCGACTGCGGTCTTTTCCCAGTCGATCATCGTATGATAGCCGCAGATGATGCCTTCCTCCTCCATCTGCTTCATCTGGCTCCCGACCTCCTCGTCAGAGGCGCCCAGACGGACTGCCAGCTCGTGAATGTCCACACGGCTGTCCTTTTCGATATTCTTTAAGATCTCCTCTCTCAGCATTTTTTCTCCTCCTGTCTTTATTCTCTTCCCGGCGGCGTCAGATGCCTCTCAATGCCGTCGTAGAGTAGTATCTTCTTATGATCCTTCGTGGTATGGCCCACGATCGCCGCATCTTCAAAGCCCTGTTCCTTAAGCGCCCATAAGAGCGCCGCACCATCTTTGCAAAGGAACAGTCTGCAATTCCCGCTGTCCAGGCGGTAGGGATCCAGATCCAGCAGATTGCAGAATTCCACGGTCTCCTGCATCAGCGGTATGCTCCTTAAGTCGATACGGAAACCGCAGCCGCGTTCCTCCGCCATACGCCACAGGGTCCCGCAGATCCCGTCCGCACCGCACAGAAGCGCTTCACAATCCACAGGCGCTTCACATTCCCTGCTGCGGAAAGCTTCCGCCCTCCGTATATAGGCTGCGGAATATCTCTCCGCCAGACGCATGCGGTATTTCTCCGCCAGTCCGGCTGTTCCCTCCAGCCCCACGGGGCCGCTGATCACGATATCCATCAGGGTTCCGGCTCTGCCTCCCCCTCAGTCTGCTGTTCCTGTTCCTGTGCCGCCGCCTCGGCCTCGGCCTGCTCTCTTGCCGCCTCCTCCACCAGCTCCTCGATCCCTTCCATCCCTTCATAGCCATCCGGGATCGAAGGCGGATACATCTCCATGACCGGAAGGATAAAGAGGGTATCGTTCCGTTCCAGCTGGGCGAATGCCACATTTTCTATGGCTGCCGAGGCCTCCGAAATGTTCAGTTCCTGTCCGGGGGTGCCGGGAATGATCTTCATCTTACCGTTTTCCGTCACCATCTCGGGTGCCGTCATCGGCACATCCCAGGCCGTGCAGTTTTCCCTCAGGTAATTCATCAGAAACTCTTTATCACAGTCGATCTCCAGCGTCAGATCCATGCCTGCCGTCTCAATATCCTTTTCCAGCTTGTAGGCCTCGATCGGATCCTTCTTATCACGCAGCGCCGCCGTTTCCTCCAGGACCTGCGGGTTTGCCCAGTATGCCGAAAGCTCCCTCAGCGTCGCGGGCACGGAATGCTGTCCCGAAACAATGAGCTCGAAGGGCATGTTCAGTATACCGTCCACGTAATCCTGTACCTTTTCCCTCGCTTCATTCACCGTCAGTCCGGAGATATCCACCTTGCCGATCCGCAGATTATCAAATAAACGCACATCTCCGTAATCCGCTTCCCTTCCTGCCGCCGCCTCATGGGCCGCAGGATCCACCTCGTCCCTGTGCAGCCTGGTCCCGTAGGAAAAAAAGAGAACGATGGCTGCAATGACGATCAGCGCATCCACGATCACGGAGCTCAAACGGTCCCTGTTCCATTTTCCGTCCGGCCGAAGCCAGTTCTTCGGATTTTTCATCCTTCATACCTCAGTTGTCTGTATTGTCAAAAGGGCTTTCCCGCCGTTATGCACCGCAGTATTGCATCTTCGCAAAAAATAAGTTATATTTTTGATGCGGATGCGAAAACCGCTCAGCCTGCGCCCAAAGCCAGCGCAATGGTCGGCGCCAGCAAGGCTATGGTCAGAATGATGATCAGAATGGTCGTGAAAAGCTTACGTTTTTTGTTGTTCATTCGCATATTAAATACCTCTTTATCATGATGGAGCTGATATAAATGATACTGCCTGTTTTTTCCGCGGTGCTGCTTCTGATCGGCATCATTGCGCTTGCCGGTAAAAAAAACGAACGCAGACTCAACGAACAGATGAACGCCTTCTGGGAACGGGAACGCAATGCCAACAGTGTACGCCGCAAACCCCTGGACGACCTGGAGGAGCTTCATATTCCCGAAGAGTTCTACAGCTTTCCCACCGATCCCGATGCCCATGAGTGCAGTGAAGCCCTGCGCATCCTCGAAACGCTCCGCAGTGAACGCATCGTCAACCTCACCGGCCTTACCAACACGGATCTGAAGGAACGTTACGGTGCCGCCAATCTTCCGGAGCTGTCCCGCTGCGACCAGAATTATACTTCACTGGTACGCGCTCTGCAGATGTACGCGGAATGGCTGTCGAAAAATACTCACGAAGCCGAAGCAATAAAGCTTCTGGAATATGCCCTGGATACAAGGACCGATGTGTCCGCTTCCTGGCGGCTGCTCATGCAGCTCTATCTTTCGACGGGCCGTACGGCCGACGCCGATGCCCTGCTCGAACGTGCCGAAAAACTGGACAGCCTTACCGCCCCGGCCCTGCGGCGCTCCCTCCGGGAACTCCGCGAAAAATAAAGACCTTATCCCACCGTACCCGGAGTACGGATCCCCCAGATCAGATTTCTCCACTGTTCCAGCTGATCCACAGTCAGGAAGCCCGTGCTGGTCCCCACATAACCGATCTTGTAGGACGCAAAGAGCAGCGCATTCTTGATCGCGGCCGTGGAATCGCCGTTCTCCAGATAAAAATGCAGGAAGCAGGCCAGCAGGGCATTTCCCGCACCTGCGGTGTTCACCACTTCATTGGTCTTTACCGTATTATAATGTACATTGATCTCCTTCTTACGATCATAGAGGATCAGTCCCTTTGAGCCCTGTCCGAGTATGATGATATCCGGAGTATAACGTGACGCAATGCTTTTGACAAAATCAAAGGGATCTCCCGTGATGGTATCATCACTGAAATACATCACCGAAGCTGCCTTCAGAAAATCCTCGCTGTACTGTTCCTTTTCACTGTGGTATTCATGAATGTTTACTGCGATGGGCTTCTGAAAGCGCTGTGCCGCTTCAATAAAAGGCCGGCAGAAATTTGCATTGGAGAGCACCACCATATCGCTGCCCGCAACAACAGGCAGCACCATGGACATATCATAGCTCACTTCACGCAGGCCCTTGATATCCTCAAAGATCTGCTGGTTTCTCTCCTTATCGCAGAGGATCACCTGCATGGGCATGGTATCGGTCAGCGGGAGCATATATTCGGTAGAAATGCTCACCTTGCGGTCATGGGGATTGAAAAGATTCATATCGGTATCCCTGCCCACCACCGAAAGAAGCCTGGCATGGTCACCGAGCCAGGTAAGAGCCACCGTCTCGTTATAGGCATCACCGCCCGGAGCTATATGAATGGAATTGGGTACGCTGGTCATCGGCGAATACTCCATGGGCAGATGATCCACATTCACGATCGTTTCCAGCTGCGTGATCCCGGCAACCACAAAATTGCTCATACCCGTTCCCTCCTGTCCAAAAAATCCAGATGCTGAGGTCCATTGGCTTTTTTATGATGCTTCACGTTTCAAAGGCTCATGCACCCGCAGTGCTGATATCATCATAATGCAAACATTATAGTCTGTGCCGGCGGGCTTGTCAATGGCAGGGCTTTGTGGTAGAATGCCTTGCGGGGGAGAGATATTCCAAGGAAAGGACCTGATCAGAATGTTCGGGAAAAAGAAAGAAAAAAGTACTGTCAACACGGAAACAACGGCAGAAGAAAAGACGGAAGGCGCAGACGACCGCATCACCAAAGACATGCTGGTGACCGATGCGTTAATGCTCAACCCGATGGTCGCACCGGTGCTCATGCAGGCCGGGATGTACTGCTTCTCCTGTCCCGCCTCCATGGGAGAGACGATCGAGGAAGCCGCTATGGTTCACGGCTTCGACGTAGACGATATCCTGGAAGCCATCAATTCAGCCGGTAAGGAAAGCGAAAGCGCCTGAATCCGCCTTTATCATCCGATCAGAAAAACCGTCAACGGTACCGCTATGCAGGCATGGCGTACGCTTGACGGTTTTTTTTGTTATTTCAGGACATAAAAAAACCCCTGCATACGCAGGGGTCTGATCTTTGATATCTGTCGGATTTATTTCTTCTTTGCAGCAGGCTTCTTAGCTGCGGGAGCAGCTTTCTTTGCAGGCTCAGCCTTCTTCTCCGCAGGCTTCTCTGCAGCCTTGGCGGGCTCTGCCTTCTTCTCGGCGGGCTTCTCAGCAGCCTTGGCAGGCTCTGCTTTCTTCTCTGCAGGCTTTGCAGCAGCTTTCTTTGCGGGAGCCGCCTTCTTTGCAGGCTCAGCTTTCTTCTCTTCAGGCTTCTCGGCAGCTTTCTTTGCGGGAGCAGCTTTCTTTGCGGGAGCAGCTTTCTTTGCAGGCTCTGCCTTCTTGCTCACCATTTCCTTGAAGAATGCAGCCTTCTCCGCATCGCCTTCGATGAACAGAACGCTTTCATCTGCCTTGCCGTCAAGATAATCGATCAGCTTCGTGCCGTCAACGATCACCTTTGCATCGTGTCCGTAATACTCATAGGGAGCCACGTCAACCTTGCCATCCTTAATTGCCACATAGAAGGCACCCTCACCTTCGCCGGTGATATCCACCTGTACGGCCACATCGCTCTTGGTCTTGATCGCCGCAGCCTTCTTCTCTACATATTTAACAATCTTCTCGTAAGTCATCGGTTTCCTTTCCTCCCTCCATATAACGGATCAGATATCCGCTCTACAGCCTTTGTTCTGTAACAATATAATCCTTTTTCGCCATATCGTCAACATTTTCTTATATTTTTGTGAAAACTGTCCAACGAAATGCTTGACAGAAAGGCTTTTATCCCCCAAGATTACAAAGAAAGACCGCAATTACAGAAGGGAGAATGGATAAGAGCATGAAAAAAAGCGACATTACCATACTTCTGAACAGACTGGATGAAAAATACGGGCGCGATATCCCCTGCTACCTGGACCATAATGAAGCCTGGCAGCTGCTGGTCGCCACGATCCTGAGCGCCCAGTGCACCGACGCCCGGGTCAACCTGGTCACGCCGGATCTGTTCCGCCGCTACCCGGATGTAAAGGCCATGGCCGAAGCCGATCAGGAAGAACTCGAGCAGCTCATACGCTCCACCGGCTTTTACCGGAATAAAGCCGCAAATATTATTGCCTGCTGTAAGAAACTCGTCTCGGACTATGACGGCGAAGTGCCTTCCGATATCGATGCCCTCACCTCGCTGCCCGGTGTTGGTCGAAAGACAGCCAACGTGATCCGCGGCAATATCTTTCATGAGCCCAGCGTTGTCGTGGATACGCATGTGGGACGTCTCTCACGGCGTCTGGGCCTGAGCCGGAACGAAGATCCGGAAAAAGTGGAATACGATCTGATGAAAAAACTCCCGAAGGACCACTGGATCTCCTGCAATACCCAGCTGATCGCCCTGGGCAGGACCATCTGCAGCTCGCGGAATCCGAAATGTGCGGAATGCTTTCTCAATGATATCTGCGAGAGCGGAAAGAAAACGCTGCATAAGATGAAAAAAGATCCCGCCCAATAGGACGGGATCCTGATCTTTTTTACGACTTATTCTTCGGAAATCGCTCCTACAGGGCAATTGCCGGCGCACGCACCGCAGCTGATGCAGGTATCGGGATCGATCTCGTACTTGCCGTCGCCTTCGCTGATCGCACCAACCGGGCAGCCGCCTGCGCAGCTTCCGCAGGATACACATCCGTCTTTGATCACATATGCCATGATGATTCACCTCCTGTTGTATTTCTAAAGCGCTCGCGCGCCCGTTTACACCGTTTATGATTTTATCATACCGCTTTTGGTTAGTGGTATTTAATCTTTGTTAGGCATATCTCTCTTTGAAAAACCCGCTCCGGAGGGAGTTCCTCTTTGATTTTCCGCTGATCTATGGTAAAATATCTTCATATGGAACAGAAGACGGAAGAAAAATACCGGCTCATAGCCCTCTGTACTTCACGGGTCTATGATAGCGGCGTACATGCCTTCATCGAAAATCTTGCCGGGCTTTTGAAAGCCCGCGGTTTTCGTCTGCTCGTCTACGCCCTCAATGCGGACCAGTACTGGGCGGAAAACCTTCTGTCCGCGGAATGTGCGGTATTCGACTTCATCCCCTTTGAGCGGATCGAAGCAGTCATACTCATGGACGAAAAGATCAAAAGCCGCCGTGTCGCCGAGCACATCATCTCCCGGGCGCATGCGGCCGGGAAAGCCGTCATCGTCCTTGACGGGACTTATGAAGGCTGTTCCTGTATACGTTTTGATTTCCGCAGTGGCTTTGAACGTGTGGTACGGCACGTGATCGAGGATCACGGCGTACGTCATCCGCATCTTATGGCCGGCATCCCCGAGAATCCTTTTTCGGACGAACGTATCGAGGTCTTTAAAGAGGTGCTTTCGGACAACGGCATCCCCTATGACGATTCCATGATCAGTTTCGGCATGTTCTGGGCGATCCCGGCAAGAAAATGTACGGAAGAGCTGCTGAAACGGGATGAGCTTCCGGAAGCCATCATCTGCGCCAATGATATCATGGCCATCAATGTCAGCGATACTCTCCAGAATGCCGGGGTGGACGTTCCCGGCCGGGTACTCGTCACCGGTTTTGACGGCTATGACGAGGTATTCATGGTCGCTCCGTCCATCACCACGGCGGACTGCTCTCCCATCGTCATGGCGAAAAGCTGCGACGGGATCCTGGAACGCTGCATAAATGGCGAGATCCTCGCCCCCCTGGTCGAACCGGAACTGATCCTCAACGAAAGCTGCGGCTGTCCGCGCTGTACCGCGAAACTCCGTTCTTCCCTAAACAGTTTTAACCGGAGCTTCTACCGTTTTCAGGACGAGACGCGTCTGACGCACGATTCCATAACCGGGATCATCACTTCAAATTCCGTGGAAGAAACAAGCGCTTCCATAGCGGAAGCCCTGAAAGCGATGTCCGGCCGTTTTACGGCCTCCTTAAGCTGCATAGCCGACCGGAAATGCTTTTCCAAGGAACAGTTCTTCTTTACGGAATGCATGAGCGAAAATGAAGAATACGCGGTCTTTTTCGATTCGGCGCTGAAGGCCGATACCGGGACTGTTTTTGATACAAAAAAGATACTCCCCCTTGCGGAGGAACGCCTGAAAGACGGCTATCCGCTGGTGATCCACGCCCTCGACTATATGAACCGCTGCATGGGATATATCGTTTACTCTTTCAAAGGCACCGAGATCACCGAGTACTCCCTGACCGCAAATATCACTGAGATGATCAACATGGGACTGGGCGGATATATCACCACACAGTACCAGCAGTATCTGATGGGAAAGGTCGCGGACATGTACCGTCTGGATGCCCTTACCGGTCTGTTAAACCGTGCTGCCTTCCATGCCGCGCTTCAGGAACTGATCGCCCGGCTTCCCGAGGAAGGCCGGCCCATGATGATACTCATGACCGATCTGGACGGCCTGAAGATCATCAATGACACTCTGGGGCACGACGCGGGAGACCGTGCCATCGCCGCCAGTGCTGCGGCCCTGAAGGCTTCCTGTCCGAAGGAATCCCTCTGCGTGCGTTTCGGCGGCGATGAGATGATGGCCCTGATCCCTGTCGCCTGCGATAAAGAGGCCATCCTGGAAAACATACAGAAGATGACGGCAGAGAGCAGTGCCAGAGAGGGCTTCCGCATCTCGGCGAGCTGCGGCACCTATGAATCCAGACTGTACCCTCATACAGATATCAAAAACGTGATCAAAAAAGCGGACGAGGAGATGTATGCGGTCAAAAAAAGCAGGAAGCGCGAAGCGTGACTTCCTGCGGACAGATAAAATGAACTTCAGAACAACAAAACAGCGGCCCCTGCGGGCCGCTGATCTTTTTCAGGCTTTTTCTTCCGCAAGTTCCGCACGGCGTTTTCTCACGCCCTCCAGTATCACCTGCTTCTTTTCGATGGCTTTGGATTTGTCCATGGCCGGCACGTCCGCCAGCCGGTATTCCAGTCCGAGCTTTTCATATTTCGGCTTGCCCATCGTATGATAGGGCAGCACGTCCAGCGCCTTCAGATTGCTCAGCCCGCCGATGAAATAACCCAGCTCCGACAGATATTTATCGTCGTCCGTGATCCCCGGGACCACCACATGGCGGATCCAGACGTCCACATGCTTTTCGTCCAGATATTTTGCAAAGGCGAGGATCCCGTCATTGGGCTGGCCCGTGAGCCATTTGTGCTTCTCGGGATCGATATGCTTGATATCCAGCATCACCAGATCTGTCAGCTCCATCAGCTTATCCAGCGTTTTATTGTATTCGCTCTCTCCCGGGTGATACATGATACCGGAAGAATCGATACAGGTGTGGATATCCTTTTCCTTTGCCAGTGTAAAGAGCTCCAGTAGGAAATCCACCTGCATGAGCGGTTCGCCGCCGGTCACGGTGATACCGCCGCCGGCATAAAAGCCGCGGTTCCTCTCAAACTGCTCGATCAGTTCGGAAGCTTCCGTAGGCGTGCCCCCGCGAGGATCCCAGGTATCGGGATTGTGGCAGTAGGCACAGCGCATCGGGCAGCCCTGCAGAAAGATCACAAAGCGTACGCCGGGTCCGTCTACCGTTCCGAAGCTTTCCGTCGAATGAATCCTTCCCTTCATCGCTTATTTCTCCATTCCCAAAAGTGTCTTGTTCATCTTGATCAGTTCGATACGCTGGTTCACGCTCCCGCGGCTGCGCAGGCGGTCTTCCGGCGTGTTGAACACATAATCCATCAGCTTTTCTACCGTAGTGGATACCACGTGCAGGCGGGTATCGGAAGAAGCATAATAGATATAGATCTCATTATTCTCATTCCGGACCGCGCCGTTACTAAAGACCACATTGGATACGTCACCGATCCTCTCGCCGCCCACCGGCGCAAGGAAATAGCCGCCCGGCGAAGCGATCACCCTTGCGGGATCGTTCAGGTCCGTTGCAAAACAATAGAGGACGTAACGCAGTCCGGCCGCGGTATTCCGGACGCCGTGCGCGATATGGATCCAGCCCCGCTCCGTTTTGATCGGAACGGCACCCGCACCGTTCTTGGCCTCCGTGATCGTATGGTATTTCCGCTCGCTGATGATCTTCTCCTTTTCGATCACCGCATGTTCGATATCCGCACAGATCCCGAAACCGATCCCTCCGCCGCTGCCGGTTTCGATGAAGTCGTCCATAGGCCTCGTATAAAAGGCGTATTTCCTGGCTCCCACAAACTCGGGATGCAGCACCACATTGCGCTGCTGGGGAGAATTCACGGTCTTCAGGTTATCCAGACGGTGCCATTCCTTCAGATCCCTGGTACGCACGATACCTGCGGTGGCAATGGCTGCCGCGGGATCCTTATTCTCCTTATCCTTGCATTCCGAACAGAAGATCCCGTAGATCCAGCCGTCCTCATGCATCGTAAGGCGCATATCATAGACATTGGTCTCTTCCGCCACGGTATCCGGAAGGATCACCGGCTCGTCCCAGAAACGGAAACCGTCTACCGGGCTCTCGCTCTCGGCTACGGCAAAAAAGCTCTTGCGGTCATAGCCTTCCACCCGGGCGATCAGGTAGTATTTCCCGTCTTTATACAGGGCGCCCGAATTGAAAACGGCGTTGACCCCCAGACGTTCCATAAAAAAGGGATTCGTCACCGGGTTCAGATCGTATTTCCAGATCGGCGGGATATGCCGGCTTGTCAGCACAGGATAAAGATAGCGGTCGTATACCCCGTTATAAAAATTCTCATCTACCTTGTTCTTCCGGGCGATGAGCTGTTCATATTTCTTTTTGATCTCCTGATATTTATGATGGATCGCCATCCTGTCTCCTCCGGCCTTACTCCACGTTTCTCTTCAGAAGCTCGATACACATACGTCCGTTATGATAGGGGCACTTCCAGGGCTCCACGATGGGGCGCTTCTGCGTATCCGGCTCCCCGTCGGCAGTCACGGCATAAAACCATTCGCTGCCCTTCCGGTGATCGATGGAAAAGGTCTTTATGAATTCCCATTCCGCCCGGGCCGCTTCCAGGAAGTCCGTACGGGCAGGGTCTTTCTGATAGGCATTGATAAAGCCGATCAGCGTTTCGGCCTGCACCCACCAGATCCTGTCGGTGTTGACAACTCCCTTATCGCATTCATTGGCAAGGGAATGTCCGTCAAACGCCGTCTTTTTCACATTATCTGCCAGATCTTTCGTGATCGGCGCGATCTTTTTCGTATATTCCGCATCATCCAGCACTTCAAGCCCCCGGTCCAGAAGCCAGCTGGTCTCGATATCGTGTCCGTAGGAATACAGATCGATCAGCGTATTGTATTCATGATCGAAGAAGACTTCCTGACGGTGCAGTGCGGGATTGTACATCTTTTCCGCAAAGCAGTCCATGATGCTGCGCAGGCAGGCGCCCACGCGCTCGTCCTTACCCACACGGTAAAGCTCCGTATAGGCCTCGAAGACATGGAGCAGCGTGTTCATCGTACGATCCGCCATCACGCCGTTTTCGGAAAGCTTATCATTGCCGGCGGGACGGAAGCTCCGGTCGAAAGCCTCCAGATAACCGCCCTCGTCCCGGCATCTGCTCTCGATGAGCTCGAAGAGCCGGTACGCTTCGTCCAGAGCCTCCCGCTCTCCGGCGGCGTCATAGTAGGACGCCAGCGCGTAGATGCAGAAGGCCTGGTTGTAAGTGTGTTTCGTGGTGTCTTCCGGAGTACCGTCATAGTTCATCGACCAGTATACGCCGCCGTATTCCCGGTCAAGGCAGTACTTCTTCAGAAATTCATAACCGTGCCTTGCTTCCTCCAGCAGCGCCTCGTCCTTCAGCAGGAGGTAGGCGTTGGAAAAGAACCAGGTGATACGGTTGTTCAGTATGCAGCCTTTTACGGCTTTTTTATCCAGTTTCAGATCAAAATCCAGCAGACCGTAGTACCCGCCGTATTCGTCATCGCGCAATGCGCGCCAGAACGGGATGATATGTTCCGTCAGCTCCCGACGGACCTCTTCGAGCATGCCCATGATCTTTAATTTCCTCCGGAGATCTTGCGGTGTCTTGTATCGATATGACGGTCGTTCTGGGCTGTGAGCCGGAAACTGTCTTTGACAAGGAATTCTTTCGCTTCCGTCTTCAGGTGGCTTACCATGGATGCTTTTGCTGAAGAAACCGTGACACCGCCGATGATCAATGCGATCACGGCTGCGCCGATCAGGGCGAAGATACTGATCTCATCCTGACAGAAAATGAAATATGCAAGTGCTTCAAGTATCGCAAGAGCGATCACACTGGTCAGAAGGAACATCCTTGTTGCCTTTCCGTTGTCCACGGGCAGATCACCGGTGACCTTTCCGGTCTGGCCGTTCATGGCAAAGGTATAATTCGCGCCGTTCCAGCGGGTCGTGAGCATCCACACCGGCAGCATGCAGTAGCGGATCTTTCCGCTGTTGATCCGGATGTCGCTGGACTCGGTACGTACACTGTCATAACCTCTGACGGTATCGCGGATCTGCTGTTCCGAAGTGTTCTTGATGCGGCGGTTTACGCGCTCCTTCACATCATCGGCGGACTCGTCGTATTTATTTGCAAGATAACCGGAGAAATAGGCCGGCTGATAAGGGATGATCTTGCTGAAATCGTAAGGCTCCAGCGAATCCATATATTCATCCTTCATCTCCTTGGAACCGTCGGCCGGTACCTTTTCATAACGCATGACAGCGGAACGGCTTACCGCGTATTCCTTGATCTCTTCCCAGCGCTCCTCGCCCTTGCTGTAGGTACGGCGGTTTTCCGCACGGTAAAACGCGCTTCCGTTCACGTCGCAGTCAAAGAGCCAGAACGGCACGTACACACCCTGGATCTTTTCCACGCGGTTGTCGCTGATAAAGTTGTTCGGGAGCAGCTTCTTTCCGCTGTAATAGCCGCTCATGGCGTCCTGGGCTTCCTGCTTGCTCTTTACGAACGGGATGATGCCGTCCGGAAGGTTGATCCCTTCGAAGGTGGATTCGAGTATCGCGGGATTGCCGCAATAAGGGCATTCCGTAGCCCCCACCTGGCCGTCGCTGACCATGACCGCGCCGCAGGCGTTGCACTGGAATTCCTTCATTCCGGCCGCGCCGGCTTCCAGCTGCTGGCCCTGGGCCTGTTCCCAGTGCGTCGGCTGCTCGTCCCCTACCTTGGGGCTGTTCTGGTTAAACTGCGACATTTCAAACTGCGCGTCGCAGTATACACAGACCATCTTCTGCACATCGCCGTGAAACTCAAGAGGACCTCCGCAATTTGGGCATTGGTATTCCTGCAGTTTATCATCTGCCATGTTGTTTCCCCTTTCTCTTTAATGATAAGATATCATTATTTTGCCTTACCCTGGTTTGCGACGGCTTCCATCTTCGCCTTCAGTGCTTCCTGATCACCGAGGTAATAGCTCCTGATCACGTTGAACTTGTCATCGAACTCGTAAACAAGGGGAGTTCCGGTAGGGATGTTCACACCGAGGATCTCATCCGCACTCTTGTTGTCCAGATATTTCACCAGAGCACGAAGGCTGTTGCCGTGGGCAGCGATGATCACGCGCTTGCCGGCCTTCATGTCGGCCTTGATGTTCTTGAGGTAGAAGGGGATCACGCGCTCAATGGTCGTCTCCAGGCTCTCGTTCTGGGGAAGGAAGAAGGGATCCACATCGCGGTACATCTCCTGCTTCTTGGTGGAACGCTCGTCGTCGTCGGAAAGTACGGGAGGCTTCACATCAAAGCTGCGTCTCCAGATCTTGACCTGATCCTCACCGAATTTCTCGGCGGCTTCACTCTTGTTCTTGCCCTGCAGATCGCCGTAGTGGCGCTCGTTCAGCTCCCAGGCCTTTACCACGGGCAGCCAGTTGCGGTCCATCTCGTCCAGGATATGGTTCAGGGTGTGGATCGCACGCTTGAGGTAGGAGGTGTAGCAGATATCAAAATCGTAGCCTTCCGCTTTCAGAAGCTTACCTGCAGCCTTTGCCTCCTCGTGACCTTTCTCCGAAAGATCCACATCCGTCCAGCCCGTAAAAAGATTCAGCTTGTTCCACTCGCTCTCACCATGTCTTACCAGTACCAGTTTTGTCATCGATTCTTCCTCCTGAGGATAAAATATTTACATTGCTGTCAAGCGCCGCAGCGCGCTGACCATTCCGAATCATGATACCATAAACAGGGGGAAATGAAAAGAGATTCACTTCAAAAACAAAGTAAAAGTGCAAGCCAAAATACCGGCCCGCAGCCACGCAGCGAAGTGCGTGGCTCGGGATTAAACAGAAAAGTAAAAATGACAGCTTTCACTGTCATTTTCAGAGAAGGTATTTCTTTAATGGGGTTATAGCAAAAACTATAAAATGTATTGGGGGTTACATGATGGATTATATCATATTCCCCTTTTTCGTCTATTCGCTAAAATCACAAATTTTACAATCGATGTTTCTTTTTTATGTGCACTTTTACCACTCAGGCTGTTTCCGCCACAAAAAGCGCCTCGAATTCCTCGCGGCCGATCCGCTCTTTCTCGATCAGCAGGGCTGCGCAGTTGTGCAGTATCTGCAGATTCTCCTCAAGGATGCGCTTGGCTTCCTGATAGCAGCCGTCAATGATATGCTTCACTTCCTCGTCGATCTCGGCCGCCTTGGCTTCGCTGGTGGTCTTGGCGTGAGCCAGATCCCGCCCGATAAAGACCTCGTTATCATCGTCTTCGTAGCAGATCAGCCCCAGAGGCGACATGCCGAAACGTGTCACCATGCTGCGGGCGACCTTGGTCGCCTTCTTGATATCGCTGGAAGCACCGGTGCTCACATCGCCGAAGATGATCTCCTCCGCCACACGGCCTCCGAGGGTCACCATCAGCCGCTGGCGCAGCTGTTCTTTTGTCTGATGCTGGTCGTCGTTGTCAGGAACGGGCATCATATAACCTGCGGCACCCTCGCCGGTCGGGATCACCGAAACCGTATAGACGGACCCCGTCAGCGGCAGGAGATGCATCAGGATCGCATGCCCGGACTCATGATAGGCAGTGATCTTCCGGTCACGCTCCGTGATCAGATGACTGCGCTTCTCGGTACCGATCCCAACCTTGATGAAGCTCTTGCGCACATCCTCATCATTGATATAGGCCCGCTTTTCCCGGGCAGCCTTTATCGCCGCCTCGTTCAGAAGGTTTTCCAGATCCGCGCCGGTAAAGCCGGCCGTGGTCCTGGCCAGTTCCTTCAGATCCACATCGTCGCCCAGATGCTTCTTTTCCGCATGAAGTTTCAGTATCGCCTCGCGGCCCTGCACATCGGGGGCGCTGACCGTGATCTTGCGGTCGAAACGGCCCGGACGCAGGATGGCCGGATCCAGGATATCCACACGGTTGGTTGCCGCCATCACGATGATGCCTTCGTTTTCCTCAAAACCATCCATCTCCACCAGCAGCTGGTTCAGGGTCTGCTCACGTTCATCATGGCCGCCGCCCATACCGGCGCCGCGCCTTCTCGCCACGGCATCGATCTCGTCGATGAAGACGATGCAGGGCGAATTCTTCTTGGCATCGGCAAAAAGGTCTCTCACGCGGCTCGCACCGACGCCCACGAACATCTCCACAAAATCCGAACCGGAGATGAAGAAAAAGGGAACCTTCGCCTCACCCGCGATGGCCTTGGCCAGCAGGGTCTTACCGGTACCCGGCATACCCTCCAGCAGTATCCCCTTCGGGATCCTCGCACCCATCTCCGTGTATTTCCCGGGATCTTTCAGGAAATCCACCACCTCGTCCAGATCGTCCTTTTCCTCCCGCAGCCCCGCCACATTGGCAAAAGTCGTTTTGGAATCCGTCACCATCTGGGCCCGGCTCTTTCCGAAGTTCATCATGCGGTTGCTCACGCCGCCGCTCTGATTGTTTGCCATCATGCTGTAGAAAAATACAAAGATGATCAGCACCACCAGTCCGGGAAGGACATACATGAGGAACCAGTTGCTCTCCGGCACATTATCGACCCGTATGGCGATCCCTTTCGAGCGTGCATAGCTTTCGATCTCGCGCACATCCGTCACGCTGAAGCGGTAGGTGGAAAAACTCTTTGTTGTTACATGTATGGTCCCCGTGGGAACCTCCTTGTTCTGCTCGATCACGATGCTCGCCACATCGCCGGCTTCCGCCGCATGCTGAAAATCATCGCGGCTGTAGTTGTTGTCGCGTTTTGTTGAAAAACTGACCCAGATCGCACCGGCCAGCAGCAGAATAATAAGCAGAAAAACAAAACTGTAACCTGACTGTCTTTTCATGATCTTCCTCCAAACGGGAGCTATTATATACCTTTTTCAGCTTTTACGCAACAATTCCACACTATCCTTAAGCCTCAGCGCATGAAGGCGGTAAGGCAGATCCAGCATCTTCCCCTTCGGAAGGCGGAACAGGCCGCAGAACAGTTCCGCGTGTACCTGTGAGATATCCTTTTCGCGCCCGCTCACCCGCTGAAGGCACAGCAGGGAAAGGCGTTTCTGCAGACAGGGATGCAGGGAAAGGAATTCTTTCCTGTCGATACGCAGGCCGTCCGGTATCTCTTCCGTGATCCGCTCCAGGGCGGCTGCGGTCCCGGCTGCCAGATAATCCTCCGCTTCCGCGAGCTGTACGGCAGTATCATGGATATGCGCCGCAGCCCTTTCGTTGATCCCCGCTGCTGCAGGCAGCACCGTATGCCGGATGCGGTTACGCGCATAGACATCACTCCGGTTGCTCTCATCCTCGCACCATTGCATACCGCGCGCCGTCAGATACTCTTCCACCGCAGTCCTCGGTACGTCCAGGAGCGGCCGCACGATGCGGTATTCCTCCAACTGCTGGCAGGGACGTATCCCGCCCAGTCCCTTCAGGCCGCTGCCCCGGAACAGGTGATAGAGCACGGTTTCCGCATCATCGTCAAGCGTATGTGCCACCGCCAGGCAGCGTTTCGACGCATCCGGCTGCATGCCGCGCAGGATCTCCGCAAAGGCTTCGTAACGAAGTTTTCTCGCGGCCTCCTCCACGGACAGGCCCTTCTGTGTCGACAGGTCCACATCCGCCCGGTGGTATTCCACGCCGCGCTCTTCGCACAGTCTCCGCACAAAAAGCTCTTCCTCATCCGCCGCCGCGCGCAGGTGATGATGGACATGGCAGACCGCGGTCCGCGCCGCACGCGCACCATCCGTCAGTATATCAAAAAGGCACAGGGAATCCGCACCTCCGGACACCCCGATCAAAAGGGTATCCTCCGGCCGGATCAGCTCCCGTGCCCCGATATAAGCGTTTACTTCTGCCTTAAGATCCACGTCTAGCGATCCTTCTGGAAGATGATCTCGCCCTCGTAGACATAGCCCAGCTTTTCCTTGGCTACTTCCTCGGCATATTTTTTCGTATGGGTATAAGTTTCGAATTCTTTCAGCTCGACTGCCCGCTGCTTTTCCTGTTCCAGCTGCACTTCCATCTGGGCCGTATCGCGTTCCAGCTCTTTTTTCTGCTTCCTGAGTTCCATGCCGTTGTAGGTAAACATGGAAACGAAGACCCCCAGGGTAAGCAGCACAAGAAAGAGCCCGAGGCGGCCCTTTTTCTTCTCTTTTCGGAATGCAACGATATTCTTCGCCATACTACAGATCATACTCCAATGATAATGTTATGTCAACCGTCAGCTTTAAAGATACTCCACCATCCCGTCCGCGTCTTCCTTGCGAACCGTTTCCTGGACGGAGAGGACACGCACCTTTGTTTCGCGGTTACCGAAGCTGATGGTGATCGTATCGCCCGCCTTCACTTCCGCGCTGGCCCTGGCCACTTTGTCATTCAGGCTCACCCTGCCCGCATCGCAGGCTTCGTTGGCCACAGTGCGCCGCTTGATCAGACGCGACACTTTCAGAAATTTGTCCAGACGCATAATACTTCTCCCGTAAATAAGAGGACAGGCGCGGTGCCTGTCCTCAAGCTTTTCTTCTATCAGACTATAGAGGTCTATCAGCCGATCGCATCCTTGAAAGCCTTGCCGGCCTTGAACTTGGGTGCCTTGGAAGCAGCGATCTTCATGGTCTCGCCGGTCTGGGGGTTACGGCCGGTACGAGCGCCTCTCTTGCTTACTTCGAAGGTTCCGAAGCCAACCAGCTGAACCTTGCCGCCCTTTTTCAGTTCCTTGGTCACCGTCTCGGTGAAAGCTGCGATCACCGCATCAGCATCCTTCTTCGTGATACCAGCCTTATCTGCAATTGCTGCAACCAACTCTGTCTTGTTCATGTTCAAAAATCCTCCTACATATTGGGTTTTATTTGCTCCGGAGTCCTCTGACTCCCGAAAAGCTACAATACCCTTTATATTCGTTTTTACTGTTTTTGTCAATACCTTGCACTAAATAAAGGCCTTTTTTAAGCATTTTATCACAAAGTGTAGTGTATTTTTCGTGAAATAGCGCATTTTTTTGTTGAAAAAAGGTATTGACGCGGCCCTGAAGCACTGTTAATGCAGGGGGATCAGGTCAGAGAAGGAATAATCCACATCCCTTCCGTCATCCTCCATCGAGATCGTATAACTCCTGGTCTGATACCCTTCTTTCCGCAGCGTGATGATGACCGTACCGGCTTCTTTTTTAAAGCTCAGCGGCGAAAGCCCGATATACCTGCCGTCCTTATACACCTCCACGGCTTCCGGCGCATTGATAAAGATACGCGCATCGGTGCCGGCCGCATGCCGCTCATCCGGCGTCGGGCTGGGTGAAGGCGTTGCGGAAGGCGCGGCATTCTGGGACGCGCTGTTGCCCGATGCCGAGTTCTGCGATGCACTGTTGCCCGAGGCGCTGTTTCCGGACGCGCTGTTTCCGGACGCGCTGTTTCCGGACGCGGAATTGTCGGAAGCGCTGCCCGTCGGCGTGGGCGTTGTATTGTTTCCGGATACGCTGTTTTCGGAAACGCTCTCCTCCTCCAGCGTCACGTTCAGTTTTGCCAGGGCTTCTCCCACACGGATATAACGGCTGATGGTCACATAGCCCGGCGCACGGGCCACCATCTGGTGGATCCCGTAGCTTAAACGCACTTCCTTCCCGATCTCCACGGCTTCCCCGTCGATAAAGACCTTTGTCTCCGCCGGCGATGTGATAAAGAGTATACCGCCGTACTTCGGTTCGGATACCCATTTCCCGGCATCGATGCTCAGCTCCTCGCCGGCGCGTGCCGCGATGCGCTCGGTCCCGGTGCTGCCTTTGTTGGAGACCGTGATGTCGTATTCCCCTTCGGGGATCGCCAGCAGCATATCCTCCGTGATCTGATAGACCCGGTTCTCACCGATCTCGATAAAGCCTCCCACAAAATGGGACGCATTTTCAAGCCGCAGATAGGCATGCCCTTTCTGCACCGCGAGGCAGTAGATCGTGTGGCCGATCCCGCAGACCGAAAGACTGTCGGCGGCATTCAGGTCGATCAGTTCTCCCGGTCCGTCCAGAGTCAGGATCACCGCCTTTTTGGCCAGCGTATAATTTTCCCCTTTCAGAAAAACAACGGGCGCCGACTCGGAGATCGTAAGATTGCTCACATCCGTAAAGCGGAAAGCCTGTCCGGAGAGCTGCAGGCTGTTCAGGCGCCTGCGTTCATGCATAAAACTGATATCCACAAGGCTCCCCACTTCAACCTGCTCCAGAGACAGTGCCTGGGCGTATTTATCCTCCCAGCGCGTCGCGCCGTCATAATTCAGGGTATAGAATTTTCCGACATCCAGATTGTAAAAGCGGAGTGTTTTTGCCGCGGTATCCTTGGCGACCAGCACGGGGCTGTCCAGGGAATCGTAATTCCCCGGGATCGCAGGCAGAAAGCCCGTCTCCTGCCCGCTGTCGGGGCCGGGATCCTTCTCCGTCCCTTTCCCGCAGGCGGCAAGGAGCAGCAGCAACAGGACTGCCATACTTCCGCAGATTGTCGGATATCTATGCCCGGACATGGTTCTTCAGCAGATACTCCTTATCATTATGCTCCGGCTCTTCCAGTACATCGGAGAGCATCTCGTTCAATATCCTCTTATACTCCGGTCCCGGAGCGATCCCCGCCGCCGCCAGATCACTGCCTTTTACCGCAAGATCTTTCAGGCTCAGGCACTGTTTTTCTCTCAGGATCTCAAGACGCAGCTCCCGCAGCCTGCGTACGCGTGCGAGTTTTTCCTCACGCTTATAGGTACTCTGTGCCAGCAGGTCGGCTTCCTGGATATAAAAATACAGAGGAAAATACTCCTCACCGATGCTGCTCATGGCGCGGCGCAGTGCGCGTGCTTCTGCCGGGAAACGTCCCTCATGGCTTTCCACGAGCCGTCTGACATCCCTTATCGTGTCATTATCGTATTTCAGGCGCCGCAGGATCTCCTCCGCCATCACGGCACCACGCTCCGGATGGCCCGTAAAATGCGCCACACCTTCCTCATCGATGGTCTTGCACAGAGGCTTTGCGATATCATGCATGAGCATGGTCAGCCGCAGGGTACGCAGTGCGCGGGGATACGCTTCTTCCCCGAGTTCCCTGCGCAGGCCCTCACAGTCAACGCATTCCAGGCAGTGCAGGATATGCTCGCCCACATTATAACAGTGATGCGGGTTTTCCTGCTCGGTATGCATGCAGGCTTCCCACTCCGGCAGAAAATACGCACTCAGTCCGCTGTCGTAAAAAAGCCGGAAAAAAGATGGATGATCACTCATCAGAAGCTTCTCCAGCTCCACGCGTATGCGTTCCGCGCTCACCCTTACGATCCCTTCGGCCATCTCCGTAACGGCGCGCCAGGTATTCTCCTCGATCCGCGCGTTCAGCTGCGCGGCAAAGCGGATCGCGCGCATCATACGGAGCGCGTCCTCCGAGAAACGCTCCCGCGCATCTCCGACACAGCGGATCACGCCCGCTTCCAGATCCTCCATACCGCCGTGCAGGTCTTTCAGCCCTTTCCCCGGCGCATAGGCCATCGCATTGATCGTAAAATCCCTGCGCTTCAGATCCTCGGCCAGATCGGCGGTAAACTCCACCCGGTCCGGATGCCTTCCGTCCCCGTAGTCCCCGTCGATACGGTAGGTGGTCACCTCATAACCCTTCGGACGGTGCTCCTCGTATTCCAGTACCGTAACGGTGCCGTGCTGAAGCCCCGTATCCAGCGTTCTCTTAAAGATACGCTTGATCTGTTCCGGACGGGCATTTGTCGTGATATCCCAGTCCGCCGGCGTACGTCCCAGCATGCAGTCGCGGACGCAGCCCCCCACGGTCCAGGCTTCAAAGCCGGCCTCTTCGATCCGTCGCAGTATCTTCACGACGGCAGGCGGTATCTTTTTTTCGATATCGGTATCAAAACTCATTCAATGCCTCGATCACGCGCTGCTGTTCCTTTTTGCTGATCCCGTTGTAGATGGGGATGGAGAGCACCGTATCCGCATACAGTTCGGCCTGCGGAAGCGCCCCCCGCTCATATCCCAGGGAAGCATAGGCTCCCTGCAGATGACAGGGAACGGGATAATGGATGAGGGTATCGATCCCGCGGAGCTTCAGATGCGCGATCAGACGGTCACGCTCCTTTGTCCTTACCACATACTGGTGGTAAACATGCTCCGCGCCGGGACAGAGGCGCGGCTTTTCGATGGCTTCGTTACGTATCCCTTCATTATAAGCTTCCGCACAGGCGATACGCTCCGCCGTCAGCTCCTTCATATGGGAAAGACGCACCGCGAGCAAAGCGGCCTGCAGCTCGTCCAGACGCGAATTGACGCCCTGCTCCTCATGGTAATAACGGCGGCTGCTTCCGTAATTCCTGAGCTTTTTCAGATGCTCATAAAGCTCCTCGTCATCGGTCACCACCGCTCCCGCATCCCCGAAAGCTCCCAGATTCTTTGTCGGATAAAAGGAAAAACAGCCCGCCTCACCGACGGTCCCGCTGATCCTTCCGCGGTAGGCCGCCCCGTGGGACTGCGCACAGTCCTCCAGAAGCTTCAGCCCGTGTTTCCTGCAGATCGCAAGTATCCTGTCCAGCCGGCAGGTCTGCCCGTACAGATGAACCGCCATGACCGCCCGGGTACGCTCCGTGATACGGCTTTCCAGTTTATCCGGATCCAGCAGATAATACTCATCCACATCCGCAAAGACCGGTACGGCCCCCGCCGCGCTTACCGCCAGGGCGCTGGCGATAAAGGTATTGGCCGGAACGATCACCTCGTCTCCCTCACCGATCCCGCAGGCCCTGCAGGCCAGGGTCAGCGCATCCAGGCCGTTTCCGACGCCCACGCAGAAACGCACGCCGAGCCATTCCGCAAAAGCTTCTTCAAAGCGTTCCAGTTCTTCTCCGAGTATGTATCTGCCGCTCCGGAGCACCCGCAGCGCAGCCTCTTCGAATTCGCTCTGATACCGCTGAAAACACCGGTCCGGCCGGTTTGTCATGATCCTGTCCATATACCTCCTAAAAAGAAAATCTCCCTGATTTCGGGGAGATCCTCTTAGCTCTCAACATTACGAAAATGCTTTATTCAATATCGATTCCCTGATCCTTGATGTAATCCATCACATCACCCACGGTCTGCAGGTTTTCCAGATCATCATCCTCAACCTTCACTCCGTATTCTTCCTCCACGGCCATGATCAGTTCCATCAGTTCAAAGGAATCGGCCCGCAGATCCTGCTGAAACGATGTCTCTTCTGTGATCGGAACGTTTTCCGCGATATGAAGCTGCTCTCTGATCAGTTCAATGATCCTGTCCAACATAGTGCCCCCTCCTTGAGTACGATATTCCTGCATATTCTTTTGAAACCCGCGTCCCGACGGCCCGCAGGTTCGGCGGATACCGCTTTCTATAGAGAGTATAGGCACAGTGCCATTGTTTTGTCAATCTCTATTTTACGGAGAGCGCCGCAAGCTCCCTGGTCCAGTCATAAAAGGCCGTTTCGTCCCGCATGACGGTACTTTCGTCCAGACGTTCCGCCGCATAGACCGTGCAGGCCCTGTACTGCCACAGAGGGATCAGCGCGCCGTAATCCGTCAGGAATTCCAGACATTTTTTCGCATCGGCATCCTTCCGGGCGCGGTCTGTCTCGGCCTCTTCGGCAAAGAGCAGCTCGTCAAAGCGTTCATCAAAGATGCGCAGGCGGTAGCCGTTGCCGCTTTCCGGATAATACTGCATATACAGGCTTGTCAGAGCATTGCCCTCACGGCTGTCGACCCACAGATCCGTCTTGCCGCCTTCCAGCGCAAGCTGCAGGCCGGCAGGATCGGAGATGTCATGGATCGAGAGCGTAAGCCCCAGTTCCGCCAGGGTATCCGAAGCCCGGGTCAGCATCGAAAAAGCCGGATCATCTCCCGTTCCGCCGCCGATCACCGTCAGCTCGTATTCCAGTCTTGCGCGGTCGGGCGCCGCGCTCAGCACGCCTTCCTCCACGGTGTAGCCTGCCGCCTCAAAATATCCCAGGGCAGCTTTCTTCGCCGCCGCCCCGCGCTCCTCCGCGCTCATTCCTTCGCTGAAAATGTCTTTTCCGTTTACATCCTTCCCATAGCATTCCGCCGCGTTTTCCTCATCCGTCCAGAGCATCCTTCCTTCGGAATAGAGCGGATGTGCGATGGGCAGGACCGCACTGCCGTAGCTTTCCTCCATTGCCGCATCACGGTATGCCCATAGCACGGTGGCAAGGGCACGGCGCAGATATACCGATTCCTGCGAGGCGGCATTCCCGCTGACGCTCACTGCCTCACAGTTGATGCCGATAAAATCATAATGCGGAAGATTGCGGCAGCTGATGGCCAGATCCCGGCCTGCCGTATCAAGAAGCTCTCTTTCCGCGGGAAGTGCAAAGAGATCCAGTTCTCCCCGCTGCAGCGCTGCCAGCCGTTCCTCCTCGGGATATGTGATGAGCTGAAGCTCCGTCAGCTGCAAAGCTCCGTCATAATAATGCGTGTTGGGAGAAAAACTCAGCTTTCCTTCTTCACTGTTTTCCAGTACCAGCGGCCCTGCTCCCAGAGGCATGGCACCCATGGCCCGGATCCCGTCCAGATCCCCCTTGTGGAAACCGAAACGGTTCTTTTCATAATCATAATAGGAAGGATCTCCGTAATAATGCATCGGCAGGACATAGCCCCCGAGGAGCTCCTCCGCCCGCTCATCCGCTTCCGTGAGCGTCAGCGACACGCTGTAATCCCCGGTTTTCGTGATGCCCTTCAATGCTGCCGCCGATATGCCCTCACCAACCGTATGAAGATACCATTCCGGCAGGAAATCCTGCAAAGGCCGGTCCGCCGCTTCCTTCTCGGAAAGCTTCAGGACATCCCCGGAATAACGGATCATCAGTTCGTCAAAAAAGTCCGCTGCCGTGGGCACCGCATTTCCCTGCATCGTCCATACCGTTCCCGAAGGCTGGGCCGTTACGGAACCGTCCGCTCCGAGTACGGCGATGCCCCAGTTGACCATGGCGTTGGCAATGGGATGGGAATCCACCGCATCGAGGCCGGTCACGATATCATTCGCGAGACAATAATCGGAAATGCTCTGTGCAAAAGCTTCTCCCGCCGCAGGCAGGTCCGTTGCAAAAAACTGCTCCTGCTGTTCCTTCGTATACCAGGCAAAGCGCGTATTCTCCTCGCCGCCCTCCAGGATCAGTTCCAGCATGCTCTTTGCACCCAGACGGTATTCATCCATGCCTTCCACCGGCAGGGTACGGAATGCATTCGGGCCGTTGTAGGAAGGGTCACTCAGCACATACCAGGTAAAGATCACATCGTCCGCCGTCAGCGCTTCCCCGTCGGAAAAGCAGACATCCTCGCGTAAAGTGATCTCGTAGGTCAGCTTCCCGTCGGAGCCTGTTTTTTTATCACAGTCCGCAATGCCTTTATAGCTGTATTCACTGCCGTTGTAGCTTCTTGTCTCTCCCTCGATCCCGTGCCTTACGATATCACCGGAACGGTCCCTTTCCAGAAGGCGCAGCTGGATCAGCTCCGCTGCCAGGCTGTCGCTCTCCGCCTCGGTAAAGATGCCGTCATAAACGCCCGAAAATCCCCCGCAGCCCACCCGGAGTATCCTGGGTTCTTCCTTTGCTTCTTCCGTGGGTGTTGCCACCGCTGCTGTTGTCGGCGTGGCATTTGAGGATACCGCCGGTTTTTCTTCTCCTCCGCAGCCTCCGAGCAGCAGTACTGCCGCCAGAAACAGTCCCGTTTTTCCAAAGCTGTGCGGACTTCTCCGGATCGTCCCTGTTCTTTTCATAGCTCTCCCTTGTGCAGCATGTTATAGATCTCCCGCTTGGGTATGCCCCGGTCCAGGGCTGCAAGTTTCATTGCCTCCTTGCGGTCATGGCCTTCCGCCTCGTAGCGGGCCACATGCTCTTCCACAGGCATGTTCTCCCATTGCTGCTGCTGTTCTTTTTTCAGTTCGGCCGCATCCCTGCCGCCGATCACAAGCACAAATTCACCTCTGGCTTCATTTTCGCCGTAATAGCTTACGGCCTCCGAAAGCCGCATGCGCTCCACGCTTTCAAAACGCTTCGTCAGTTCACGGCAGACAGCCAGCGGCCGGTCTCCCAGAACATCCAGAAGGTCCTTCAGCGTCGCCTCCAGATGGTGCGGCGCCTCATATACGATAAGGGTACGCGTATCATCGCGCATCTCATCCAGGATGCGCTTCCGTTCCTTTTTATCCGCCGGAAGAAAGGCCTCAAACGAGAAGCGGCCGGTAGGCAGGCCGGACATCGTCAACGCCGTGATGCAGGCCGCGGGCCCCGGCAGGCTGCTCACCGTGATCCCTTCCTCGATACAGCGGCGCACCAGCACTTCCCCGGGATCCGAGATCCCCGGCGTTCCGGCATCGCTGATCAGCGCCACATCCATTCCTTCCTTCATCTTACGGATCAGCGTCTCTGCCTTATCGTATTTATTGTATTCATGATAACTGGTAAGCGGTGTCCTGATCCCGAAATGCGTCAGGAGATGCAGACTGTTCCGCGTATCTTCCGCGGCGATCAGATCTGCATTTTCCAGTGTTTCGAGTACCCGCTGTGTGATATCTTTTAAATTTCCGATCGGAGTTGCACAGATATAAAGCATAGCGCTTACTTCTTTTCCCCGGCCCGGTATTAAACTGCTCCGGCTTGTTTCAGGTTTCCAGCAAAAGCGGTGCCTCGGTCTTCATCCCCGGTCTTCCGCCTTTCAACGCTTCGATCAGCACCAGCACCGCCGCATGTTCCGTTCCCGGATGCGCAAAACGGAGGCGCTTCACCTCCAGGCGGTATTTTCTGAGCGTCACGATCAGTTCCGCCAGCCGCTCCGGACGGTGTACCAGAAAGAGACTCCCTCCGTGGGGGAGGAGCTTTTCGCTCTCCCTTGCCACATCCTCAAAACGGCAGAGCAGCTCATGCCGGGCCAGCGCCTTCGGGGAACTCTCACTTAAAAGTCCGGCCCCGTCCGCGATATAGGGCGGATTGCAGCAGATCGCGGAAAACGCTTCCCTTCCGAACAGCTCCCCGGCTTCGCGCAGATCCCCGCAGACGATGCGGATACGGTCCTTCAGACCGTTCAGCTCCACATTACGCTCCGCGAGCGCCGCACTCTCTTTCTGGATCTCCAGGCCCACCAGCTCGGCCGCTTCCGTCTTTGCCGACAGGAGAAGCGGCAGCACGCCGTTGCCGCAGCCCATATCCAGAAGCCTTCCGCCCTTTTCCACACGGACAAAATCGCTCAGGATCACCGCATCGCTGCCGAAACAGAAGCGCTCGCTATCCTGCAGGATACGCAGGCCGTTCAGTTGCAGGTCATCTTCACGTATCATAAGGGACAGGAACGCAGCTCAGCCTTCATCCTGCTTCTCCAGCTTTTCCAGTTCCTTCAGTTCCTCTTTGGTCAGCTTTTCGCGGTTCTTATCCTGTTTATCCTGCTTATCCTTTTTACCGCCGCGCGGCCGTCTGGTGAATTTCAGTTCCTCCACCGGATACTCTTCCATTTCCTTTTCATCGCCCACATCCACGATCACCTGCACGCGCTGCCGCAGCACATCCACATCGTGCACGATGCCCGGCGTGCCGTAAGGCGTGGTCACTTCGTCGCCCACCCGGGGCAGACGGCGGTTCAGATAGGCGTAGGTATCCGCCTCGTACTGCAGGCAGCACATCAGGCGTCCGCACATGCCGGAGATCTTCCCCGGATTGAGGGAAAGATTCTGCTCCTTCGCCATACGGATGGAGACCGGGATAAAATCGCTCATATAGGAATGGCAGCAGAGCACCCTGCCGCAGCTTCCGAGCCCGCCCAGCATCTTGGTGGCGTCACGCACGCCGATCTGCCGGAGCTCGATACGTGTGCGGAAGACCCCGGCCAGATCCTTCACCAGCTCACGGAAATCCACTCTCCCGTCCGCGGTAAAATAGAATACGATCTTGTTCCGGTCAAAGGTATACTCCACATCGATCAGCTTCATATCCAGCCCGCGCGCGCGGATCTTTTCCTTTGCCACCGGGATCGCGGCCTTTTCCTTTTCCCGGTTCTCCTCATCCTGCCGCTCATCCTTTTCCGTAGCAAGACGCATGATCGGCTTTAAAGGCTGTGTGACCTTTTCATCCGGCAGTTCCTGCGGCGGCGCCACGGCGGTGCCGAATTCCACGCCTCTGGCCGTTTCCACGATCACATGCGTTCCCCGGCCGATCTTCAGGTCTCCGGGTTCAAAATAATAAACCTTCCCTCCCGTGCGGAAACGCACGCCTACAATGGTCTTCATTTCATTAACTCTCCTGTATCGTCAGCAGCAGCAGCTCCATGGTCAGTTCGTAATTCACGGAGTTGCGCAGGCGGTTCTTGGCCACCTCCAGCGCGCGTATCACTTCCTCGATGCCTTCATAATCCGAAAGCTGTGCCGCCTTTTTTATACTCGTGATCTCATCTCTGAAGATCAGATGGTTCATGTCGTGTGTTGCCTTAAAGAGCAGGATATCCCGGTACCATACCGCGCAGATATCCAGATAATCGTTGATATCGAAGCCGTACTCGCGGATCTGCTTCAGCGCATCCATCACTTCCGAAGTATCCATCTCCCGGATATTCTTGAGCAGCGACAGCGCACTCGTACGTATCTTGTCAAAATCCTCACTGGAAGCCAGGGCCTTGGCCCGTCCCACGTTGCCTCGCGCAAAGGCGATGCAGATCTCGGCGCGGCTCTCCGGCACATGCAGCTGCCGGATCAGGTAATTCCGCATATCCTCATCCTGCACGGGCTTCATCATCAGCTTCACGCAGCGGCTCTGTATCGTAGGAAGCAGGGCTTCCGTGGAGGATGTGAGCAGCAGGAACACCACATATTCGGGAGGTTCCTCAATGGTCCGCAGCAGCGCATTCTGGGCCTGCGGTGTCATTTTTTCGGACTCTTCAACGATATAGATCTTGTACTGCGAACTGTAGGGACGGATCTGTACCGTCTGGATGATGCCGTCGCGCACGTCCTCCACCCCGATGGTATTGGGTTTCTCATGCTTTACATATATGATGTCGGGATGATTGGCGGTAGCCGCCTGGCGGCAGGAATGGCATTCCCCGCAGGCTTCCGGTTTTCCTTTGGCGTCAGCGGCGGGGTTCTCGCAGAGCAGTGCCTGTGCAAAGGTCTTTGCGATAAACTCTTTTCCGCTCCGGTTTTCCCCGCAGAGGATATAGGCATGGGCGACTTTTTTCTCACGGATCGCTCCCTGCAGCTGTTCCCGTATCAGTTCCTGTCCTACGATATCCGAAAATGCCATCTGTACTCGCCTCCCTCAGGTAAACAGATCCAGCAGAAGCCCCCGGATCTCTCCGATCGTCGCCAGAACATCCATATTATCCTTTTCGTCCTCGCACAGCTGCCTGGCCAGTGCATCCAGGTTTTCATCCACCAGCCGCACGATACCGTATACTCGGTGCCGTCCCCGCTTGTCGAGGAAATTCTCCCTCGCGAATTCATGGGAACGGTTCACCACCTCGTTCATGAATTCCTTGATCAGGCTGCGGTAGCGCTTCATATCACGGATGTCCTTCTTTTTGCCGATCCGCTCTCCCTGCGCCACGATCTCACCCATCAGGTTTGAGAGCCGCTCCTGCAGTTCTTTTTCCTGAATATTACTGCTCAGTATGAACTTGAAGCTGTCGTCTTTCGGCTCGGCCTGCGTCACGCTCTCTGCCGGAGCCGTCTGCGTCAGTCTTGCGATCTGAATCGGATCCATCTGCGCTCTCTTACCCGTCTGCTGCCCCGATGTATTTCTTCAGTTCATCGAAGCACTGCTCTAAATCCCGGTTATCAAAATGTTTCCCGATCCCCGCTTCCGCAAGCTTTTCTTCCGAAAAATCCTCGCAGTCCGCCAGGAACCGCCGGCACAGCTCCTTATACTTCGGCACATCCTGCATGCGTTCCCGTTTCAGCGCACGCTCCAGACGCTCCCCGTCCTCCACGTCGATATAGAGAGGATGCACACAGCTCTCACCGAAGTGTTCCTTCAGCTTTATAAATGCTTCCGGGGTCGATATCATCAGATACTTCCGCTCCCGCGGCCTGATACTGCCGTCATCCACGGTAAAATAATACCAGTCCCCATGGACAGTATGGTATACCCGTTTCTCCAGGACACGGCCTTCCGCTTCCAGGCGCTTCAGCCCTTCCGTATCGGTAAAATGATATTCCACGCCCTCCCGTTCGCCTTCGCGGATCGGGCGCGTGGTCCAGGGCACAACGGGATGCAGCTCTCCCCCCGCATCATCAAGCAGACGCCGGTACAGGCTGTCCTTTCCGCTGGCGCTTTTCCCCATCAGACAAAAAATCCCACCCATAACTATAATATTATATCACATAAAGGGAAAAGAAAAAAGTAAGAATTAAGATCGATACCGTGACAGCTCAGCGCAGCTGTACGGTCTGTATCCCCTCGTCCGTGACAAGGGTAAAACGCGTATCGCTCCTCGTGGGGAGCATCAGATAAACGGAAGCATCAAAGCGCCCTTCGTAGCGCAGCTTTCCCTTCACCGTATAGATTGCGCAGGAGGCGGCATTATAGATCATGATCTGGTTCCCGGAGATGCGGATATCATTGTAATCCAGATTGAAATGGAGCCTGCAGCGCTGTTCTCCCTTCCGGTCGTAGACATCCATGCGGTAACGGCTCTCGCCTTCCCGGTCGTAGCAGACCAGTCCCACATAATCCTCTCCGTAATAGACCGAACGGATCTCGTCATCCAGAAGGATGTTCGCCACATTGGTCGGCTTCTGTCCGCCTTCGTAAAGCATGAGACGGTCGTTGGCCAGGGCAAAGGAATGGTTCTCGTCCATGAATTCCACCATGGGCACCAGTTCCTCACGGTAATCGTAAGCGCTCACCAGATTGTCCGTCTCGTTCTTTCCCACTTCGCCGAAATTGTAAAAAGCCACATGGGACGTGAGTGTGGCATTATCCACATAGACATAGGAGACCGCCACCAGCTGCCCGCTGTCGGAAATGCCGATGGCCGCCGGATATCCGCTCCGGGACATGGTGGTCCGGAAATACGAGATCTCGCTGCCGTCATGATAATACAGATGGATCGGCGTGACGTTCACATCGTCCAGAACAGCCGCAACGATGCCCCCGGCGGAAAGCCGGATCCGCAGGACCGGGTTGCTCAGATTGATCTCCCCGATCAGCCCGCTCTTGTCATAGATATAGATATTGCGCCCGTTACGGTCCGCCACTGCGGCATAGTCGCCCTTCACTTCCACCATGGGCTCCTGCATCACATAGGAAAAACTCCACAGATCCTTGCCATGGGCATCGGTACAGTGGATCCCGTCGGGGCTGTAGGAGATGAAATCGCTGCCGTAAGGCAGTATCGTGGCACCGCCGCTGGGTTTCCAGTCGACGGTGCCGATCAGCTCACTGTCAGTATATACACGATCGCTCAGGCTGCGGATCACCACCACGATCACCGCAGCCACCGCGATCAGAAGGATCAGACCGAAGATAAGACGCCGCATCTTCAGCTTCATGCGGCGCTCACGAAAACTGCGCCGGTCTACCCCGCTCTTATCTTTTTCTTCTTTTTCCGAAAAAGAACTCATGCCGCCTTCCTACCAGCTGAACTGATATACCGTTTCGCTGTCGTAAGGCTTATCCGGCCCGAAAAGGGGCTGCGGCCACTCCGCATGGTTGATCGCATCCGGATAATACTGAGTCTCCAGACAGAAACCCTTCCTCGGATGATTCGGATGATTCTCTTTGCCCATGTTCTTTCCGATGCAGTTGCCGGCATAAAACTGCACACCGGGCAGATCCGTATAGACCTGCATCTTTCTGCCGCTCTTCGCCTCGCTCACTTCCGCGATCAGGCGCTTCTTTCCGTTGGCACCGTCGATGACCCAGTTGTGGTCATAACCCTTCACGTTTTGAAGCTGTTTGAAATCCGCTCCGATCTCCTTGCCGATCTTCTTGGGCTTGCGGAAATCCATGGGCGTTCCCGCCACCTCGGGCAGCTCTCCGGTAGGGATCGCCTGACGGTCTACTGCCGTATAACGGGATGCATACAGCGTGAGGCTGTGATCCTCAATGGATTCGCTTGCGATCCCGGCCAGATTGAAATAGGAATGGTTCGTCAGATTGATGACCGTATCCCTGTCCGTCGTGGCATGATAGGAGATCTTCAGCTCGTTCTTGTCCGTCAGCGTATACTTTACTTCCACATCCATGTTTCCGGGATGTCCCATCTCCCCGTGCTTCTTTTTCAGGCGGAGCGTAACGCTGTTCTTTCCGCTCTCGGCTTCCCACAGACGTTTGTGGAAACCGAGCTCCTTATCGCTGTGCAGGTTATTTGTTTTATTGTCGTTGACAGGCAGCTGCACCTTCTTCCCGTTCACACGGTACTGTCCAAGTTTGGTACGGTTGGCGATGGGGCCTACCGTTGCGCCGAAGAAACTGCCGTTTTTGAAATACATCCAGAGCTTATCGTAGCCCAGTACCACATCGGCAGCTTTGCCCTTTTTGTCCGGCACGAACAGATTCTTAAGTATCGCACCGTAGGTGATGATGTCGGCACGCATGCCGTTCTTGTTGGTGATGGTATAGCAGTCCACTGCCTTCCCGTCAGCCGTTGTTCCGAAGAATTCTTTTGTTACTGCCATGATATCTCCTCCTGATCTATTTTATGATATTTTATATTCGACTCTTATGATGCCCACGGATCGCTTTGCTGCGTTTCAACAAAGCAATCCTGCGAACATTCGCAATCCGCTGGAATGCTTGCTGCACAAGCATTCCGCTACTTGCTCATGTTCGGACGGGTCCCAAACTCATATGCCGTTTCATGCAAGCATGACCGTCATATGAGCTTTTGACCCTGGCATCGTTCATATCTCGGTTCTTCCTTCCAGTGCCCGCAGAAGCGTCACTTCATCGATATATTCCAGATCGCCGCCCACGGGCACGCCGCTGGCGATACGCGTCACCTTTATCCCGGCCGGCTTGATCAGCTTGCTGATATACATCGCGGTGGTCTCGCCTTCCAGCGACGAATTGGTCGCGATGATCACTTCCTCCACATCCCCTTCCAGCCGTGCGATCAGTTCCTTTAACTTGATATCGGAAGGGCCGATCCCGTTCATCGGAGAGATCGCGCCGTGCAGCACATGATAGACGCCCTCAAACTTGCCCGTTTTCTCGTATGCCGCCAGATCCCGCGGGTTTTCCACCACCATGATGGTCTTGTGGTCGCGCTTCGGATTGGAACAGACCGGACAGGTCTCCGCATCCGTCAGCGTGCAGCATTCACTGCAGTAACGGGCGTTTTCCTTTGCCTTAAGTATGGCCCCCGACAGCCGCTTTACCCGCTCGAGCGGGAGATTGAGGATATGAAAAGCCATGCGCTCCGCGGATTTTTTCCCTATCCCCGGCAGCGCCGCCAGTTCCGTGATCAGCTGATTGATATCCCCGCTGTAAAATTCCATCGTTTAGAAGGGAACGTTCAGTCCGGAAGAAATGCCGCGCATCAATGCGTCGCTTTCCTCCTCGGCCTGGTTGACGGCTTCGTTCACCGCTGCGATGATCATGTCCTGCAGCATCTCCACATCCTCGGGATCCACTGCCTCGGGGCTGATGGTCAGCTTGGTCAGGAGCTTCTTGCCGCTGACCGTCGCTTCCACGGCACCGCCGCCGGACGTAGCCACATATTCCTTCTCCTCCAGCTCCTTCTGCTTTTCTTCCATCTGACGCTGCATGCGCTGCGCCTGCTTCATCAGATTGTTCATGTTACCGGGCATGCCTCCGCCCATGTAGCCGCCTCGCTTTGCCATTTCTTACTCCTCCACTTCGTATGATATATTTAATAATTCCTTCAGATCCGCAAACTGCGTATCGAATTCCTGCCCCGGATCGTATCCCGCGATCTCAAAAGGCACCTCTTTTCCCAGATGTTCGTTCAGAAGCTCCGCCAGCTCTTCGCTGTGTTCCTTCATGGTTTTAACATGAAGCGATTCCTCAAAGCACAGAAGGAGTGCGCCGTTCTCTCCCATGGACAGCTTCGCGGTCTTGAGCATGGCCTTATACAGAAAACTGCTCTTTCCGAGGATCACCGGCCAGTCCTTTACGATCTGCTTCACCTCTTCGGGCACGGCCCTGGAAAGCTGCACTTTCTCCGCCGCCGGCGCAGGCTTCGCGCTTACGCTCACCGCTGCGGCGGGAATACCGTTCTTCAGCTGCTTTTCCAGCTCCCGTACACGCTCCAGCAGGGAGGATACATCCGTATCCATCTGCGGCCGCATCAGGCGGATCAGCCAGGTCTCCAGCATGATACGCTTCTGCGTCGCATAACGCAGGTTCTGCTGCAGCTCCGAAAATACGCTGATATAACGGAGGATCGTGTTCATCTCAAGCTGCTGCGCCTCTTCCTTCAGCGCCTTAAGGTGCTCTCCGGACACGTTCAGGAGTTCCTCCATATCCCCGTCGTCCGAAGCCTTGAGCAGCATGATATTACGCAGGTACCAGAGGAAATCCGTAACAAACTGACGGATCTCGCGGCCCTGCATCACCACATCCTCCACGAGCTTCATGGCCCCGCTCACCTCTCCGGCCATGACCGCGCGCAAAAGGCGGCTGAAAACCTCCGTATCCACAGCTCCCAGGATATCCAGGACTCTTTCATAGGTAAGTGTCTCTCCGAAATGGAAAGCCACGCACTGGTCCAGAAGACTTAAACCGTCACGCATGGAACCGTCCGCAGCACGCGCCACATAGCGCAGCGCCTTCTCCTCCACATCGATCCCTTCCGCTTCCGTCAGCTCTTTCATGCGCTCCGCAATGGTATCGATGGAGATGCGACGGAAATCGTATCTCTGGCAGCGGCTCATGATGGTGACCGGCAGCTTTGCCGGATCCGTCGTCGCCAGGATAAAGATCACATAGGCGGGCGGTTCTTCCAGGGTCTTTAACAGGGCGTTGGCCGCTCCCTGCGACAGCATATGGGCTTCGTCAAGGATATAGACCCGGTAGCGTCCGTCCACAGGCGGATAAGCCAGCTCATCGATGATCTGGCGCACATTTTCCACGCTGTTGTTGGAAGCAGCGTCGATCTCGGCCACGTTCAGGCTCCGCCCCTCCGCGATGGCGCGGCACATCTCGCATTCCCCGCAGGGACTGCCGTCCTCCAGGGGCGAGCTGCAGTTCACCGCACGTGCCAGGATCTTGGCCACCGTAGTCTTTCCGGTGCCCCTCGTTCCGCAGAACAGATAGGCGTGCCCGATGCGGTTCATGGTGAGCTGGTTCGTCAGCGTGGTCACGATATGCTCCTGCCCCTTCACATCCGCAAAGCTTACGGGGCGGAATTTTCTGTATAAAGCAGTATAAGACATTATTTATTCATCACCGAAGCTGATGCCGAGCATCTTTGCT
>JAEELW010000139.1 GCA_016282915.1 Lachnospiraceae bacterium | reverse complement strand
TTACGATCCGCTTATTAGGATTGCGCTGATCCATTATCAGTTTGAAACGATCCATCCGTTCCTTGACGGAAACGGAAGAGTAGGGCGTTTGATGATATTGCTGTATCTTATGGAACAGGGCTATATATCCAAACCTATAATTTACGTTTCATATTTTCTGAAAAAAAATCAGATCGAATACTATGACCGTATTTCAGAGGTAAGAAGAAGCGGAAATTATGAGCAGTGGGTGGGATTTTTCCTTGAAGCGGTATCTGCTGCGGCAAAAGATTCCCTGACTACTGTCGAAAAGCTGTCGGCGCTCCATGAGGACAACATTGAAAAACTTCCGGTTACCGCAAGAAAAAATGATAATGTAAGAAGGGTTTTCAATTATTTAGAGCAATATCCTATCATTGATATAAAAAGAACGGCGGCTGACCTTGGAATAAGCTATAACACGGTATCTGGTGCCGTGGGAAAAATGGTTCAGGCAGGTATTTTGAGGGAAACGACAAATGCATCACGCAACAGGGTATTCTCTTATGAAGAGTACCTGAATATCCTGCGAAAAGATACGTGAACCCCCGGGACGGGGTCAGTGGTTCATTTTTTGAACCTGGGGGACGGGGTTGGTGGTTCATTATGGCTTCAGGACGTATTGATATGGGAATAAAGTCACAGTTTCAGATTACGGAAAACGGCATAAAGTTTAAGAGGCTGATCGGCTCAAGGGTCATCCCGTTCAGAGATATCAGGAGTATTCGCCTGCTGGATGGAAGCGTTTTGTTTACTACACAGGGCGGAGAGGAGATTGAGACGACGGCAGGCACGCCTGTAGCACTATATGAAGCCGTTATTGCTAATAATATATCCTTTTATGATGAGACTGAACACGAAGAGAAGTATTACACCAGAGAAGAACTGAATCCTTTGATCGATGCAGCTGCTAAAGTGGCGTCGAAAGCTGCAAATGACTATATAAAAGAACATCTGGGAGAGGATTACAGTATAGACACAGAACTGCTTGAGAATCCGAATGATATAAATCTGTGTTTTGTGCTGCTTCATAACGGAATCGTTGTTTCGGATCTTCCGCCTGATGTATTGGATCAGGATCCTGAGCGAGTACCGGGCTGCTGTGACTCAATGACTCTGGCGTGGTTAAATGAATGGGATTCCGCAAGTTGTTCCGGAAAATACGGCATAGTTGTTGAACTAAAGGATCTTGATATCTGCAGAAAAACTCAATTAGCCTCGATGAAGTATGTTGTAGAAGCATTAAAATGAACCCCCAACCCCGTCCCCCAGGTCCACCCGAAAATGAGCCACAAACCCCGTCCCCTAGGCTCACACCAAGGTCTTTATCGCTTCCGGGGATTGACAAAAAGTAGTACACAGGAATAAAATGAAACAGGCTTCATTTAATGAAAACTGTTTCATTTTTTGTTAGATTACGAAAGGTGTGAATCAAATGCCCAAAGTCAGTCAGGAATATTATGAAAAAAAGAAAGAGATGATAGTAGAGGCAGCCTATCAGGTTTGTCTTAGAAAGCCTGTGGAAATGGTGACTATATCGGACGTTATAGCCGAGACCGGAATGTCCATGGGCGCGATCTATCGTTATTATGAGGGCCTCGATGATATCTTAGCCGACATGGTGATGATGATGCGAAGAGAATATGACTCTTATGAGCGTATTGAAGAGCTTTCTAAGGAAAAGGGGCTGTCCTTTGAGGAGATCACGTACCGTGCCTGCGACATTATAGGTGAAGTGATGGAAGAGCACCTTATGGACATTCAGAAGATCAATTTTGACTTTGGCTCTCTTGCGGTAAATAACCCCGAGAGAATGGCTAAGATCATGGCAGGAACTGATGGAAACGGTAAGACGGATAGTATTCTTTTTACTATCTTTCCGAAAATGGTGGAAGCGGCAATGAAGCAGGGGTACAGGATGAAAGGCACTCCGGAAGAGATAGGCGCTTTCCTAGCGACTTCATTTTCCGGTATTGAGAAAGTCTGCATATTGAGTGCCAATTACGGGGCAGGAAGCTCCGGGGTGAAGGTTGAACCAAGAGCTGCTTTCAGGACACTTGCCAAGTCGATCATTTTATTATTCGGAGGAAAAGTTGATGAGTAAAAATATGTTCCAAAAGCCAATGCCGACCGGTGAATATGCAGTGGGAACTTTTACTTATACGGTATATAACGATCGCGAAGAGACAATGTATAATGCCATCGGAACCAAGCGATCCATACCGGTAAAAGTTTATTATCCTGTTACAAAGGAGTCTGTTAAAGAGCTTCCGAAGGCTCGTTATATGAGCAAGGCAACCATCGACGCCTTAAGGAAAAATTTTTTTATTCCCATCAATTATGAGAAGGTGGAAAGTGACGGGACGAATCGTTCTGAGTGTTATGAGAATGCACCTTTTATAGAGGGCGAACGCTTTCCGCTTATCATGTTCAGTCATGGCTACAGCTCGTTTATGGCAGCCAATTCTTTTTTGAATATAGAACTTGCTTCCCACGGCTATATAGTTGCATCCGTAGGTCATCCGTATGAAGGGGTGATAACCGAGCTGGATGACGGAACAATATTTAAGCGGGCGAAGGGGATCACATCAAAAGTATATTCGCCGATGATCCCGGGCGTTATGGAATTTTTGAAAATCCAGAAAGCCAAAGGAACAAACGAAGAGCTCTGGCAGCGCTTTGATGCGGCGCAAAAGAAGTACTG